>NZ_JBEZYB010000002.1:0-340729 GCF_040638285.1 Amycolatopsis sp. NPDC026612
TCTCGTGAAAGCTCCGCCTCCAGGTCGTCGCTTTCACGTGAAAGTGGCGGTCTGAGGACGAGGTACTCGTCCGGGCCCATCCAGAGGATGTCGATGTCGGGGCCGCTGGTGAACGTGCACGGCGTGGGCAGCGCGACGCCGAGCAGGGTGTCGCCGTCGCGAAGGCGGACGGTGAGCTGGGTGCGGAACGGTTCTTCGACCGCGTCAACCGTCACGACGGGCTCCTTCCTTGTCGAAGAGCACGGATTCGGTCACGGTCACCGGCACCACCTGGTCGCCGACGGGGACGTACAGCGTCTCGCCGATCCGTTCGCGCCCGGACCGGACCAACGCCAGCGCGAAAGTGCGGCCGAGGGCGGCGCTGTCGTAGCTGGAGGTGACGTGGCCGAGCATCCGCACCGGCGGTTCCGGCACGACTTCGGACTCGATGATCTGCGAGCCCTCCGGCAGCAGCACCGACGGATCGACCGGCAGCAGGCCGACGAACTGCTTGCGGTCCGGCCGGTTGTTCTCGGCGCGGGCGAAGCTGCGCTTGCCGAGGAAGTCGGCCTTCTTCTTCGACACGGCCCAGGACAGGCCGAGGTCCTGCGGGGTGACCGTGCCGTCGGTGTCCTGGCCGATGATCGGGTAGCCCTTCTCGGCGCGCAGGACGTGCATGGTCTCGGTGCCGTACGGCGTGGCGCCCTCGTCCACTATGGACTGCCAGAGCGCGGGTCCGTGCCACGACGGGACGTTGATCTCGTAGGCCAGTTCGCCGGAGAAGCTGATCCGGCAGACCTGCGCCCGTATCCCAGCGACCTCCGCGTCCTGCCAGGTCATGAACCCGAAGGCCTCGTTGGAGACGTCCAGATCCGGCGCCAGGCGGCCGAGGACTTCCCGCGAACGCGGCCCGACCAGCGGGATCGTGGTCCAGTGCTCGGTGACCGACGTCGCGAAGACGGCGAGGTGCGGCCACTCGGTCTGGAGCCACTCCTCCATCCACTCGAGGATCTTCGCTGCGTTACCGGTGGTCGTGGTGACGAGGAACCGCTCCTCGCCGACGCGGATCACCGTCCCGTCGTCGATCACCATGCCGTCGACGCCGCACATCACGCCGTAGCGGATCCGGCCGACCTTGAGGGTGCTCATCATGTTCGTGTAGAGCATGTCGAGGAACCAGCCGGCGTCCGGACCCTGGACGTCGATCTTGCCGAGCGTGGACCCGTCCATGACGGCGACGTCGGTGCGCGCCGCGCGGCACTCGCGCCGGACGGCGTCGCGCATCGACTCGCCGGGCCGCGGGTAGTACCACGGCCGCTTCCACTGGCCGACGTTCTCGAACTCGGCGCCGTGCTCGACGTGCCACGGGTGGATCGTCGTGACGCGCACGGGATCGTGCAGGTCACCGCGGTGCCGTCCGGCGAGCGCGGCGAACGGCACCGGGGTGTACGGCGGGCGGAACGTCGTCGGCCGCTGGGTCGACAAGTCGACACCGAGGGCTTCGGCGGTGATGCCCGCGGCGAGCATGCCGGACGTCCTGCCCTGGTCGTGTGCGGTGCCGATCGTCGTGTAGCGCTTGATGTGCTCCAGCGAGCGCAGGCCGGCGCCGGTCGCGCGCAGGACGTCGGACACCGTCGCGTCCCGCTGCTGGTCGACGAACCGGGTGTCTGCTTCGGACTCCGGCGCGGGGACCTGCCAGAGCACCTTGGTCTCCGGCAGCCCTTCCCCCGCCGCGGCGCCGACTACGCGCACCGTCGGCAGGTCGCCGTCCGGGACGTAGGCGCCCAGCTCGGGCGCGTACCGGAGCTTTCCGCGCGCCTGGCTGAACAGGTGGACGGCCGGGTTCCAGCCGCCGGACACGAGCAACAGGTCGCACTCGACCCGCTCGCCCTGCACCTCGCCGAGTTTCGCGACGTGCGCGGCGGCGATGTGCCCGTCGGGGCCGCCATCGGTGCCGATCACGCCGTAGCCCTCGCGGGCGTCGACGATCCGCACGATCCGGGCCCCGGCGTCGGCCAGGTCGGAGGCGGCGTCGAACGCGGAATCGTTGGTGGTGAACACGACCACGCGCTGTCCGGCCAAGACGCCGTAGCGGTTCAGGTACGTCCGCGCGGCACCGGCGAGCATGATGCCCGGGCGGTCGTTGTCCGGGAACACGATCGGCCGCTCGTGGGCGCCGGTCGCGATGACGATCCGCTTCGCCCGGATCCGCCAGATCCGCTGCCGCGAGAGGCGTTCGGGGGCCGCGGGTTCGCCCCGGCGCTCCAGGGCGAGCACGAACCCGTCGTCGTAGACGCCGAATGCCGTGGTGCGCGAAAGGAACCGGACACCTTCGGGAGCTTCGCCATCGGGCTGGTCATCGACCAGCAGGACCTGACCGGAGGCGGCGGCAGCGGCCGCGCGGCCCGCGGGCCCGGCGCCGATGACCAGGACGTCGCAGTGGGCGTGCTTGGCGTCGTACCGCGCCGGGTCCGGTTCGGTGGCGAGCCGTCCCTGACCGCGCAGGCCACGCGCAACCAGACCGTCGTACAGCTCGACCGTCGTCGCGGACAGCATCGGCTCCGGGAACGGCGCTTCGATCTGCACCAAGGCGTTCGAGTCCTCGACACCGGCGGCCACGATGCCACGCGGCCTGCCGTACTTGATGCTGGTCGCGACCTGGTGGATGCCGTTGGCCAGCAACGCGGAAGCCAGGGTGTCGCCGAGGAAACCGGTCAGTTCGCGGCCGTCGAAGGTGAACTTGAGCGGGACGCCGGACAGCCGGGTCATGAGCTCACCGGCCGGGGTTCGTCGAGGCGGTAGACCGCCTTCAGGTCGTGGGTGCGGGTGTCGCGGACGGCGTTGAACCACCGGCGGCAGCCCGCCGAGTGGCTCCAGCGCTCCGCGAACGGCCCGCTCGGGTTCTCGCGGAAGAAGACGAACTTCGCCCACTCCTCATCGGACAGCGCCGACGGATCCGCGGGGTAGGCGACGTGCGCCTGGCCGCCGTAGTGGAACTCGGCCTCTTCGCGCGGACCGCACCACGGGCAAGGGATCAGCTGCATCGAGTCTCCTAATGCGCCACGGCGGCGGCGCCGTGCTCGTCGACGAGGGCACCGGTGGTGAACCGGTCGAGGGTGAACGGCTCGGCGTACTCGTGCGGCTTGCCGCGGGCGATGGTGTGCGCGAAGACGTCACCGACCCCGGGGGTGGCCTTGAAGCCGCCGGTGCCCCAGCCGCAGTTGAGGAACAGGTTTTCGACCGGCGTGAGGCCGATGATCGGCGACGCGTCCGGGCTGACGTCGACGATGCCCGCCCACGTCCGCAGCAGGTGCGCCCGGGCGAACACCGGGAACAGCTCCAGGGCGGCGGCCATCTGCTGCTCGATGATGTGGAACGAGCCGCGCTGGCCGTAGCCGTTGTAGCTGTCGATGCCGGCGCCCATCACGAGTTCACCCTTGTGCGCCTGGGAGACGTAGACGTGCACGGCGTTCGACATGACGACCGTCGGGTGGATCGGTTCGAGGAGCTCGGACACCAGCGCCTGCAGCGGGTGCGACGTCAGCGGCAGGTCGAGCCCGACCATGCGGGCCAGCACCGAGGTGTGCCCGGCCGCGCAGAGCCCCACCTTGCCCGCGGCGATCCGGCCCCGTGACGTCTCGACGCCGGTGACCCGGCCGTCCACTGTGGAGATTCCGGTGACCTCGCAGTTCTGGATGAGGTCGACCCCCATTTCGTGGGCGGCCCGCGCGAAACCCCAAGCCACGTAGTCGTGTTTCGCGATGCCCGCGCGCGGCTGGAAGGTCGCGCCCAGCACCGGGTAGCGGACGTCCGGTGAGGTGTTGACGATCGGGCAGAGCTCCTTGACGCCGTCGGCGTCCACCCACTCGGCGTCGATGCCGTTGAGCTTGTTGGCCTCCACGCGGCGGACGCTGTCCCGGACGTCCTGCAGGCTGTGCGCCAGGTTGAGCACCCCGCGCTGGCTGAACAGGATCGGGTAGCCGAGGTCCTCTTCGAGGCCTTCCCACAGCTTGAGGGAGTGCTCGTAGATGCCGGAGCTCTCGTCCCAGAGGTAGTTCGAGCGGATGATCGTGGTGTTGCGGGCCATGTTCCCGCCGGCGAGCCAGCCCTTCTCCAGCACGGCGACGTTGGTGATGCCCTGTTTGGCCAGGTAGTACGCGGTGGCGAGGCCGTGCCCGCCGCCGCCGACGACGACCACGTCGTAACTCTTGCGAGGCTCGGGGTTGTCCCAGAGGAAGTCCGGGTGCTCCGGCAGGTCGGTCATCGAGCCTCCTCCGAGGGGTACAGCGGGAACGCTTCGGCCAGCGCGGTGACGCGGGCCCGCAGCTTCTCGACGTCGTAGCCGGGCCGGAGGGCCTCGGCGATGACATCGGCGGCCTCGCGGAACCCGGCGTCCCCGAAGCCGCGGGTGGCCAGCGCCGGGGTGCCGATGCGGAGACCCGACGTCACCATCGGTGGCCGCGGGTCGAACGGGACGGCGTTGCGGTTCACCGTGATACTGACTTCGTGCAGCCGGTCCTCGGCCTGCTTGCCGTCGAGTTCGGAGTTCCGCAGGTCGGCGAGCACGAGGTGGACGTCGGTGCCGCCGGTCAGCACCGAGATGTCCGCTTCGAGCACGAGCCGCTCGGCGAGGAGCTTCGCGCCGCGCAGCGTCCGCTGCTGGCGTTCGGCGAACTCCGGCTCGGCCGCCATCTTGAACGCCACCGCCTTGGCCGCGATGACGTGTTCCAGCGGACCGCCCTGCTGGCCGGGGAACACCGCCGAGTTGACCTTCTTGGCCAAGGCGGGGTCGTTGGTGAGGACGACGCCGCCGCGCGGACCGCCGAGGGTCTTGTGCGTGGTGGTCGTCGTGACGTGCGCGTGCGGCACCGGCGACGGGTGCAGCCCCGCGGCGACCAGTCCGGCGAAGTGCGCCATGTCGACCATCAGGTACGCGCCGACGTCGTCGGCGATCTCGCGGAAGCGGGGGAAGTCGAGCTGCCGCGGGTAGGCCGACCAGCCCGCGATGATCAGCTTCGGCCGGTGTTCCTTCGCCAGCCGTTCGACCTCGTCCATGTCGACGCGGTAGTCCTTTTCGGACACTTCGTACGCGGCGACGTCGTAGAGCAGGCCGGAGAAGTTGATCCGCATGCCGTGGGTGAGGTGGCCGCCGTGGGCCAGCGAGAGGCCGAGGATCTTGTCGCCGGGCTTGATGAGCGCGGCCATCGCGGCGGCGTTGGCCTGGGCGCCCGAATGCGGCTGGACGTTGGCGAACTCCGCGTCGAACAGCGCTTTGACGCGGTCGATGGCGAGCTGCTCGAGGACGTCGACGTGCTCGCAACCGCCGTAGTAGCGGCGGCCGGGGTAGCCCTCGGCGTACTTGTTGGTCAGCACCGATCCCTGGGCCTGGAGCACCGAGAGCGGGGCGAAGTTCTCGGAGGCGATCATCTCCAGCGTCGACTGCTGCCGGTGCAGTTCGGCGCCGATCGCCTCGGCGACCACCGGGTCGTAGTCGGCCAGGGAGCGGTTGAGCACGTGCTGGTCGATCGTCGCGGTCATCCGCACTGCCTCCGTGTGGTCGACTTCTGATATATCAATTGTCGATGTAGGCTAAGCGGCGTGCACCCCCAGGTCAATCCCCCCTCGCTGGCGGAACAGGCGTACGTTTTCATCCGCGATCGCCTGGTCATGCTGGACATCCGCCCGGGCTCCCCCCTCAACGAGGAGGAGCTCGGCACCACGCTCGGCATGGGCCGGACGCCGATCCGCGAGGCGCTGAAACGGCTGGAGGCCGAACGCCTGGTCGTCGCCTACCCGCGGCGCGGGACGTTCGCCACCGACGTCAACATCTCCGACCTCGCCCACATCTCCGAGGTCCGGCGCACGCTGGAGCCGATGGCGACGGCCGCCGCGGCCGGGCGCGCGACCGCGGCCGACCGGGCGACGTTGACCGACCTGCGCGCCCGGCTCGACGCGGACGTCCCCGGCGGGGACAACGCCGAACTCCTGCGCACCGACCTCGCCCTGCACCGGGCGATCTACCGGTGCGTGCACAACCCGTTCCTCGAGGACACGCTGATCCGGTACGACAACCTCGCCACCCGGATCTGGTGCGTGTTCGTCCCCCGGCTGTCCGGGATGGCCGGCCACGTCGACGAACACGTCCCGCTCCTCACCGCGATCATCGAGGGCGACGCCGAGAAGGCCGCCGCGTTGACGCTGGAGCACGTCACCGGGTTCGAGGCCGCCATCCGGGCGTTGATCTAGACCGCCAGCTTCGCGCGGACCCAGTCGTGGAAGGCGCCGATGTGGTGCTCGCTGGGCACGAGCACCCCGCCGTCGGCGTACGAACGCGAGTCCATCGACAGCTGGCAGCGTTCGCACGCCTCGAAGTCCTGCAGGTTGACGCGGTGGAACAGCTCGACCGAGCGGGAGAGGTCGCGCCCCGACTCGACGACCTCCGGCAGGTAGAGCCAGTCGCAGCGCACCAGCGTCCGGTCCGGGGCCAGGGGGAACATCCGGTGGACGATGACGTGGTCGGGCACGAGGTTGACGAAGACACCCGGCTTGATGGTGATCGCGTAGTACTTGCGGTCCTGGGCCTCGGTGACGCCGGGGAGGCGGTCGACGCCTTCACTGCCGTCGACGGTGAAGCCCTTGATCCCGCCGCCGAACTCGGCGCCGTGGCCGACGTAGTACTGCGCGGCGTAGCCGTCGGCGAACTCCGGCAGCACCTCGGTGAGCTCGGGGTGGATCGTCGCGCAGTGGTAGCACTCCATGAAGTTTTCGATGATCTGTTTCCAGTTCGCCCGCACGTCGTACTCGATGCGCTTGCCGAGCGCGAGGCCCTCGATGCCGTAGACGTCGATCTCGGCCGGGCCGCCGAGCCGTTCGGTGACCGCGCCGATCACGGTGTCTTCGAACGACGGCGGCTCGTCGGCCAGGCAGACCCAGGCGTAGCCGAGCCACTCGCGCAGGTGGAGCTTCGTCAGGCCGAACTCGGTGCGGTCGACGTCCGGCATGCCGGTGAGGTTCGGCGCGGCGATGAGCTTGCCGTCGAGGCCGTACGTCCAGGCGTGGTACGGGCACTGGAAGGCCCGCTTCACGGTGCCGCTCCCGGACGTGCACAGCCGCGCCCCGCGGTGGCGGCAGACGTTGAGGAACGCGTTCAGCTTCCCGTCCCGGCCCCGCGAGACGAGCACGCTCTCCTTGCCGATCTGCACGGTCTCGAACGAGCCGGGACCCGGCAGGTCGGCGCTCCGCACGGCGCAGAACCAGTCCGTCTCGAAGATCTTCGCCTGCTCGAGCGCGAAGACCGCCGGATCGGTGTAGGAACGGCCGGGCAACGTCGCGAGCAGGCTCGGCGGCAGATCGGTTGTGGTCACCGGCGTGGTCCTCTCCGCGGATCAGGACGGGACTAGTTGCGCAAGGCGCGTCTAGTTGCCCACTCCGCACCAGAGTGACTCCCGCCCCACCCCCTGTCAACCCAAGCTTTTCCACTGCCCGCCACGGGTTTCACCCACACGGCGGGACGAAACCCGTAACTCACGTGATCAGAACCCGCACTCGCGTGATTGGGGCCGGAACTCGCGAGTTCCGGCCCCAATCACGCGAGTTACGGGCTCAATCACGTGGGTTACGGGGTTGCTGGGCCGTCGATGGCGCGGCGGAAGAGGGTTTCGATCTCGTCGCGGCTCGGGCGGGGGTCGGCCAGGGCCGCCTGCATGAGGAGGCCGCAGAACAGGCCGGCCAGGAGACGGCCGGTGAGCGGGTCCGTGCGGGAGCCGAAGAACGCGATCAGGGCGTCGTCCCAGGCCGCGCTCGCCTTGCGGAGCGCCGGACGGTGCAGGGCCGCGACGTACAGGTCGTACTCGACCACCGTGTCGCGGTACTGCTCGTTGATGTAGCCCATCACCAGATCGGCGAGCGCCGCGGCGAAGTCGGCGTCCGGCGGGAGCGCGGACTCCCACTCCTTCAGCGCGTGGACGTTCTTCTCCGCCGCCTCGTGCAGGGCCACCTCCAGGAGGTCGTCCAGCGTCGCGAAGTGGTAGGTCGTCGAGCCGAGCGGGACGCCGGCCGCCGCCGCGACGGATCGGTGCGTGACCCCGTCGATCCCCCGCTGGGCGACCACCTCGACCGCCGCCTTGGCGATCCGCGCCCGCCGTTCGGGATCGTTCGGACCCCGGCGCCGCGTTGCGCCGGGTTCGCTCTTCACCATCGAGCCCCCTTGTGGACATCTGTACACACTTCGCGTACAAATGTACGCACTCAGGCACCGAGCAGCCACTACCGATCCGGGAAGGGGCGCCCGTGAAGGACCTCCACATCGACGGGATCTGGGCCGACGCGTCCGGAGGAGCCGGCTCTGCCGTGCTGAACCCCGCCACCGGCGAAGTCATCGAGACCGTCGCCGAAGCGGGTCGCGAGGAGGTCGACGCCGCCGTCAGAGCCGCTCGCCGGGCCTTCGACGAGGGCCCGTGGCGCCGCACCACCGCAGGTGAACGCAGTGCGCTGCTGCGCCGGACCGCCGGCCTCCTGGTCCGCGACCGCGAGGAACTGGCCCGCACCGAGAGCCTCGACACCGGCAAGACGCTGGGCGAAGGCCGCATCGACATCGACGACGTGACGAACGTCTTCCGCTACTACGCCGACCTCGCCGGCAAGGACGCCGGACGCCTGGTCGACGCGGGCAGCGCCACCGTGGTCAGCCGGATCGTGCACGAACCCGTCGGCGTCTGCGCGCTGATCGCGCCGTGGAACTACCCGCTGCTCCAGATGTCGTGGAAGGTCGCGCCCGCCCTCGCCGCGGGCAACACCGTCGTGCTCAAGCCCAGCGAAGTCACCCCGCTGACCACGATCAAGCTGGTCGCGCTCCTCGAAGAGGCCGGCGCGCCACCCGGCGTCGTCAACCTCCTGCTCGGCCCGGGTCACGTCGGCGCGGCGATGGTCGAGCACCCGGCCGTGGACCTGGTCTCGTTCACCGGTGGCTACGCGACCGGCGAGAAGATCATGACCGCCGCCGCCAAGGGCGTGCGCCGGGTCGCCCTCGAACTCGGCGGCAAGAACCCGAACGTGGTGTTCGCCGACGCCGACTACGACACGGCGCTCGACTACGCCCTGATGGCGGCGTTCGTCCATTCCGGACAGGTCTGTTCAGCGGGCGCGCGGTTGATCGTCCAAGATGGAATCCATGATCGGTTCGTCGCCGACCTCGCCGCGCGTGCCGACCGCATCCGTGTCGGTGACGGCCTGGATGCGGAGACCGAAACGGGTCCGCTCGTCTCGGCGCAGCACCGCGCCAAGGTCGAGGGCTACATCGAAAGCGCTCTCGCGGAGGGCGCCACGCTCCGGGCCGGTGGCAAGCGCCCCGAAGGACCGGCGTACGAAAACGGTTTCTTCCTGCGTCCGACCGTTTTCTCCGAGTGCACCAGGGAGATGGCGATCGTCCGGGAAGAGGTCTTCGGCCCGGTCGTCACCGTGGAACGCTTCACCGACGAGGCTGACGCGATCGCGCTGGCCAACGACACCGAGTACGGGCTCGCCGGAGCCGTGTGGACGTCGGACGCGTCCCGCGCCCAGCGGGTCGCCGGGGCCCTGCGCCACGGCACCGTGTGGATCAACGATTACCACCCCTACCTGCCGCAGGCGGAGTGGGGCGGGTTCGGCCGGTCCGGCATCGGCCGCGAGCTCGGACCGTCCGGGCTGGCGGAGTACCAGGAGAGCAAGCACATCTACCAGAACATCGATCCCGCTCCGCAGCACTGGTTCAAGGGCTGATCCTTCCCCCACCACGTGAGGACGCACGCGATGACCACTCAGGAAATACCGGCGGGCGGGGGGCCTGCTCCGGACGACAGCTCCGAACTCGAGAAGTTCGGCTACCGCCAGGAACTCGAGCGCTCGCTCGGGTCGTTCTCCAGCTTCGCCGCCGGGTTCAGCTACATCTCCATCCTGACAGGCGTGTTCCAGCTGTTCTTCTTCGGCTTCGGCTCCGGCGGACCGGCCTTCATCTGGACGTGGCCGCTGGTCTTCGTCGGCCAGGCCGCCGTGGCGCTGTGCTTCGCCGAGCTCGCCGGGCAGTTCCCGCTCGCCGGGTCGGTGTACCAGTGGGCAAAGCAGATCGCGAAACCGGCGACGTCGTGGCTGGCCGGCTGGATCATGATCATCGGCGCGATCGTCACGGCCGCGGCCGTCGCGGTGGCCTACCAGATCATCCTGCCGCAGGTCTCGACCGCGTTCCAGATCGTCGGCAGTCCCGACGACGCCGGCCTGACGTCGACCCCGGGCGGTGCCCAGAACGCCATCATCCTGGCCGTGATCCTGGTGGTGTTCGCCACGATCGTGAACATCATCGGCGTCAAGCTGATGGCGAAGATCAACAACTTCGGTGTCGCGGTCGAGCTCGGTGCGAGCGTCCTGCTCGTGATCGCGCTGGCGATCCACATCAAGCGCGGCCCCGGCCTGGTCTTCGACACCGCCGGCACCGGTGACGCTCACTCGTCCGGGTACCTCGGCGCCTTCCTGGTGGCGTCCCTGATGAGTGCGTACGTCTTCTACGGCTTCGACACCGCGGGTTCGCTGGCCGAGGAGACCACCCAGCCGCGGCGCCACGCTCCCCGGGCGATCCTGCGGGCGATCACCGCGGCGTTCATCGTGGGCGGCCTGATCATGCTGTTCGGCATGATGGCGGTCGGTGACCTCAGTGCCAAGGAGCTGAGCACGTCCGGCATGCCGTACCTGCTGAAGAGCACGCTCGGCGAGGGCCTCGGCGACGCCTTCCTGATCTGCTCGGCGATCGCGATCACCGTGTGCTGCCTGGCCGTGCAGACCGCGGCCATCCGGATGAGCTGGGCGATGGCCCGCGACGGCCGCCTGCCGTTCAGCAAGGCGATGGCGAAGGTGTCGCCGCGGTCCAAGACGCCGGTGCTGCCCGCCCTGCTCACCGGCGGCCTCACGGTCGTGGTGCTGCTGATCAACCTCGGCAACCAGCGGGCGTTCTTCATCCTGACTTCGACGGCGATCATCCTGTTCTACATCCCCTACCTGATGGTCACCGGGCCGATGCTCATCCGCCGGCTGCGCGGCGGCTGGCCGCGCCCGGAGCACGGCCCGTACTTCAAGCTCGGCCGCTGGGGCACGCTGGTGAACCTGGTCGCGGTGGTCTACGGCGCCGGGATGACGGTCAACCTGATCTGGCCGCGCGCCGAGGTCTACGGCTCCGACCACTGGTACTTCCAGTGGGGCGCGGTGATCGTCACCGGGCTGATCGTGCTCATCGGTGCGATCATGCTGTACGTCCGGCGCGGCACCTGGGGTTCGTCGCACACGAGCCCCGAGCACATGCCCGACAGCGCCCCGGACACCCTGCCCGGCTGAGGAGGACGCATGAGTACCGAAACCTACGACTTCGTCATCGTCGGCGGTGGTTCGGCGGGCTGCGCGCTGGCGAACCGGCTGTCCGCCGACCCGGCGAACAAGGTCCTCGTCCTGGAGGCGGGCCGGTCGGACTTCAAGTGGGACGTCTTCATCCACATGCCGGCCGCGCTGACGTTCCCGATCGGGTCGAAGTTCTACGACTGGGGCTACCGCAGCGAACCCGAGCCGCACATGAACCGGCGGCGCATCTACCACGCACGCGGCAAGGTGCTCGGCGGGTCGTCCAGCATCAACGGGATGATCTTCCAGCGCGGCAACCCGATGGACTACGAACGCTGGGCGAGCGACCCCGGTATGTCCACTTGGGACTACGCGCACTGCCTGCCGTACTTCAACCGCATGGAAAACTGCCTCGCCGATCCGCCGGACGGCCAGTGGCGCGGCCACGACGGTCCGTTGGAGCTGGAGCGCGGCCCGGCGTCGAACCCGTTGTTCGGCGCCTTCTTCGACGCCGCCGAGCAAGCCGGCTACCCCCGCACCGACGACGTCAACGGCTACCGGCAGGAGGGCTTCGCGGCCTTCGACCGGAACGTCCGGAAAGGACGGCGGCTGTCGGCGGCCGGGGCTTACCTGCACCCGGTGCTGGACCGGCCCAACCTCACGGTGAAGACCCGCGCGTTCGTGTCGCAGGTCCTCTTCGACGGCACGCGCGCGGTCGGCGTCGAGTACGCGCAGGGCCGCGGTGTGCCGGCCGAGGTGTACGGCAAGGAGATCATCCTCTGCGGCGGGGCGATCAACACCCCGCAGCTGCTGCAGCTCTCCGGCGTCGGCAACGCCGCCGACCTGGAGAAGCTCGGCATCGACGTCGTGAAGGACCTGCCGGGCGTCGGCGAGAACCTCCAGGACCACCTGGAGGTGTACATCCAGTACTCCTGCAAGCAACCGGTGTCGATGCAGCCGTCGCTGGCGAAGTGGAAGCGGCCCTACATCGGCGCGCAGTGGCTGTTCCTGCGGTCCGGGCCGGCCGCGACGAACCACTTCGAGGGCGGCGGGTTCGTCCGGTCCAACGACGAGGTGAAGTACCCGAACCTGATGTTCCACTTCCTGCCGGTGGCGATCCGCTACGACGGTTCGGCACCCACGGAAGGCCACGGCTACCAGGTGCACGTCGGCCCGATGTACGCCGACACGCGCGGCTCGGTGAAGATCACCTCCACCGACCCGCGGCAGCACCCGGCGATCAAGTTCAACTACCTGTCGACCGAAAACGACCGCCGCGAATGGGTCGAGGCCATGCGGGTCGCGCGGAAGATCCTCAACCAGTCCGCACTGGAGCCGTACAACGGCGGGGAGATCTCGCCGGGGCCGTCCGTCGAGACGGACGAGGAAATCCTGGACTGGGTCGCCAGGGACGCCGAGACGGCGCTGCACCCGTCGTGCACGACGAAGATGGGCGTGGACGACAGGTCCGTCGTCGACCCGCAGAGCATGCGGGTGCACGGCACCGAAGGCCTGCGCGTGGTCGACGCGTCGGTGATGCCCTACATCACCAACGGCAACATCTACGCGCCGGTGATGATGACCGCCGAGAAGGCCGCCGACCTGATCCTCGGCAACACCCCGCTCGCCCCGATCAAGCTGCCGTTCTACCGGCACGGGGAACCCGCCGCCGCACAGTGACCAAGCGGCACTTTCACGTGAAAGTGCCGCACCCGGGCCGTAGCTTTCACGTGAAAGCTACGGCCCGGGGTTTGGCGTGCCCGGGAAGTGTGGTGCCTGCAACGAAAACTACCGGGGCGTACCCCCTTGACGACGCCCGATGGCGAACTCAGACTTGTTGCGTATCACAGTTGATGTTCCTCTCTGCGCAACAGGACCGGAGGCGTCATGATTCGCGCGTGCACGGTGGACGAGCTGCCGCCCGGTGAGTCCTTCCGCATCCCGGGGCCGCCCGCCATCGCGGTGTTCAACGCCGACGGGGAGCTGTACGCCATCGGCGACACGTGCACCCACCAGGACGCCTCCCTGGCCGACGGCTGGCTCGAGGGCTGCTTCGTCGAGTGTCCGCTGCACGCGGCGCTGTTCGACCTGCGCACGGGCATGCCGACGTGCCTGCCGGCCAAGGACCCGGTGCGCACGTACCCGGTCGTGGTCGACGACGGCGTCGTCTACGTCCAAGGCGTCGCGGACGAGGACGCCGCGTGAAGCGCATCGCGGTCGTCGGCGCTTCGCTCGCCGGGGTCCGCGCGGCGCAGGAGCTGCGCGCGCAGGGTTACGACGGCGGCGTCGTCCTGATCGGCGACGAGCCCCACCTGCCCTACGACCGGCCACCGCTGTCCAAGGCCTTCCTGGCCGGGACGGCTTCGCGTGAGTCGCTGGACCTGCTCGACACCGGCGACCTGGCGTCGCTGGCCCTGGACTTCCGGCTCGGTGTGCGGGCGACGGGGCTCGAGCCGGGGAACCGCCGGATCCTCCTGTCGGACGGCGGGTCGGTGCACGCGGACGGCGTCGTGATCGCCACCGGCGGCCGCGCGCGCACGCTGCCGGGCTTCGCGGGCGCCCACACGCTGCGGACGGTCGACGACGCTCTGGCGCTGCGGTCGTCCCTGGTGCCCGGGGTCCGCGTGGTGATCGTCGGGGCCGGATTCATCGGTGCCGAGGTGGCCTCGACGTGCCGTTCCCTGGGCCTCGACGTGGTCGTCCTGGAAGCTTTGGCCGCTCCGTTGACGTCGGTGCTGGGCCCTGCGCTGGCCGCGGTGTGCGCCCGGCTGCACCTCGAGCACGGCACGGACCTGCGCTGCGGCGTTTCGGCGACGGGCATGGACGCGGCGGGCGTCCACCTGGCCGACGGTTCGCTCGTCCCCGCCGACGTGGTCGTGGTGGGGGCCGGGATGACACCGGCGACGGACTGGCTGGCCGGTTCGGGTTTGAAGGTCGGCAACGGCGTCCACACCGACGCGGGGCTGGTCACCGAGCTGCCGCAGGTGGTGGCGGTGGGCGACGTGGCCCGGTACGGGGGACAGCGGCACGAGCACTGGACGAACGCGTCCGAGCAGGCGCCGGTCGCGGTGGCCAACCTGCTGACCGGGCACACTTCGCGGACTTACACCCCGAGTGGGTACGTCTGGTCCGACCAGTATTCGGGAACCTTGCAGCTGGCCGGGCACCCCCGACAGGACGACTCGCTTTCGTTCGTCGACGGCGATCCCTCGTCGGCCTCGTTCGTGGCGACCTGGCAGCGCGACGGCGAGATAGTGGGGGTGTTCGCGTTGAACAACGCGAAGGTGTTCAACCGCCTGCGGCGGCAGGCACTACGGCGACCCGCGATCGTGTAGAAGTCTCAACCGGACGTTCAAGGATATGCTTCACCCACATGGAGCTGACTCTCGCCGAACTCCGGGCGTTGACGGCCTGGGCCGCGGCCTGCGCTTCCCGCGTCCTGCCGCTGTACGAATCCCGCGTCCCCGGCGATCTTCGCCCGGCTGCGGCGATCGACGCGGCGCGAGAATTCGCCGTCGGCGGCCCGCGCACCAAGGCCCTGCGCACGGCGGCGTGGGCGGCTCTCGCGGCGGCGGGCGCGGCCGAGGACCCGGCGGCCGGGGCAGCAGCCCGCGCGGCGGTCGGCGCGGCGGGCGCGGCCTACCTGCACCCCCTGCCGACGCCCCACCAGGTGAAGCACATCGTCGGCCCGGCGCAGCAGGCGGCACTGGCCCGCGAGCTCGCCGGCGGCGACGCGGAAGCCGAGATCCGCTGGGCCCTCGACCACGCCCCACCCGAGGCCGGTGAGCTCCTCCGCCGCTTCCCACCGGGCAAACCGGGCCGGTCCCGCCTCGGCGACCTCCACCGGCGGCTGGAGTCCGCCCTCCGCTTCAGCGGGGACTGATCTCCGGGCCGGCCGCCGTGCCCTTCTTGTCGCGGAGCATGCTCCGCACCGCGCGGACGACGTTGTCGATCCCCGTCGCCGGCAGTTCGGCTCGGTGGTCGGGGCGGCGTTCGTCGGAGATGCCGAAGACGATCGTGCTCGAATCGCCGCTGGAGACGACCAGCCGGAATTCGTGCAGCAGGACGCTTTCGAACCGGAAGGCGCTTTCGTCGGCGTCCACGACCCGGGCGGCGATCCGGCCGCCCTTGCGGATCGCCGTCGAGACGGCGACCACGTCGGTGTAGTGGTACTCGTGGGTCTCCTCTTGGAACAGGCCCGCCACCCGCAGGTCGATGACGCACCGGTACAGGCCCAGGTGGTAGTCGGTCGGGCAGATCACCAGCACGGCGTACTGGGAGAACCGCCACACGCCGTCCCGGCCCACCACGACGTCGGAGGCCGGGACCGGCCCGGTGACGACCAGCGGCTCGCGCGGGCGCGCGCCGAGCCCCGGTTCCGCCAGCGGATCCCAGTCCACGGGGTCCAGCTCGAGGTCCTCGGTGGTGAGGTCCAGCCGGTCCAGCGCGCGCCGCCGGACCTTGCCGAGCTCGTGGTCCCGGATCTTGTCGATGATCGCGTCCCGCGGCTTGGGCGAAGCCGCCTCCTGCGCCGCCCGGTAGGCCTCGAACAGAGGGAGACCGCGCCCGACAGCGAACCCGCCGCCGACGACCGCGAAGACGCCGAACACCCAGGAACCGGCGATCGACGCGATGACACCGACCAGGATCGCCGCGACGCCACCGAAGACATACAGCTGCATGCGCGATCGTTCCCGGGCGCTCGGCTCGGCCGCGAAGTAGCGGTCGACGATCTCCCGGCGGTCGTCGGCGGAATCGGAGGAGGTCATCTCCTCGTCCTCGGTCACCGGCTCGCCTCGAGCAGGCGCCACACCCGGTTCTCCGGCGCGGTGACGTGGTCGAGGATCTGCCGGACGGCGGCCGGGTCCGCGTCGTCGACGAGCGCCTGCACCTCGCCGGAGACCCGCCCGCCCCGCTCCCAGAACCGTCCCCGGTCTTCCTGGACCAGCAGGACCAGCAGCCGGGCGTGCGGGAGGTGCTCGGCGCGGCGAAGGCAGTCGAGCACGGCGGTCAGCTCCCGGGTCGACCGGATCCGGTGTGGCCGGTGGCCGCGCAGCAGCGCGAGGGCGAGGAGGAAGCCGAGGCCGGCGTCCGCCGGGGCCGCCCGGCAGGCCCGGGAAAGGTCCGCGACGGCCGTCGCGTAGTCCTTGCGGCTCAGTGCCAGGACGCCGCCGTCCCGGAAGTCGGCCCGCTCGGCGGTCCCGTGGAGGTGCACGTCGCCCAGGTACACGGTTTCCCCGTGCACGGGACCGGTGTTCACGTTTCCCGTGCGGCCGGCTTGGAAAACCGTGCCGTGCACATCGCCGCGCACGGTGTTGCGAGTGTCGTCGCCGGGCTCGTCCATGGCCCTACAGTCGCCCGCGCGCACCGCGGTGTTCCGCGCTCCGGCCGCCCGGCCCGGGATTCAGCCGAACGGGCCAACGCGGGGGTCAGAGGGCGAGGGCGTCCAGGTCGGACTCCAGCCTCGCTCGCCAGGTCCACCGGCGCTCGTTCGTGTCCGTTCCCCCGGGCGCCGGCGGGCCCAGCGGCAACGCCGGGTCCGTGACACCGAACGTCACCCGGTACGCCAGCACCGACGCCGCCGTCCGGATCCACGCGTCACCCGACGTGCCGGACGGCGGGGCGACGCCGAGCGCGTGCCCGAACCACGTCGGCAGCAGGGCGTTCGAGCCGAGCGCGTCGGTGATCCGGGTCCGCAGCCGCACCTGCAGGTCGTGCCACGCCCGTTCGGCGCGCTCCAACTGCGGCACCACCCGCGCCTCGACCGCGTCGGCCTCGCGCAACGCCAGCCGCGCCGTCTCCGCCGCCTCCGAAGCCGCCGGGATCTCCTCGTCCAGCAGGGTGCGCCGCCGGGTCGTCAGCGCACGCAGCCGCGATTCCGCGTCCCCGCGGGCCCGGGTCGACCGGTCCGTCGACGCCAAGACCCCGATGACGTCCAGCAGCTCGGCCTCGCACCGGGAAAGGGCCGACCGCACCGAGTCCAGGTGCGCGATCTCCTCCGCGTACCGGGCCCGCTGCTCCTTCGTGACGAGTTCCTGGTGCAGGTCGTCCCACCGCGCCGCCTCCGCCGCGAGCGCCCGCGTCTCCGCGCCGACGTCGTCGAGGTCCGCCTGCGGCACCCCGTCGGCCACGCGCACCGCGCGCTCCAGGACCCGGACCTGCTGCTGCAGCCGTTCCAGCTGCCTGCCGAGCCGGTCGATGCGGTCGTCCTGCCGGTCCGGGCCGCCGCTCTCGAGCCGCTCGGTCAGTTCGGCGACGTCCTGACCCAAGCGGTCGTCGGCCGCGCGCAGCCCGTCGACCGCCGCGAACAGCTCGTCGAGGTCGCGGCGCGTCGGATCACCGGGCTCGAGGTACTCCGGCTCGAACTCGGGATCGTCGCCGTAGGTCGCGTAGCCGTGGCTCACGGGATCCGGCTTTCCCGCCACAGCAGCGCGATCGTGCCCGCGACGCCCAGCGCCGTCAGGATCGTGAAGACGACGGCCGCGGACCACGGCAGGAGCGCGCCCACCAGCAGCACCGCCGCGAGGCTGCCCGCCCACGCCGCCCGCATCCGCTCGCGAAGCACGGCCCCGGCCCGGCGCACCGGGCCGAAGCCGATCCACAGCCCCGCGCCGAACAGCGGCACCAGAACCGGCAGCCACCCCGGCGAAAGCACTTCGAACAGCACCAGCGCCCCGGCGACCAGTGCCACCAGCACGGGCGCGGCCGCGAACCAGACGACCGCGCGCTGGGTCGCCGCGTGCCGTGACTCGAGCTCGGCGGTGGCCAGCCGGCGCCCGGCCTCGTCGAACGCCACCTCGGCGTCGAGCAGCCGGTGCGCCGTCGTCACGAGCTCGTCCATCGCCTCGACGTCGCCGGGCGGAGCCGCGATCCCGGCCCGCAGGTCCTGCTTGAGCCGGGCGACGCGCCCCTCCGCGAGGTCGCGGTCGTGCTGGGCCGGTGTCGTCACGCAACCACTTTAAGTGCGAACACCGTCACCACCGGCCAACGCGGCCGGTGAGTCGTCAGAGGTCGCCGAGGGCGGTGACCGGCGACTCCACGCAGTCGGCGACGAACCGCAGGAACCCGCCCGCCGTGCCGCCGTCGCAGACGCGGTGGTCGAAGGCCAGCGTCAGCTCGCAGATCTTCCGCACCGCCAGCGCGCCGTCGACGACCCAGGGCCGGTCGATGATCCGGCCGATGCCGAGGATCGCCGCTTCGGGGTGGTTGATGATCGCGGCCGAGCCGTCGACGCCGAAGACGCCGTAGTTGTTCACCGTGAAGGTGCCGCCGGTGAGGTCCGCGGGCGCGAGCTTGCCGTCCCGCGCGGTGCGGGCCCGCTCGCCGATCGCCGCCGACAGGTCCCGGGTGGACAGCGCCCCGGCGGCGCGCACCACCGGCACGACCAGGCCGCGGCCGGTCTGCGCGGCGAAGCCGAGGTTGATCTCGTCGAGCAGCACGATCTCGTCGCCCTCGACGCGCGAGTTCAGCTCCGGGAACTTGCGAAGCCCCGCGACGGCGAACCGCGCGATCAGCCCGAGCAGGCTGACCGGCCGGTCGGATTTGGCGTTCAACGCCGCGCGGGCGGCGACCAGCTCGGTCGCGTCGACGTCCACCCAGACCGTCGCTTCGGGAATCTCGCGCCGGGACGTCGTGAGCTTGTCGGCCACGGCCTTGCGGACCCCGGTCAACGGGATGCGCTTGCCCTTCGCGACCGGCTTCTTCAGCGCCGCCTCGACGTCGGCGCGGCGGATGATCCCGTCCGCGCCGGTCGCGGTCACCTTCGCGAGGTCCACCCCGTTGTCCGCGGCCAGTTTCCGGACGAACGGCGAGATCACGCCGGGCGCCTTGGCCTTCGGGGCGGGCACTTCGGCACGGCGGGCACGCTTGCGCCGGGTGGTGGGCGCGGTGCCGTACCCGATCAGGACGTTCCCGCTGCCGGCCGACGTCGACGACACGGTGACCCCGGGCTCGGCGAACCCGCCGACGCTCAGCAGCGGCGCGCCGACCGGCAGCAGCTGCCCCGGTTCGCCGTGCAGCGCCGACACCACGCCGGCGAACGGCACCGGCACCTCGACCGCCGCCTTCGCCGTCTCGACCTCCACGACGACCTGGTCGACGTCGACGGTGTCGCCGACCTTGACCCGCCAGTCCACGATCGCCGCCTCGGTCAGGCCTTCGCCGAGGTCCGGCAGCAGGAAGTCAGGCACCGGTCACCACCGGGGTGTCGGCCCACTGCAGGCGCGCGATCGTGTCGAGGATCCGGTCGACGTCGGGCAGCTGGTGGCGCTCGAGCTTCGGCGCCGGGTACGGGATGTCGAGCCCGGTGACCCGCAGGACCGGCGCGTGGAGCTGGTGGAAGCACTGCTCGGTGACGCGGGCGACGACCTCGGCGCCGTAGCCGCCGAACCCGGCGGCCTCGTGCACGACGACCGCCCGCCCGGTGCGGCGCACGGAAGCCGTCACGGTCTCGTCGTCGAACGGCGACAGCGAGCGGAGGTCGACGACCTCGACGTCCCAGCCCTCGGCCGTCGCGGCTTCGGCGGTTTCCAGTGCGGTGGCGACCATCGGGCCGTAGGCGATGAGGGTGACGTCCCGCCCGTGGCGCCGGACCACGGCCTGGTCCATGGCGGGGCCCGAGCGGGTGAAGGTGACCTCCTCGCTCGACCAATAGCGGCACTTGGGTTCGAGGAAGATCACCGGGTCCGGGGACTCGATGGCGTCGCGAAGCAGGTCGTAGGCGTCTTGCGCGGTGCCCGGCGTGACGACGCGCAGGCCCGGCGTGTGCGTGTAGTAGGCCTCGCTGGAGTCACAGTGGTGCTCGACACCGCCGATGCCGCCGGCGTAGGGCACGCGGATGACCATCGGCAGCGAGAGCGCGCCGCGGGTGCGGTTGCGCAGCTTCGCCACGTGCGAGGTGATCTGTTCGAACGCCGGGTACGCGAAGGCGTCGAACTGCATCTCGACGACCGGGCGGAACCCGCCCATCGCCATCCCGACGGCGAACCCGACGATACCGGCCTCCGCCAGCGGGGTGTCGAAGCAGCGGTCCTCGCCGAAGTCGGCGGTGATGCCGTCGGTGACGCGGAAGACGCCGCCGAGCGTGCCGACGTCCTCGCCGAACACGAGCACCCGGTCGTCGTCCTTGAGGGCGTCCCGCAGGGCCGCGTTGAGCGCTTGGGCCATGGTGGTCGTCATCAGGCCTCCAGTTCGGCTGCGAGGGCGGCCCGCTGCTGCCGCAGCTGGCGGGTCGGTGCGGCGTAGACGTGGTCGAACAGCGACAGCGGGTCGAGCTCGGGCTCGGCGTTCAGGGTGTCGCGGACGGACTGCGCGAACACCTCGGCGTCGGCCGCGAACTGCTCGATTTCCTTGCCCTGCAGGACATTTTCGGCCTGGAGGTAGGTCTCGAGCCGCTTGAGCGGGTCCGCTTCGCGCCACTTCGCGACTTCTTCGGCGTCGCGGTACCGGGTGGCGTCGTCGGCGTTGGTGTGGGCGTCGATGCGGTAGGTGTGGGCCTCGACGAGGACCGGTCCCTTGCCTTCGCGCGCGTGCTTCACCGCGTCGTCGAGGACGGCCAGGACGGCGACGGCGTCGTTGCCGTCGACCTGCTCCGAGCGCATGCCGTAGCCGATGCCCTTGTACGCCAGCGCGGCCGCGGCGCTCTGCTTCTCGAAGGGCACCGAGATGGCGAAGCGGTTGTTCTGCACGAAGAACACCACCGGCGCCTTGAAGACGGCCGCGAAGTTGAGCGCTTCGTGGAAGTCGCCTTCGCTGGTGGCGCCGTCCCCGATGAGCGCGAGGGCGACGGCGTCTTCGCCGCGGCGCTGCATCGCGTGCGCCAGCCCGACGGCGTGCAGGGTCTGCGTCGCGAGCGGAGTGCACTGAGGCGCTACGCGCGTCTCGACCGGGTTGTAGCCGCAGTGCGCGTCGCCGCGAAGGAGCGTCAGGACTTCGCCGGGCTTCAGGCCGCGGGCGACGAGGGCGACCGAGTCGCGGTAGGTCGGGAAGAGCCAGTCGCGCTGTTCGAGCGCCAGCGCGGCGGCGACCTGGCAGGCCTCCTGGCCCGCGCTGGAGGGGTAGACGGCGAGACGGCCCTGCTTGGTGAGCGCCGTCGCCTGGACGTCGAACCGGCGGCCCAGCACCATCAGCCGGTAGGCCTCCTTGAGCCGCTCCGCCGCGGGTTCGCCGTACGCGCCGTGCTCGCCGGCCCGGCTCCCGTCTTCGGCGACGAACCGGACCGGGGCAGCGGACGGCAGCAGGGTCTCCGAAGACACCACAGCCATGGCGCACACCACCTCTCCCAGACATATGATGCTGAAATGGTCGTTCTCGGCGGTGTTGTGTTCAAGGGTTGGCGGAAATGAGCGACAAACAGTCGCCTTCAGGGCCTTCAGACGACCAAACGTCCAGCAGTGGCCTGGCTCACGGCCGTCTCGCGGGACGAACGGTCCCCGCCCTCGACGACGTCGACCGGGCGATGCTGGCCGAGCTGTCCGCGGACGGCCGCTTGGCGGTGCGCGCGCTGGCGGAAAAACTCCACATTTCGCGCACCAACGCGTACGCGCGCCTGGAGCGCCTGATGGCGGAGGGAGTGATCACCGGCTTCGGCGCCCGGATCGACCCGCGCCGCGCCGGCCTGGGCACGAGCGCGTACATCATGGTGACGGTGGAGCAGACGTCCTGGCGCACGATGGCGACGGACCTGCACGAGATCCCGTACGTCGACCACGTGGCCCTGGTCGGCGGCGACTTCGACATCCTGCTGCTGGTCCGGACGCCGGACAACTCGACGTTGCGGGACGTCGTCCTGGAGCGGCTGCAGGCGCTGGAGGGCGTGCGGTCGACGCGGACCTGGCTGATCTTCGAGGAGCTGCCGGGCTCGGTGCTGAGCTGAGCCGCGCGCTCGGTTTCTGCCACGCCTGCTCGCGCACGCCGACTTCAGACCGTCGCGTCCGGCCAACTCACCGGCCGCACCGGCCAACGCACCGGCCGAACCGGCCAACTCGCCCGCGTTCCGGTGAGTTGGCCGGTCCGGGCGGTGAGTTGGCTGCTCCCGGCGGCGGCCAGTTCGTCCAGGCGGGTCGAGCGAGACGGCACGGCGGACGTCACGGGCAGAACCCGTGCCCAGCAGTGCTCTTGACTGCAAGCGAGTTAGGCACTATGCGTGGCCCCACCACCGGACGACTCTTATTTTATGTCGAGAATTAACAGGCCCTCCAAACAATCGAAACCCTTGACGGCCTCCCGGTCGCCCGGTGAGGATCGGCCGGTCCGCCGTTCATCGCAGAATGGACCTGTCCATGGCCAGTAGATCCCGCGCGTGGTCCCGTGCGCGCCGAAGTTCGCTCGTCACGCTGATGAGCCTGAGCCTGCTGGGCGGGATCGCCCAGGCGACGCCGGCCCAAGCCGAGCCGCCCCAGCCCGTGATCGGGCAGCCCGCCAAGGACAAGGACGGCTGCGCCAAGATCGAGAAGACCCTGCCGACCCTCGCGGACTGGCCGAAGGTCGACAGCAGGCTCAAGGGGAAGGCCGGCGACGAGCAGCGGATCGCCGAAATCCTCCAGGGCATGACCCTGGAAGAAAAAGTCGGGCAGATGACGCAGCCCGAGATCGCCTCCATCACCCCCGACGAGGTCCGCCAGTACGCCATCGGCTCCGTCCTCAACGGCGGCGGCTCGTGGCCCGGCGCGAACAAGCACGCCACCCAGCAGGACTGGCTGGCCCTCGCCGACTCCTACTGGAACGCGTCCAAGACGAGCCGCACGAAGATCCCCGTGATCTGGGGCATCGACGCCGTGCACGGCAACAACAACGTCTACGGCGCCACCGTCTTCCCGCACAACATCGGCCTCGGTGCAGCGCACGACCCGTGCCTGGTCCGCGACGTCGCCGGCGCCACCGCCCGGCAGATCCGTTCGACCGGCCAGGACTGGGCCTTCTCCCCGACGCTGGCCGTCGTCCAGGACGACCGCTGGGGCCGCACCTACGAAGGCTTCTCCGAGGACCCGCACATCACGCGCGCCTACGGCTTCGAGTCCATCAACGGCCTCCAGGACGGCGCCACCAAGCGCATCGGCTACAACGGCGTGATCGCCACCGCCAAGCACTTCATCGGCGACGGCGGCACGATCAACGGCCAGGACCAGGGCGTCAACCCCTCGTCCGAAGCGGACATGATCAACATCCACGGCCAGGGCTACTACGGCGCGCTCGCCGCCGGCGCCCAGACCGTGATGGTGTCGTTCAACAGCTGGACCAACGCCGACCTCGGCATCAACGAGGGCAAGCTGACCGGCAGCGACAAGGCGATGAACCAGATCCTCAAGGGCAAGATCGGCTTCGACGGCCTGCTCGTGTCCGACTGGAACGCCATCGGCCAGGTTCCCGGCTGCACCAACTCGTCCTGCCCGCAGGCGATCAACGCCGGCATCGACATGGTGATGGTGCCGAACGACTGGAAGGCGTTCATCACCAACACCGTCGCCCAGGTCAACAGCGGCGAGATCCCGATGGCGCGCATCGACGACGCCGTCACCCGCATCCTGCGCGTCAAGCTGCGTGACGGCCTGTTCGAGTCGCAGAAGCCGTCCGACCGCTCCTACGCCAACTCCGACGAGGCGCTGAAGGACAACTGGCTGGCCCGCGACGCCGTCCGCGAGTCGCAGACGCTGCTGAAGAACAACGGCAACGTGCTGCCGCTCAAGCCGGCGTCGAAGGTCCTGGTCGTCGGCAAGAGCGCCGACAACATCGCGAACCAGACCGGCGGCTGGACGCTGAGCTGGCAGGGCACCGGCAACACCAACGCCGACTTCCCGAACGCCACCTCGATCCTGACCGGCATCAAGCAGGACCTCGGCGACGCGAACGTCACCTTCGACGCCACCGGGACCGTCGACCCCAAGGGCTTCGACGCGGTCATCGCCGTCATCGGTGAGACGCCGTACGCCGAGGGCGTCGGCGACCTGACCCGCAAGTCGCTCGAGGCGTCGAAGCTCTACCCCGAGGACCTGGCCGTGCTGGACAAGGTCAGCGGCAAGGGCACCCCGGTCGTCACCGTGTACGTCGGCGGCCGCCCGCTGTACATGAACAAGGAGATCAACCGCTCCGACGCGTTCGTGGCGGCCTGGCTGCCCGGCACCGAGGGCGGCGGCGTCGCCGACATGCTGGTCAAGGGCAAGGACGGCACCGGCTACCAGGGCACGCTGTCGTACTCGTGGCCGAAGAGCGCGTGCCAGACGCCGCTCAACCCGTGGTCGCCGAACTACGACCCGCTGTTCAAGCTCGGCTACGGCCTCAAGTCCGGGCAGCGCGCCACGGTCGGCCCGCTGGACGAGACCACCGGGCCGGCGTCCTGCACCGCCACCGGCGGCGGCGGCACCGCGACCGACGACCTCACGCTGTTCGACCGCACCGACGTGGCCCCGTACACCAGCCAGATCGGCTCGGCGGAGAACTGGGGCGGCACCGTGATCGGCCCCGACGGCACGGCGGCGCACAGCGAGATCAACGTCGTCCCGGCGGACGTCAACGTGCAGGGCGACGGGCTGAAGACGACGTGGACCGGCGCGGGCGCGGCCCAGCTCTACATGCAGAACACGGCGGGCACGAACGACCTGCGCGGCTACCTGAACGCCGACGCGGCGCTGGAGTTCGACACGGTCGTGCAGCAGGCACCGGCCAACCGGACGGTGATCAGCATGCACTGCGTCTACCCGTGCTTCTCCGAGGTGAACGCGACCAAGCTGTTCACCGACCTGGCGGGCGGCGGGAAGACGACGGTGAAGATCCCGGTGTCCTGCTTCGACAACGGGCTGGACTTCGAGCACATCAACACCCCGTTCCTCGTCTACACCGACGGCACGTTCCAGGCTTCGTTCGCGAACGTGCGGTGGGTGCCGAAGGGGGCGAAGGATCCGGACGCGAGACCCTGTTCGAGCTTGACCTGACGGCGACCGGGCCGGGAGCGCACCTCGCTCCCGGCCCGGTTCGTTTCCGCGCCCCGAGGTGTGAAGATCCGGTCAGGATGACGTCGCGACGGTGTCAAGGCGCCTAACCTCGACCTCGTGTGCGCACGTGTACTGGTCGCCGAGGACGACGACAAGCAGGCCGAGGTCCTCCGGCTCTACCTCGAAAGCGAAGGCCACACCGTGGTGCTGGCCCCGGACGGGCGGGCGGCGCTCGACGAAGCCCGGCGCGAGCCGCCCGACCTGCTGGTCCTCGACGTGATGATGCCGAAGCTCGACGGCCTCGACGTCTGCCGGATCCTGCGGCTGGAGTCCGACGTCGCGGTGCTGATGCTCACCGCCCGCGCCACCGAGGACGACCTGCTCCTCGGCCTCGACCTCGGCGCCGACGACTACCTCACCAAGCCGTACAGCCCGCGCGAGCTGATGGCCCGGGTCCGGACGCTGCTGCGGCGGACCGCCTCCCGCCGTGAGCCACCCGACACGGCGTTGCGCGCGGGCCGGCTGCGGCTGGACCCGGTGCGGCACGAGGTGTCGGTCGGCGAGCGCCCGGTGGAGACGACCCCCGGCGAGTTCCAGCTGCTGGAGACGCTGATCCGGCAACCCGGCCGGGTGTTCACGCGCCGGCAGCTGCTGGAGCTGACCCGAGGCGACGACCGGTTCGTCAGCACCCGGATCATCGACGTCCATGTGCTCAACCTGCGCAAGAAGCTCGAACCGGACCCGCAGAAGCCCGTCTACCTGCGGACCGTGTTCGGCGTCGGGTACAAGCTGACGGCGGAAAATGACACGTAGCTTCCCCCGGCGGCGCAGTCTCGCCGTCCGGCTCACCGCCGTCTCGCTGCTGATCGCGCTGGGCTCGATCGCCGCCACCGCGTGGCTCGCCGTGCAGACCACCACCCGGGCGATCCAGCAGGAGCAGGGCCAGGCGCTCTCCGGCGACGCGACCATCTACACCGAGGTGCTCGGGTTCGCGGCGGCCAACCACACCTGGGACCAGGTCGGGCCGAAGCTGCGGTCGCTGTCGGAGCAGACCGGCCGCCGGATCGTGCTGACCACCCTCGACCGGCGGGTCCTCGGCGACTCCGGCGGCGCACCGGTCACCCTGCCGGTGAAGGCGACGGCGTCGGTCGACCCCCTGCACGTCGACCCGGTGCTGCTGCCCCAGGCCGGCACCAGCGGCATCGACCCGCGGGCGGCGGGCCCGTTCCGGCTGACGCCGAAGGAACGCGAGGACGTCGACGGCCTGGCCAAGAAGGCCGCCGTCTGCCTGGAGTCGATGGGCATCGCCGGCCAGGTGCGGGAGTCGGCCAGTGGGCGGCCGCAGCTGATCGGGGCCGACCCGCTCAGCCTGCGCTACTTCGCGGGCAAGTGCGGGCTCTACGCCCTGGCGGCGCCGACCCCGACCGAGCAGGCCGCGCTGAGCAGCCTCAACGCCGCCGTGAACCACTGCCTGGAGAGCCTGGGCGCGGACCAGGTGAAGCTGGACCTCGACCTCGAAGCGGTCGACGTCCCCGACCAGGCCCCCATCCGCGGCTGCATCGACTCCGCCCGCCGGGAGCAGCTCAACCCGTACGTCGCGCCGCCCGCGTTGCTGTTCACGCTGGGCCCGGGCGGGTCGCCGCTGCCGACGTTCACGCTGTCCCGGGAGAACCTGACCCGGATCCTCGCGGTGACCGGTGGGGTGCTGGTGCTGGCCGCCGCGCTGACCGTGCTGGTCGCGACGCGGCTTTCCCGCCCGCTGCGGGCGCTGACCGAGGCGGCGCAGCAGGACCGGCCGGCGCCGGTGAAGTCCCGCGACGAGGTCGGCTACCTCGCCGCCGCGTTCAACGACCTCACGGCGCGGCGGGAACGCATCGAGGAGCAGCGCAAGGCGATGGTCAGCGACATCGCCCACGAACTGCGCAACCCGCTCAACGTCATCCGCGGCCGGCTGGAAGCCGCCGAAGACGGGCACCTGCCGTTCGACCGGGCTCTGAGCGCGTCGCTGCTCGAAGAAGCCGCTCTGCTGCAGCACATCGTCGACGACCTGCAGGACCTCGCCGCGGCCGATGCCGGCCAGCTGCGCCTGCACCCCGAACCCCTCGACGCGGCGGACCTGGCCGGCCACGTCGCTGCCGCGCACGCCGACCGGGCGGCCACGGCCGGGGTCACGCTCGCCGTGGCCGCCACCGGCGACTGCACGCTGGCGGCCGACCCGGTGCGGCTGCGCCAGGTCGTCGGCAACCTGGTGACGAACGCGATCCGGCACACGCCGCCCGGGGGCCGGGTGACCATCCGCGTCTCGTCCACTGTGGACGAGGTGACGCTCGCCGTGGCGGACACCGGCACCGGCATCGCCGCCGAAGACCTGCCGCACGTGTTCGATCGGTTCTGGCGGGCCGAGAAGTCCCGCAACCGCCAGACCGGCGGCAGCGGGCTCGGCCTCGCCATCGTGCGCCACCTCGTACAGGCCCACGGCGGGACGGTGGTGGCGGAGTCCGAAGTGGACGCCGGCTCGACGTTCACCGTCCGGCTGCCCGTGGCCTACAGGGGCAGGCCGGCGTAGTTTTCGGCCAGCTCGGTCATCGCCGGGAGCGAACTCACCGTGCGGCGGAGCTGGGATAGCTGGAGCTGGGAGTCGAAGTCGTCGCCGTGGCGGTGCAGCATCGACGTCATCCACCACGAGAAGTGCGTGCAGCGCCAGACCCGCCGCAACGCCGTCTCCGAGTACGCGTCCACGAGCCGGTCGTCACCGCGGAACGACGCCGTCAACGCGGTCGCCAGCAGGGCGACGTCCGCCACCGCCAAGTTGAGCCCCTTCGCGCCGGTCGGGGGCACGATGTGCGCGGCATCCCCGGCCAGGTAAAGGTTCCCGTGTCGCATGGGCGTCGTCACGAAGCTCCGCATCGGGAGCACGCTCTTCTCCGTGATCGGCCCGGTCTCCAGCGTCCACCCCGGCACGCCGAGCCGGGACGACAGCGCCGTCCAGATCCGGTCGTCGCTCCACCGCGCGATGTCCTCGTCCGGCGCCACCTGCAGGTAGAACCGGCTCACCCGCGGCGAACGCATGCTGTGCATCGCGAACCCGTCCGGGTGCCACGCGTAGATCAGCTCGTCCGTCGACGGCGGGACGTCGGCCAGCACCCCCAGCCACGCGAACGGGTAAGCCCGCTCCCAGACCTGCGGGGCGGGCACCGCCGACCGGCTCGGCCCGTGGAACCCGTCGCAGCCCACGACGACGTCCGCCTCGATCCGCCGCGCGGTACCGTCAACGTCCACAAAGGTCACGGACGGCTTTCCGCTGACGTCGTGCAGGGTGACGCCGTCGG
The DNA here is from genome assembly GCF_040638285.1 of Amycolatopsis sp. NPDC026612. NCBI lineage: Bacteria > Bacillati > Actinomycetota > Actinomycetes > Pseudonocardiales > Pseudonocardiaceae > Amycolatopsis > Amycolatopsis sp. NPDC026612. Next base: position 28,589 of record NZ_JBEZYB010000002.1, read on the forward strand.
CCGAGTAGTACGCCGGACGGCCCGCCTTTTCCCGCGCGGCCATCAGGTCCTTCGTCACCTCGGTCTGCCCGTAGACCGTCACCGACCGGCCGATGAGCTCGGTGAAGTCGACGTGGTGCCGGTTCCCGGGCCATTGCAAGTGGATCCCGCGGTGCTCCATGCCCTCGACGTCGAGCCGGGCGCCGAGGCCGGCCTGCCGCAGGAGCTCCACCGTGCCCGCCTCGAGGATGCCGGCGCGGATGCGGGCCTGGACGTACTCCGCGGTCTGCCGTTCGACCAGCACCGAATCGATGCCTTCGAGCCCGAGCAGGTGGGACAGCAGCAGCCCGGCCGGGCCGGCGCCGACGATGACGACCTGGGTGCGCACGGGAACGTCCTTTCACGCGGAGAGCCCGAGCATGGAACGTCCCCCACCGCCGCCACTAGGGCATTCTCATTCAGTGAGAGGAATTCCCCATCGCCCGCGAAATCCCCCGCGCCGCCGCCCGCAACGCCGGGATCTGCGACCGCGCGTTCCGGTCGTTGGGCACGATCACCGACAGCGCCGCGACGACGTCGCCGTCCGGCCCCCGCAGCGGGACGGCGATGCCCGTGGTCTCTTCGTCGATGAAGCCCGCGCAGAACGCGTACCCGGTGCGCCGGACGTCGGCGAGGAACCGGCGCAGCCGCGCCGGTTCGGTCAGCGTCGTGCGGCGGAAGGCCCCGAGTGGACCGGCCAGCACCTGTTCCTGCAGGTCAGCGGGTGCGTGGGCGAGCAGCACCAGCCCGGACGACGACGCGTGCAGGGGCAGCCGCCCGGCCACGCGCGTCACGTTCAGCGTCGCGCCGGGCGCCGAAAGCCGCTCGACGAACAGCACTTCGCGGTCCTCCAGCACCGCGAGCTGGGTGTGGTGCCCGACGACGGCGTGCAGGTCCTCCATGAACGGCATCGCCGCTTCGCGCAGCCCGAGCGTGGGCGAAGCGCGGGACGCCAGTTCCCACAGCCGGACACCCACGCGGATCCGCCGGTCGGGATCCCGGCGCAGCCAGCCGTGCCCGACCAGCTCCTCGACGAGCCTCGACGCCGTGGCGACGTGCAGATCCGCCCGCCTCGCGATGTCGGTGACGCGCAACGCCGGCGTGTCCGGCCCGAAGGTCTCGAAGATGCGGACGACGCGCGAGAGCACCGACTCGCCCGGAGCCCGCTTCACGATGTCACCCGCACCATGTCAGGCAGTGTGCCCCACCCCCGGCGGCCGGGCCCACCGCCGACGGTCACGGCAGCGCGTTCAGGAACGGCTCGTGGCTGTTCTGGAACTCCCAGCCGTAGTACTTGTCCCAGTTGATCGACCAAGTCATCAGCCCGCGCAGACTCGGCGAAGTGCCCCCGCGCAGCGAGTACGAGCCGCAGCCACTGCCCTTGACAAGGCAGTTCACCGCCGTCTGGACGTCGGCGGGCGAGGTGTAGCCGTTGCCCGCGCTGACGGCGGCCGGCAGCCCGATCGCGATCTGGTCCGGGCGCAGGCCGGGGAAGAACTGCCCGGTGTTCGCCACGCTGAAGCCGGCCTTGAGCATGTCGGTCATGGCGATGGGGAACTCGGCACCGCCCATGGTGTGGTACTGGTTGTCGAGCCCCATGACCGGACCGGAGTTGTAGTCCTGGACGTGCAGCACGGTCAGCGAGTCCCGCAGGGCGTGGATCACCGGCAGGTAGGCGCCGGTCCGCGCGTCACCGGCCCCCGAGCCGCCGTAGAACTGGTAGCCGACCTGCACGAAGAACGTCTCCGGCGCCATGGTGAGCACGAACCCCGTGCCGTACTTGGCCTTGAGCGTCTTCAGCGCGGAGATCAGGTTGACGATCACCGGCGTGGTCGGGTTGCGGAAGTCGGTGTCACCGGCGTCGAGCGACAGCGAATGGCCCTCGAAGTCGACGTCGAGGCCGTTCAGGCCGTACTTGTCGATGATCGCCGAGACGGAGCCGACGAACTTGTCGCGGGCGGCGGCGGTGGTCAGCTGGACCTGGCCGTTCTGCCCGCCGATGGAGATCAGCACCTTCTTGCCCTGCGCCTGCTTCGCTTTGATCGCGGCGACGAAGTCCGCGTCGCTCTCGACGTTCGGGCACTCGGTCGCGGGGCACCGGGTGAAGCGGATGTCCCCGGACGTCACGGAGGCCGGTTCCCCGAAGGCGAGGTCGATGATGTCCCAGGCGGCGGGGACGTCGGCCATCCGGACGTAACCGGAGCCGTTCGCGAAGCTCGCGTGCAGATAGCCGACGAGGGCGTGCTTCGGCAGGCCGGTGTCGACGCAGCCGGTGGTGCTCGCGGTCGCGGCCGGGCTCTTCGCCGACTCGCCCGCCGAGTTGTAGGCGGCCACCGAGTAGCTGTGGGCCGAGCAGGCGGCCAGCCCGCCGACGGTGGCACTCGTGCCGGTGACGGTGGCGACGACGGTGTTGCCCTCGTAGACGCGGTACCCGGTGACGGTGCCGGCGCTCGCGCCCCAGCTCAGGGCGATGGAGTTCGTGGTGACGGTGCCGGCTTGCGGGGTGGCGGGAGCGCCGGGCGTGCCGGGGGTGCTGCCGCCGGGGCCGTCGAGGACGACGTCGTCGGCGTAGTAGGCACCGGTGCCGTACCAGCCGTGGAGGTAGAGCTGGGCGGAGGTCTGGTTGCCGGTGGTGAAGGTGAGTTGCAGCTGGTTGTAGGCGCTTCCGTTGCCGGACCACGTCGAGGCGCCGCCGGTGATGCCGAGGTAGACGGGGTTCCCGCGCACCCAGGCGGAGACGGTGTAGGTGGTGTTCGGTCGAACGGCGACGGTCTGTGCGCACTGGGCGTAGTCGGCCCCGGCGGGGGTGGCGGCGAGCGCGTGGCCGCCGGAGTGCACGGGGGCGCTGGTCACGGCGGCGCCGCTCCCGCAGGACCAGCCGGAGAGCGAGCCTGCCTCGAAGCCGGGGTTGGCGAGGAGGTTGGCCGCCTCGGCGGAGCCGGTCACCAGACCGGAGAGCGCCAGGACGAAGGCGGCGAGGGTTGCGGACAGTCGGGAACGCCTCATCGGGTCCTCCAGTCGGGGAGGATCTTATTGTCTGGACCAATGTGGGAATTGTCCAGACCAAAGGGTGGGGCCTGGCTTGCTCGGCGTCTCACCCGGCCGATCCCACCGCCACCTCAGCGCAGCACCCCGCGGCTCAACACTCGACCAGCAGCTTGGTCACCAGCCGCGTGCGGGCCGCGCGGGGGCGGTCGATCACCTGCACACTCCGCCACCCCGCCGGAACGCGGTCCGCGAGCAACTCCTCCCGCCACTTCCCCACCCGCCGGACGTGCCGCTTGAACGACCGCGGCCGCACCAGCCGTCCGCGGCTGCGCTGGCCCGCCAGAGCGTGCTCCGCCGGCACGTCGAGGAACAACAGCCGCACCGATCGTCCGCTCAGCATCCCGATCAGCGCGAGGAGGGCGCGAGTCGATGCGCGGGTCGACGGCTCGTGGACCACGATCGGCCCCTGCACGCCGATCGCGCGCCCGATGATCCGCAGCCGGTGCCACGCGTGCACCACCGGCCGGTAACACCGGTACGGCACCGACCGCGGGACCACCGCCCCGAGCCGCGCGCGCACCTGGTCGGAGTCCAGCACCGGCAGCCCGGCGGCGGCGTGGCGGAGCATGGTCGTCTTGCCCGCTCCGGGCAGTCCCGCCACGACGAGCAGGTCGCGCGGGCCGAGCTCGATGACAGTGGACTCGCTCATGCCCGGCCAACGTCCCGGCGAAGGTAATGGTTCCTTTACCTTCAGCTCACGGAACGTGATGGACGGCCACGTCCAGCCGACCCGTGCGGTGAAGACCACCCGGCCGGAGACGCGGTTGTCACCCGCCGTACCCCGACGCCTGAAAACCATGCGCCGCAAGGCATCCGACGTCCGGAACCCTTCGGGTGAAGATCACGCGAAGCCCTTCCCGACGTCCCGGAAATCCTTATCTTCTGAAAGGGACGCTCGGCTAGAACAGGGGAAACTCGTCATGACCCAGTCGCTGGAACTCCCAGTTCAGGAATTCTGTCTCGATTGGACACTCACGGGCGAGGAAGGCGCCCGGGTCGGGATCACCCTCTCCGGACAGGTGGCCCTGCTCGACAACAACCGGTTCTACAAAATCGACGGCGTCGTCTATGTCACCGAGGGTGACGCGGACATCCGCGCGGTCGGCAACCCCCGGATCTCCGTGCGCCGCAACGGCGTCGAGAAGACCGGGCGCCAGTGGGGCTGGGAGATGTGTTCGGCCCGCAAGACCCTCGGCGCACTGAACACGATGGAGGGCTACTTCGTCCGCACCGGCTACTGGGCGCCCGCCGACCGCGCCATCCAGCTGAGCCTGTGCGCCGAACTCGGGTGGAGCCGGCGCAAGAGCTACAGCCCGCACGTCACCGTCCGGATGGCCGACTGACCACTGTGGACGCCCGGCGCCGCGCCGCCGCGACGATCAGCCCGGCCGCGAGAGCGCCCGCGACCGCGCACCCGGCACCGAACCCCGGCGACGGCTCGTGCACGCGCAGCACCGACACGCACAGCCACACCGCGGCGCCGAACAGGATGCCCAGCACCGGGCCGCCGGCCGCCGCACCTCGCCAGCGGTGGCCGTTGCGGACCGTCCGCAGCCCCGATTCGAGGTAGGCGAGGGCGAACAACGCCAGGATGAGGCTGCCCGCACCCATGGCGCTGGCGAGCGGGTGCTGGCTGGTGAGCAGCGTGAACGCCTGCGCGGACGTGCCGGTTCGCACCTCGGCGGTGACGGCACCCCCGACGATCCACCGCGCGATCCCGGGCAGGGTGAGCTGCGCGGTGAAGCCGTTGCCGTCGGGCTTCGCTTCGGTCGACGCCGATCCGAGCGGAATCCCGGCGGCGGAGAGTTCGAGGGCGACCCGGCCGGGGTTTCCGGGCCCGGTGAGGGTCAGCGGCTTGCTGAGGTCCACCTCGACCGGCGCCGACACGGGAGCGCCTCCGAGGTCCAGCGTGGCCGAGGCTTCGTGCGGCAACCGCGCGGGGTTGAGCAGAGCGAGCACGACGAGCAGGATCGCGGCCGCCGCGGCGGCCAGCCGCAGCCACACCACGACGGCTTGGGAGGCACCGGAACCGTCCGCCGGGGAACCGGTCGCGCCGCCGGGCCACCCGGCACCCTCGCCGCCCGGCCCCGACCGCCCACGGGCCCATCCGGAACCAGCCCCATCCAGCCCGGCCGCACCACCGAGCGAACCCGGGCCGGCCACACCGGCGCCCGGCCCACCGGCCCACCCCGGGTCACCCACCTCGGCGGGTGACCCCACCAGCGTCGCTCCCGGCCGCGCCACCGGGCGCGTGCGGGCCTCCGCCGGTGAGGGCACCGTCGCCGAGTTGAGGCCCGCGATCATCCGGGGTGTCAGGTGCAGCACCGGGACCCCGGAACGCTCCAGCCACCCCGGCCCGTGCACCACCGTGGCCGCCGCGGCGAGATCCGCCGCGAACGACTCCGCCTCGCGGTACCGCGCGTCGAGTTCGCGGGCGAGGCTGCGCATCACCACGCCGGCGATCGGCGTCGGGACGCCCGCGATCGGCTGCGGGTCGGTGAACATGTGCTGGCGCATCATGCTGATCGCGCCGCGGGTGTTGTCGAACGGCAGGCGGCCGGACAGCAGCTCGTACAGCACCGTCCCCGCCGCGTACACGTCGGCCGCCGGGCTCAGTGCGTTGCCCATCGCCTGCTCCGGGGCGATGTACGCCGGGGTGCCCAGGATCTCGCCACCGTGCGTGACGAGCGTGGCGCCCTCGCTGATCACCCGTGCGATGCCGAAGTCGGCCACCTTCACCACGCCCTGCGTGCTGAACAGCAGGTTCCGCGGCTTGACGTCGAGGTGCAGCACGCCGGCCCGGTGCGCCGCGTGCAGCCCGGCGAGCATCGCCAGCCCGATGGCGCACGCCTGCTCGCCGCTGACGCCGCCGCCGTGGAACCGGCTGTGCACGGTTCCGCCGTCGAGCCGTTCCATCACCAGCAGGTGCTCGCGGCCGGTGCGGACGTAGTCGTACACCGGCACGATGTGCGGGTGGTCGAGGCTGGCGAGCACCCGCGCCTCGCGGTCGAAGAGCTCGCTGCTCGCCGCGTGGTTGAGCACGTCCCACGGCAGCTGCTTGATCGCGACGCTGCGGCCCAGCGTCCGGTGCACGCCGGCGAACACGACGCCCATGCCGCCTTCGCCGATCGACTCCCCGATGTCGTACTGCGGCAGGGCGGCGACCAGTTCGGCCGGTGCGCTCATCGGGTGAATTCCTGGGTCGACGGGACCGGGAGCTGCACCGTGGCGTCACTCTCGGTCACCGCGGGCGGCGCCGGGTGCGGGGTCAGGTAGCCGAGCAGGAACGCGATCGCCGCGGCGCCGAGCACCACCGGGATCTCGATCGCCGGCTCGGGCGGAACCAGCCGCAGCACCGACAGGCTGATCACCGCGACCAGGCCGGTGCCGAACCCGGCGGGCAGGAACCGCACGCCACGGCGCCAGCGGTTGGGCGCCAGCCGGTGCCGGGCCAGCGCGAGCAGCGCGGTCGCCCAGGCGAGGATCGTCAGCACGAGCATCGCCAGGCCGAAGACGCCGTAGACCGACCAGAAGGAGCCGCGGACGTCGGCGACCGTCGTCGCCTCGCCGAGCGTGGCGCGCCCGGCGTCGAGCAGCTCGACCGACGACGGCAGCAGCCCGGTCGCCTGGCCGGTCAGGTCGCCGAGGTCGAGCACGAACGTCCGGGACGCCGACCCGCGGGCCGGCACCTCGAAGGGCGCGGTCGTGTCGTAGGCGAAGAAGGTGAGCGCGAGGGCGACGCCCGAGAGCCGCACGCTGCGGACCTTCACCGGCGCGGTGCCGGGGTTGGTCGCCACGACCTGCAGCTCGACCTGGTTCGCCGGATCGATCGGGACCGTTGCGTCCTCGATCGGCCGCTGGTCGATCGACACCTGCAGCTGCAGCGAGCCGGATTCGGCGAAGGCGGGTGGCGCGCCCAGCAGCACCGCGCACAAACCCAACGCAACCCCCGCCGCGATGACACGTCCCATTGGGCATCCCCTACTTGCGTTATCCGACTGGTCCGGAATGCTACAGCGAGCACACCGGGGAGGGACGTCCCAATGCGATTCGTGGTTCGGCTGGTTTTCGGCGCCGTGGCCGGAACGTTGCTTCTGCTCGCCGGCGCGGGTACGGGCGACGCACAAGTTGCGCCGTCGGTTGGTTTGAAACCTTCGAGCGGACCGGCGGGCAGTTCGTTCACCATTTCCTGGAACGGTTTCCCGGCCTGCCGGGTCATCAATTTCTTGTGGGCCGGCACGGCGCTCGGTTCGAAGGTGGCCCCGGCCACCAGCGGGCAGTTCGCCACCGCGGTGCCCGCCTCCGCGACGCCGGGCTCCTACGCCGTGACCGCGACCTGCACGAGCCAGCGGCAGACCGCGAGTGGCACCTTCGTCGTCACCGGGGTCACCACCACCACCACCACGCCCCCGCCACCGGTGACGACCACCCCGCCCCCGCCGGCGACCACCCCGCGGGCCAAGCCGAGCCCCACCAAGACCCCGGCGCCCACGACGACGCCCACCACCACCCCGTCGCCGCCGACCACGACCACGCCACCCGCGACGACCCCGCCCGCCACCCCCACGACGTCGAGCACCCCGCCGAAGCCCGGCGAACTGGTGCTCGACCGGCCGAGCATCAAGCCCGGTGAGTCGCTCTCCGCGTCCGGGACGGGGTGCCGGCCGGGCCGGATGGTGACGCTGACGTCGGACGGCGCCGAGGTCGGTTCCGCCTACACCGACAGCTCCGGCGCCTTCACCGCGCCGGTCGAGTTCACCCGCATCGAGGCCGGCCCGCACACCGTGGTCGCCGAGTGCGGGGTGCGCCTGACCGGGGACGTCGACCAGGTCGTGACCCGGTCGTCCGGCGGGCAGTCCGGCACGCTGGTCATCCTCGTGTTCTTCGTCCTCGCGAGTGTCACGGTGCTCCGCTTCCGGTGATCCCCGGTTGACATGCACCCGCGCGGCTGCCTATCGTCAAAAGGCAGCCAGTCGGCTGCATGTCATCCCGGGAAGGCGCGATGGACGAGGTCTTCAAGGCACTGGCCGACCCCAGCCGCCGCCTCCTGCTGGACTTGCTCAACGAGCGCAACGGCCGGACCCTGCGCGAACTGTGCGCGGGACTGGACGTGGCACGCCAGTCGGTGAGCAAGCACCTGGCCGTGCTCGAGACGGCCGGACTGGTCACGACCACCCGGCGCGGCCGGGAAAAGCTGCACTACCTCGACGCCGCGCCGATCACCGCGATCGCCGAGCGCTGGATGACCCGCTACGACCGGCAGCGGGCCGGCGCGCTGGCCGGCCTGAAACAAGCATTGGAGTCCGCACCGATGAACGATTTCGCGTACACCACCTACATCAACACGACACCGGAAAAACTCTGGCAAGCGCTTACCGACCCGGCCTTCACGCGCCAGTACTGGGGCGTGACCTTCGAGACCGATTGGAAAAAGGGTTCGCCGATGGCGTGGTCCGAAGGCGGGACGACAACCCGCGACCCCGAACAGGTCGTCCTCGAATCGGAACCTTGCCGACGGCTCTCCTACACGTGGCACACTTTCACCGCGGAGTGGGCGAAAGCCAACGGCGTCGACGAAGAGACATTCCAGAAATTGACGCGCGAAAGCCGCTCCCGCGTCACGTTCACCCTCGAGCCCCACGGGGAAATGGTGAAACTGACCGTCCTCCACGACGGTTTCGACCCCGGCAGCACGGCACTGGAGATGTGCGGTCAGGGCTGGCCCGCGCTGCTGTCCAGCCTGAAGACGCTGCTGGAGACCGGTGTCCCCCTTCCGTGAGGCCCGGCCAACCGGTCAAATCCCCCGAATACGACAGATCTGACACAGAGATACGTCGGAATCCTCCCCGTTTCGTGGGCGCCCGGCTGAAGTCCGGATGAATTTCGTTCACTCGACGCCGTCCGATGCGGTTTTCCGGGCGATAGGCTCGCATAATCCGTGATCGATGATGGTCCGATCGAGTGACGGGAGTGGGTGTGCCGGTGCCAGTGCGTACCCGCTGGATCGTGGCGGCCGTGGTCGTGGCCGCCACGGCGGGCGCCGTCGTGGCGTTCTGGCCGGACAGCGCGGCCGCCGTCGATCCGGAGATCGCGGTTTCGCGCTCGGCGTGCGGCACCGGCTGGGCGGACCCGAAGCCCGGGCCGCAGACGTTCCGCCTGCACAACACCGGATCCGTGACCGCCGAGGTCGACCTGATCGACCCGGCGACCGGCGTCGTCTACGGCGAGGTCGAGGGCCTGGGCGCGGCGACGACCCGGCCGTTGCGGGCCGACCTGGGCAACGGCAGCTACGCGTTCCGGTGCCTGCCCGAGGACGCGGGTGCGATCGTCGGGCCGGCCGTGCGGATCACCGGCGGGGCCGAGCGGACCGGGCCGGGCGTCACACCGGTGACGCACGACGACCTGCTCGGCCCGCTCAAGACCTACCAGCAGCACGTCATGGCGGGGCTGGACCAGCTGGTCGCGGACACCGGCGCGCTGAAGAACAGCGTCCACGGCGGTGACCGCGCGGCGAGCGAGACCGCCTGGCTGACCGCCCACCTGACGTACGAGCGGCTGGGCGCCGCTTACGACGCGTTCGGCGACTCCGACGGCGCGCTCAACGGCACGGCCGACGGCCTGCCCGGCGGCGCGGCCGATCCGGGGTTCACCGGCTTCCACCGGCTGGAAGAGGGACTGTGGCACGGCGAGGACCTGGGCGCGCTCGCCGTCGTCGCCGACCGGCTCGACACCGATGCCCGCGCGCTGCGGACGTCCTTCGGCGGCGGCCAGGTCGACGGGAACGACCTCGGGTTGCGCGCGCACGAGATCATGGAGAACACGCTGCAGTTCGAACTCACCGGCCGCACCGACTACGGCAGCGGCACCAACCTGGCCACGGCCCGCGCCAACCTCGACGGAACCCGCGCGGTGCTGGACGTCCTGCGGCCGTTGCTGGCACCGCGCTATCCCGATCTGTCCAAGGTGGACACCTGGCTGACCCGGACACAGGCGGCACTGGACGCGGCCCACCACCCGGACGGCAGCTGGACCCCGCCGGCGCGGCTGCCCCAGCCGCAGCGGCAGAAGCTCAACGCGGCGGTGAGCGAGCTGACGGAGCTGCTGGCCCCGATCGCGCCGATCGCCGAGCCGAGGAGGGTCTCGTGACCGGCCTGCCTCGCCGTTCGTTCCTGCGCCGGGCCGCGATGGGCGCCGGGCTCACCGTGGCCGCCGGGGCCGGGCTCGGCGCTTCCGACGCCGTCACCGAGAGCACCTCGCCCGTCCCCTTCCACGGCCCCCACCAGGCCGCCGTCCTGCGCAAGCCGCCGACGCAGACCATCGTCGCCTCGTTCGACGCCGTCGCCGGGTCCAAGGCCGAGCTCACCGACCTCTTCCGCGCCATCACCGACCGGGCCCGCTTCCTCACCACCGGCGGCGCACCGGCCGCGCTGGGCATCACCGCGCCACCCGCCGATTCCGGGGTGCTGGGGCCCGTGGTGCCCGGTGGGGATCTCGGCGTCATCCTCGGTGTCGGCGCGTCGCTCTTCGACGACCGGTACGGGCTCGCGAAGCTCAAGCCCGCCAAGCTGAAGCCGATGACGACGTTTCCGGACGACGCCCTCGACCCCGCGCAGTGCCACGGCGACCTCAGCCTGATCCTGTCCGCGAACTCCACCGATACCGTGCTGCACGCGCTGCGGGACATCGCCCGCGCCACCCGCGGTGGCATGCAGCTGCGCTGGAAGCTCACCGGCTTCAGCTCCCCGCCGCGACCGGACGGCACCCCGCGGAACCTGATGGGGTTCAAGGACGGCACCGCCAACCCGACCGGTTCCGATGTGGACAGTCTGGTGTGGACGACGGGCGAGCCCGCCTGGGCGCGTGGCGGGAGCTACCAGGTGATCCGGCTGATCCGGATGCTGGTGGAGTTCTGGGACCGGGTTTCGCTGGCCGAGCAGGAGAACATGTTCGGCCGCCGCCGCGACACCGGCGCCCCGCTCGACGGCACCGAGGAGACCGACGTCCCCCGCTACGCCGACGACCCGATCGGCACGGTCATCCCGCTGACCAGCCACATCCGGAAGGCGAACCCGCGCACGCCGGAAACCGACGCCGGCCGGATCCTGCGCCGCGCGGTGAACTACGACCGTGGCATCGACAGCAACGGCAACCTGGACATGGGCCTGCTGTTCGTCTGCTACCAGCAGGACCTGGAGCGCCAGTTCGAAGCCGTCCAGACGCGCTTGGCCGGCGAACCACTGACCGACTACATCTCCCCGTTCGGCGGCGGCTACTTCTTCGCGCTGCCGGGCGTCACCGGCCCGGACGACCACTTCGGGCGCTCCCTGCTCACCTGAGCGCACTCTCCCCACCACGAAAGGAATCCACAGTGGACACCAGACCTCGCCGGCGACGGCGCGGCCTGCTCGGCGCCGGGGCGCTCGCCTCGGTGGCCGTCCTGGCCGTCGCCACCGGCTCCGCGGCGAGCACCGCCGACGCCCAGCCGCTGCACCCGCTCCCGGCGCAGTGGCTCCCCACGACGACCCCGATCAAGCACGTCGTGGTCATCTTCGGCGAGAACATCTCGTTCGACCACTACTTCGGCACCTACCCGAACGCGGCCAACACCGACGGCACCCCGTTCACCGCCGCGCGCACCACCCCGAAGGTCAACGGCCTGGACCACAAGCTGCTGACCGCCAACCCCAACGCGTACAACCCGAAGCGGCTCACGCCCCAGCAGGCGATGACCTGCGATCAGAACCACAACTACGGCGCCGAGCAGGCCGCCTTCGACGGCGGCAAGATGGACAAGTTCGTCGAGAAGACCGAGACGGACAAGTGCACCGGGCAGCCGATCCTGTTCGGCGAGCCGGGCCTGGTGATGGACTACTACGACGGCAACACCGTCACCGGCATGTGGAACTACGCCCAGCACTACGCGATGAGCGACAACTCGTTCAACACGGTCTTCGGCCCGTCCACACCGGGCGCGCTCAACCTCATTTCGGGGCAGACGCACGGCGCCCAGGCGGTCGACCCGGTGACGCACGAGCCGGTCAGCGACGCCTACGCGGTGCAGTCGCCGGACGCCGGCGGCGTCGGCACGGTCATCAACGACCCGGACCCGGCGTGGGACGACTGCTCGGGCAAGAACCACACGAGCAAGGACAACCTGGCCACGATGCACGGCCGCAACATCGGTGACCTGCTCAACCAGCGGCGCGTCACCTGGGGCTGGTTCCAGGGCGGCTTCCGCCCGACGGGCACGGCCAACGGGTACGCGGTGTGCGGCCAGAAGCACACCAACGTCGGCGGCAACGCGGTCGTCGACTACAGCCCGCACCACGAGCCGTTCCAGTACTACCCGTCGACGGCGAACCCGAAGCACCTCGCGCCGTCGTCGGTGCAGGCGATCGGCCAGACCGACCGAGCGAACCACCAGTACGACATCTCGGACTTCGACGACGCGCTGCAGGCCGGCTCGATGCCCGCGGTGAGCTTCCTGAAGGCACCGGAGTACCAGGACGGCCACGCGGGCTACTCGGACCCACTGGACGAGCAGCAGTTCGTGGTCGGCGAGATCACCAAGATCCAGCAGTCGCCGGACTGGCGGTCGACGGCGATCGTGCTGGCGTACGACGACTCGGACGGCTGGTACGACCACCAGAAGTCGCCGATCGTCAACGGTTCTCACGACGCTTCGCAGGACCAGGCGACCTGTACGGCCAAGCCGACGTCGGTGGGCACCTACGCGGACCGCTGCGGTTACGGCCCGCGGCTGCCGCTGCTGGTGGTTTCGCCGTACAGCAAGGTGAACCACGTCGACCACACGCTGACGGACCAGACGTCGGTGCTGAAGTTCATCGAGGACAACTGGTTCACCGGCCGGATCGGCGACTCGTCGTTCGACTCGCGGGCCGGTTCGCTCAACGGCATGTTCGACTTCTGGTGGCCGCAGGCGCGGAAGGTCACCCTCGACCCGAAGACCGGCGCCGTGATTCGGGGCTGACGCGGTTCGTGAAGGCCACCTCGCGGAACTCGTAGTTCCCGAAGGTGGCCTTCACGGCCGGACCGGAGCCAGGTCCCAGGCCAGCGTCACGACCGTCCCCGCCGCACCGGAGGCGATGTCCGCCCGGTCGGCACTCGCCCGCAGCAGCAGCAACCCCCGGCCCCGCAACGAAACCGGCCGGGGGTCCGGCACCGGCGTCCGCCACTTCCCGTGGTCGGTGATCACCACTTCCATCCGGCCGGGGGCCACGGAGGCGTCGATGTCCACGAGGCCGTCCCCCGAACCGCCGTAAGCGTGGTCGGCCACGTTCGCCAGCGCTTCGTAACTGGCCAGGACGATGTCGCCGGCCCGGTCCTCGTCGACGCCGGCCGCCAGTACCCACGCCATCAGCTCGTGCCGCAGGCGGCGGAGGGCGCCCGGGTTCGCGGGCACGCCGTGGTGGCGGAACGGTTCCGGCATCCGCGCCCGCCTCACTGGAGTGCTTCGTCGATCGTCGGGTGGATGCCGATCCACGTGTCGAGCCCGGTCGTCTTCAGCGGCCGCGACGTCACCGGGGAATCGCTCACCACTCGCAGCGCGCGTTCGGCCAGCCTGCGGTGGGCCGCCGCGAGCACCTGCAACCCCGCCGAGCAGAAGAACGTCACCTCGCGCAGGTCGACCACCAGCTTCTCCGGTCCGCCCGCCAGCACCTGTTCGACGACCTCCCCGAACTCCGGCGCGGTGGCCAGGTCGATCTCCCCCGCCACGCTCAACACGGCCGCCCGGCCCCGCCAGTCGAGGGTGACCGCCAGTTCGGCGGGGAGGTCCGGCGGTGAAGGGGGCACGGCCACCCATCGTGCCGCACTCCCCGTCAAAGGGCTACCGATGCGGAAGCTTCACCACCGTGACCCAGAAATCGTCGATCTTCCCGACCACCTCGACGAACTTCTCGAAGTCGACCGGCTTGGTGACGTAGGCGTTGGCGTGCAGTTCGTAGCTGCGCAGGATGTCTTCGTCGGCTTCGGACGTGGTCAGCACGACCACCGGGATCGTGCGCAGCCCGGGGTGCTGCTTGATCTCGCCGAGCAGCTCCCGGCCGTCCTTGCGGGGCAGGTTGAGGTCGAGCAGGATCAGCCCCGGCCGCGGCGCCTCCCGGAAGTGCCCTTCGCGGTTGAGGAACCGGAGCGCTTCGACGCCGTCCTCCACCACGTGCAGCGGGTTGCGGATCTTGTGGTGCGCGAACGCCTCCCGGGTCATCAGCACGTCCCCCGGGTCGTCCTCGACGAGCAGGATGTCGAACGGAACGGGCGTCCGGGTCATGTGTCCCCACTGTCCTCGCGGGCCGGCAGGGTGAAGCGGAACGTCGTGTCCGCGGCCTCGGCGTCGAGCCAGATCCGGCCGCCGTGGTGCTCGATGATCCGGCGGCACAGGGCCAGGCCGATGCCGGTGCCCGGGTACGCGGTGCGCGTGTGCAGCCGCTGGAACAGCGCGAACACCCGCTCGGCGTACTCCGCGCCGATGCCGATCCCGTTGTCCGAAACGGTGAAGACCCAGTCGTCGCCGTCGCGTTCGGCGGTGACCCGCACTTCCGGCGGCGCCTCGCCCTTGAACTTCAGCGCGTTGCCGATGAGGTTCTGGAACACCGCCGTCATCAGCGCCGGTTCGACACGCACCTCGGGCAGGTCGCCGCGGCTCACCTTGCCCCCGCTCAGCGACAGCGCCACCTCCAGGTTCGCGATCGCGTCGTCGACCAGCGCGCCCGCGTCGGTCACGACGTGCTCGCCCGGATTGCGGCCGACCCGGGAGAACGCCAGCAGGTCGTTGATCAGGACCTGCATCCGCTTCGCGCCGTCGACGGCGTACTCGATGTACTGCTCGCCGCGCTCGTCGAGCAGGCCCTGGTAGCGGCGCTGGAGCAGCTGGCAGAAGCTGGCCACCTTCCGCAACGGTTCCTGCAGGTCGTGCGAAGCGACGTACGCGAACTGCTCCAGATCGGCGTTGGACCGCTCCAGCTCGCGCGTCCGCCGGTCCAGCGCGGCGTTCGACTGCTCCAGCTCGCGTGTCCGCCCGTCCAGCATGGCGTTGGACCGCTCCGCCTCGCGCGTGCGCCGGTCCAGCAGCTCGTGCGCCTCCTCGAGCTCGGCGACCTCGTCGAGGATGCGCTGCCGCATCGCTTCGACGTCGGCGCCGAGCTGGACGATCTCGCGCGGCCCGCTCCCGTGCACCGGGCGCTGGACGCCGGAGCCCGCAGCCTGCCGGACCTCGCCGGCCAGCCGCAGGATCGGCTTGGTGATGACCTGGCGCACGCCGGCGAACAGCAGCCCGAACAGCAGCAGGACCAGTACGGCGACGGCCACGAGCATCGCGTCCAGGAAGCCCGCGGCGGCGTCCAGCCCGACGCGGCCGGCGTCGCGGATGGAAGCCAGGTGGTCGAGCTGGGCGTCGAGCGCGGCGCGCACCGCGACGAACAGCGTCCGGCCGGTTTCGATCTGGGCCGGGGTGACCGGCGGCGCGCCGGGAGCGATGGTGGGCGCG
Source organism: Amycolatopsis sp. NPDC026612 (assembly GCF_040638285.1). Lineage (NCBI taxonomy): Bacteria > Bacillati > Actinomycetota > Actinomycetes > Pseudonocardiales > Pseudonocardiaceae > Amycolatopsis > Amycolatopsis sp. NPDC026612. The sequence continues at coordinate 44,160 of NZ_JBEZYB010000002.1, forward strand.
GCCGCGGCCTGCCAGGCGGCAGCCGTGCGCAGCACGGCCTCCAGGTCGTCGCCGATCCGGGTGCCCGGCACCGCCCCCAGCTGCCGCAGCTGCGTGACGGCGGCGGCCTGCATGCGGACGCCGTCGGTGTAGGGCACCAGGAACTCCGGCTGACGGCCGAGCTGGTAGCCGCGGACCCCGCTTTCCTGGTTGAGCAACGCGGCGGACAGCTGGCTCGCGGCCAGGCGCTGCGGCGCGATCACGTCGAGGAGGCGGGTGCGGGCTGCGGTGAGGTTGTTCAGCGCGATCCCGCCGCCGACCAGCGCCGCGAGCAGCAGCACGGCCTGGGTGACGGCGAGCAGGGCCAGCCAGCGGCGGATCGGCCGGCCGCGTGCGTCAGCGCTCATCGGGCGGTGTCTCCTGGGTCGTGGCTGAGCAGGGCGAGAGCGACGTCGTCGTCGAGGGGGCCGGAGTTGAGCCGTTCGGCGCGGGCGATCAGCTCGTCGAGCAGGGCCCGGCCGTGGATCCCGTTCTCCCGCTTGATGTCGAGCACGAGGGCGGCCATCCGCTCGTGGCCCAGCCGCTCGGATCCGGCGCCGACGCGGCCCTCGAACACGCCGTCGGTGTAGAGCAGCAGCGACCACCCCGGCTCCAGCGGCACTTCCAGCGCGTCCCACTTGGCGCCCTCGACGACACCGAGCGGGACGCCGAGGCGCTCGCCGGAGAGCAGGTGCCCGTCGCCGCGGGTGAGCAACAGCGGCGGCAGGTGCCCGGCCAGCGACAGGCGCAGGGACCGCCGGTCCGGCGCGACGACAACCATGCAAACCGTGGCGAACAGCGGCTCGATCCGCTCGTGCACCAGGACCCGCTCGACCATGCTCAGCACGTCGGCCATCGGCAGCCCGGCCATCACGAGCGAGCGCCACGCGATCCGCAGTGCGACGCCGAGCGCGGCCTCGTCCGGACCGTGGCCGCAGACGTCGCCGATCATCATGTGCACCGTGCCGTCGGCGAGCTCGATCGCGTCGTAGAAGTCGCCGCCCAGCAGGGAACCGTTGCGGCCGGGCCGGTAGCGGGCGGCCAGCTCCAGGTGCGGGTCGCGCAGCAGCGGGCTGGGCAGCAGGCCGCGTTCGAGCCGCGCGTTCTCCCGCGCGAGCAGCTGCTGCTGGAGGAACTGCTGCTCGACCTGCTCGGCGCGCTTGCGTTCGCGGGCGAAGCGCAGCGCTTTCACCAGCAGCGGGCCGTCGACCTGGTCCTTGACGAGGTAGTCCTGCGCGCCCGCGGCCACCGCGGCGACCCCGGTGGCCTGGTCGTGCTGCCCGGTCAGGACGACCACGGCGACGCCGGGAGCGTGCTGCCCCAGCTTGGTCAGCCCGCTGAGTCCCATGGCGTCGGGCAGCTGCAGGTCGAGCACGACGCAGTCGGCGGTGAGCGGGCCGCCGAGCGCGGCGGAGAGCGTTTCGACGCGTTCGAGCGTGTACGGCACGGCCGTGTCCGCCAGCATCTCCTCGACCAGCAGCGCGTCGCCGTCGTCGTCCTCGATCAGCAGCACCCGCAGACGGGTGCGGGGATCCCACGATGAGTCGTGCGCGGCGGTCACCGGCGTCTCCCGTTCGGCTGCCCTCGAGCCAGTAATCCAGACGATCACCCTAGCGGCACCGGTGACGGCCGCCTACAGCGGCGAAACCGGTCCCACCGGGAGTAGCGCTTTATAGCACCTCGGTGTGACACCGGGTCGGTAACGGTTCGGCTCACGACCGTGCCGGAGCCGGGCGATCCGCGCCTACGCTGCCCGGATGGCCCGGTCCGCCGCCTTCGCCTGGTGGGGTGCGACGGTGTGCTGGTTCCTCGGGACGGTGGCCGGCCGCCTGACGGGCCGCCACCAGGAGATCACCGCAGCCGTCCCGCTCCCGGTCGCGCTGCTCGTGTTCGCCGTCTGCGCCGGGCTCTGGGCGGTGCTCGTCTTCGCGGCCCACCGCGGGGTCGGTGGCGCCCGTGCCGTGCTGGCCGTGGCCGGCGGGCTCGGCCTCGTGGACCTGGTGGTTCAGCTCGTCGGCGACGTCGTGACGCGCAACCTCGTGCACGGCGGCTTCTTCCTGGCCGCGCTGGTGCTTTCCGGTGCCGGGTTCACGTTGATGTTCCGGTCACGCTGACGCGGCTGTGCCCAGCCCGCTTGGGTGGCGCCCGCCGAAGGTGCCGGTGCTCCGGCTACCGCGACCGGCGAACTGCCGATCAGCGGTTCCGGCCGCCACGAGGGTGCTGCCACGAGCTGATCACCGAGCTGACGTACTCCCGCCACTGGTCCTCCGGCGGCGTCGGCGTCGTCGCCGCCGGGTCGGCGTGCGCGGGTTTGCGGCCCGCGGCGGCCGGCGCGCTCGTGGTCTCGACCGGGGAGTCCCGCACTTCGGCGGTGAGCGGCGGCGCCGCGGCGGAGGCGCTCATGGTCTCCACCGCTTCGCTCGAGGTCGGCGGCGGCACGACCGGAGCGGGTGCCCCGGGCGGCGGGACGGCCGTCCCGCCCACCTGGTGCGGCTGGAGCAGCACGACGGCGGCCAGGCCCAGCGCGACGGCCGCGCCCGCGGCGAGGACGTACGGCTTCGCTCGGCGGGACCGGGCAGCGGGCGGCGCCTCCTGCGGGCGGCCCTCGGCGGCGGGTTCTCCGGCCGCCGGTTCGGCGTCGACCACGGCCAAGGGGTCGAGGACGGGCTCGGGTTCGGTGGCCGGCTCTTCGGCGAGCTTCGCGTCGAGTTCGCCGCGGATCACCAGCGGCTTCGTCTGCGAAAGACTCACCAGTTCGGCGACCGAGGGAAGTTCGCCCTCACCGCCCGTGCGTGCCATCGAAAACCTCCACCCGTTTCGGCGTCACCTGGAGGAACCAGCCCGAGCCGCGAGAGCTGCTCCGCGTCGCCGTCGTCGGCTCGGCCACGTACGGGGGCCACCCTACTGGGCGACTACAGCCTGAAGCTCACCGTGTTCGGTAAGAAGCCGCCGACGGCCACGCTGTTCCCTCAGCGCCACCAGTTCGCATCGCCGAGCAAGGCGAAGCCGAGCTTCTCGTAGAGCGGCCGGCCGGACCGCGAAGCGGTCAGCGTGACGGGCAGGTCGCCGAAGTGCCGCAGCACCGCGTGCATCAGCTCGCGCCCGACGCCCCGCGAGCGGTGCTCGGGCACGGTCGTCACCCAGTAGACGCCGCCGACGCCGCCGTGGGCCATGGCGAGGCACGCCCCCTCGGCGCCCTTGCGGAAGAACGCCGTGGCCTGGTCCAGGAGTGCGGGCGGGAAGACGGTGCCGGGCCGGAGGGGCTGGTACTCCTCCAGCGGAAAACCGTGGACGACGACGTCCTCGGCGCCGGCCAGCTCAGCGGGCGTTCCGACGCGCTCGACACCCCGCGCCGCCGGGACCGGGGCGGGCTCGCGGGCCATCACCGGCAACTGCCCGGCGGCCATCCCGAGCTCGCTGAGATCGAGCACGCGGAAGGGGTCCTCGACCACGACGGTCCGGCCTGCTTCCCGGCGCGCCCGGGCGAGCTCGGTCAGCTCGGCGACGACGGCATCGTCCGGAGCCGCGGTCCGCAGCATGATCCGGTACCGGCGGCCATCTATCGCGGCGAAGGCCGGGTGGTCGAGCACGTCGTCCCCACGGGCGCGGGCGAGGGTCGTCCACAGGGCGACGGCGTTGTCGGAGGCCTGCCGCAGGCGCGCGGTGAGCAATCCGGTCATGTCGGGCAGCCTAGAGCGGCATCGCCCGCTCCGGGACGTCGCGAACGAAGCATTCGCAGCGTGGCGGCGCGGCGGCGGCCGCTCAGCCGCAGTCCGGGAGCGTCCGAGCCGCCGGCAGCGGGGCGCTTGAGCCCCAGCACGCGCCCCGCGAGACTGCCCGACTCGACCGGGCTCAGCGGCTCACCCGCGCGGCAGTACCGGCCTCGCCCACCCAGGCACAGGGGCGCTCCGAAGCACTGACCACCCGATCGAGCGCGCGCACCGGCATCGGCAGCACGCGCCGGCATGGCCGGCGTCCTGGCCGCCGCCGGGGCAGACCCTGGTGAACGAAATGGAAACTCGCGCGGCAGGACATCATGGCGTCCGGTGCGTCATTGCGACCATGGCTTCGAGGATTACCGGCCGCCACCCGAATGTCGATACGAATTCCCGGTGACACCGGAAGAACCTGCGCGCGCCGCCACATTTCCGCGCTCGACTTTGTCATGCGCGTGCAGCGATTCGCGCGTGGTGGCGCACGCCACACCTGCGACGCGCCACGCATGCCAGTCGCCTGACCGGCGCCAGAACGTAAACCACTTTCCATACCGGGCCTGAGCCACAAAAACCGGATCGGCGTCCCCGCCGACGAGGCCACTTTTGTTGCCGGCAAGGGTAAAACACATGACCGAAGTGGACACCGGATTCGCCGCCCCCGCTCCGGGCGTGGGCCGGCCGAACACCGGCGAGCGTCCTTCCGGACCGGCCTCCCTGCAGCGGTCCGTGTCGGTCGACCGGTCCCGGCCCGGCATTCCGCCCGCCCAGCGCACCCCGGCGAATCCCCGGCCCCGACGCGCTTCCGGCGCGCTCGGGCTGTGGGCGTCGCTGCCGCGTGAGCTGGCGATCCGCTTCAAGCCGCGGGTCGACCCGCCCGCCCGCGCCATCGTGCAGGAGGTCCAGCGGGCGGTGCCCGAGTACCGCCGGCCGCTCGAAGGCGCGTTCGGGTACATCATCACGCAGGGTGTCCGGCAGTCGATCATCCAGTGCCTCGACAGTGTCGGCACGCCCGGCGCCGTGCCGCTCGAGACGTGGACGACCGTGTTCCGCAACCTCGGCAAGATCGAATTCAACGAGGGCCGCAGCCTCGACTGCCTGCAGACCGCCTACCGGGTCGGCGGGCGGGTCGCGTGGCGGCACATCAGTGAGTTCGGGCAGGCCGCAGGCCTCTCCGCGGACACGCTCTGCACCAGCGCCGAGGCCATCTTCGCCTACGTCGAGGACATCTCCGCGCTCTCCATCGACGGCTACACGGCGGCGCAGACGCGCGCGACGGGCACCCCGCGCGCGCCGCCGGAGACGGCTGCTGGAACTGCTGCTCGCCGACCCGCCGTCCGCGCCGCAGGCCATCACCGCGCAGGCCGCCACGGCGCAGTGGCCGCTACCGGCCGAAGTCACGGCCGTCGCCCTCGAACCGCGCGCCGACCAGCTCGGCCTTGCCGCGCCCGAGCTGCACCCGGACGTCCTCGTCGACCTCGAGAGCGGCGAGCCGTGCCTGGTCACCGGCGACCCGGAACGGCACCTGAAGAATCTCGCCGAGCGGCTGCCGGGCCGGCGCGCCGTGATCGGCCCGGCCGTGCGGCTCGCCGACGCCCCGCGGTCGCTGCTGTGGGCGCGCCGCACGCTGAACCTCGTCCAGCGCGGCGTGCTGCCGGACGCGCCGGTGACCCGCTGCGCCGACCACCTGTCCACGCTGTGGCTGCTGGCCGACGAGTTCCTCGTCCGCGAACTGTGCCGGCGCAGCCTGGAGCCGTTCGAGGACCTCACCCCAAGCAGCGGGCGCGGCTCGGCGAGACGCTGCTGAGCTGGCTGCAGTCCCGCGGCAACGTTCCCGAAATCGCCAAGAAGCTCGAGGTGCACCCGCAGACCGTCCGGTACCGCATGCGCCAGCTCGTCGACCTGTTCGGCGACCGGCTCGACAGCGCCGACGACCGGCTCGACCTGGAGATCGCGCTGCGGGCGGAGGCGCTGCTCGGCTCCTGAGCCCGCCCGGTCCCCGACGGCCCAGCCCAGCCGGCGTCCCTAACCGGCGCCGAGGCAGACGAACGGGCGGCGGAACGGGTCGACGGCGATCGCGTCGGCCAGCGCCAGTGCCGGGCTCTCCCGGACGGCCAGCGCGCGGTAGTAGTCGTCCATCGCGGCCGCCGCAGCGAGGTCGCCGACGCGCGACAGCGGTGCGATCACCGTCCGGGAACCGCTGGCCAGCAGCGCGCTGGCGAAGCCGAGGGCCTCGTCGCCGGGCCGGATCCGGTTCATCGCGAGCTCGCAGGCGGCGAACACCACCTGCCGCGGCGGCTGCCGCAGCCCCGCCATCTCGTGGCCGTACAAGGCGCCGTCGGCGAGTTCGAGCCGCGAGAACAGCGCGTTCTCCGGCTCGTGCGCGCCGTGCGCGGCGAAGTGCGCGAGCTTCGCGCCGTCCATCGCGCGCAGCACGGACTTCACGGTGGCCTTGGCGCCGGTCATCGTCGTCGCGGTGCGGTAGTGCGTGGTCAGCTTCTCGAGCTCACCCCGGGCGCCGGCCAGCCCCGGCCCGCGAACCAGCACGATCTTGCGGGCGCGCGACGACTTCGTCAGCTCGGCGGCGAGCCACGCGGTCGCCGACGGCGCGACGACGGTCGGCCGCCCCCGCAGGCCCGGCAGCACGCCCCACGGCACGGCGTAGAGCGGCCCGGTCGGGACGATGACCAGCTGACGGTCGCCGAACACCTCGGCCAGCGGGCGGATCAGCTGGGCGTCGAGCTTGTCGGCCTGCTTGCGCGCCGAAGCCATGACGACCTCGGCGAGCCGCTCGGGCAGGTTGTCCGGTGCGAGCGCGTCGAGGTCGACGTTCAGCACACGCGCCGACTCGGCGGCGGCTCCGGCGGAGCCGAGCCGCACCAGCCGGCACTCGCCCCCGGCGACGACGACGGCGACGAGCTCGTCCCCGGAGGCGGCGAAGCTGACCAGAGCGCGCTCACCGAGCCGCGCGACGACCTCGTCCAGCCCCGCGACCGGCCGCGGCCGGCCCCACCGCCCGGTGTGCCAGCCGAGCCGCTGGGCCTCCCGGAGCCGTTCGTTGTACTTCGTCCGCAGGCCGGCGATGGGGTGGCCGTCGTGCTGGGCTTCCTGGATGGCCTGGCCGAGCCCCCGCACCTCGGCAACGCGCGCGGCGAGCTCCGGATCCGTCCCGGCGGAGAGGGGTTCGTAGCGGTAGGTCTGGGCCCGGGTCCGTTCGAGCCAGACGAAGAGGCGCCGGGCATCGCTGCGGTCGAGCACGAGCTTGACGGCGAGATCGGCGAGCTCCTGCCCGTGCAGCGCGGTCCCGGAGACGAGATCGAGCCCACCCATCCGGTCCCGGACGGCGTCCAGTTCGGTGAGCCCGGACCGGATTTCGGTGAGCGCCCTGGCCCGATCCCCCTGCGCCACGGCGAGTTCGGCGCGGCAGAGCCGGCGAAGCATCCGGTAGTCGATGGCGGTGAGCTGGCCCGGGCGGGGCACCATGCCGAGGGTCTCGACGGCGCGTTTGAGGTTGCCGCGCCGGATGTCCAGCCGGACGGCGAGCATCCGCGCGGTGGCGGCCTGGTCGGCCAGCTGGGGGGTCGGCATCTTCGCCGCCGCTCGCAGGGCCCGCGTCGGCAGGCTTGCGGGGACGTCCCCGCTCACCAGGGCATCCCGGGTGTCGGCCTTCAGCCCCATCAGGGTCGCGTTGGCCGTGCAGGTCAGGCACCCGACCTTCAGCATTCGGCGACGCGCCGAATAAGCCATCTCCCTGGCCAGCTCCACGTCATCGCCCATCAGGGCGGCCGAGGCGCGGTACAACTCGGCCAGGGCGAGTTCCCGGCTGATGCTCTGCTCTTCGACCATGACCGGCAGGATCTCGTCCAGGTGAGCCCCGGCTTCGTCCGCGAGACCGGCCGCGAGCAAGGCCTCGGCCTGCGCGAGCCGCAAGGTCGGCGGGATCTCCATCTCGAGCGCCCGGTAGCTGCGCTCGCATTCGCCGTAAAGCCGCAGCGCCTCCGGAACATCCCCCATCCGCAGGGCGAGCGTGCCCAGCGTCCGCCGGGTGCTCGCCGCGTTGCCACGCAGTTCGTACTTCTCCGCGAGTTCGAGGGATCTGGTCAGGTCCGCTTGGGCGTCGCGCACGTTGCCCAGCCGGATATGCACCCAGCCACGGGACGCCAGCGTCATCGTGAAGGCACTCATCCGCGATTCGGGATCGGAGCCGTTCGCCAGGCGGTACTCCTGGTGCTCGATGGCCCGGTCGAACGAAACGAGACTCTCGTCGTTGCGTCCGACGCCCATCAGCCGCATGGCGTAGTTGTGGTTGAGCGACCCGTTGAGCTCGGCCCGCAGAACCGGGTCCTCCACCGCGTTGATCAGCAGCCGGACATCGTCCAGGCCCGCCAGTCCCGCCGCCAGGTCGCTGGAGATCTCCGAGGAGACCGCCGTCATGGTGCTGGCCAGCCGGATGCGCGTCACCAGCCAGTCGGTGCGGTACTCGGACGGCACGGGGTGCACCGAATCCAGCAGGCTCATCCCGCGGCGCAGCAGCCGGAGGCTCTGGTGGTACCGCGCGACGCACGAGGCATCGGCGGCGTCCTTCTGCAGGGAACGAACCCGCTCGATCACCGCGGAGGGGTTCAGGTCAATCACGGGCACTCACCTATGACAGCACAGGCTCCGGTAAAAAGAAGCCCGCCTGCCGGTAGATCGGCAGGCGGGCTTGCTCCACGACGCCGGACTCAGGGCTTGATGACCTGATAGCAGCCGTTCGCGCATTCAGTGTGGACCGGGTGGTCGGTGTGGATCTTGCCGTCCGAGTCGGTCCACTGGACCGTCGGCTGGCTCGGCTCCTGGACCGGCTCCGGAGCTTCCTCGGGCTTGGTGTCCGTAGGCGTCGACATGGTCGATCTCCTCTCCCCTGGGGATCTTCATGGGGACGCGGCCGTGACGGTGAGTCCCCCATCGCGAGGCCCTCTCCCCGCGAACGGCCCAATAGTTTCACATCGAGGCAATGATCGGGAGAGTTTTAGCTACGGAAAGTCAGTCCAAACCGGGTGAGCAGGCTTGATGTCTCGATCGGCACGTCCTAAAGAGTGAAGTCTGTAACAACGTCCACTGCAGACGTGCATCCGTGCACCTGGAGGCACGTCCGCAGGACCGCCCGCAGTCACGTGTTGCTCCGGGTACGGAACGTGACCCCGGGGCGGCGATCCGGGCCAGAGTGTCCTGTGTGGACGGCTAGCCTGTCACGGCCGCGTGGACCGCACGGATCAGGCGGGCGTTTTCCGGCGCTGCTCCGCCCGGGAAGGCGAACCGGCGGCGGTTGTAGCCGTACGCGAGGCCGCTGCGCGGGTCGGCGAACGCCAGCGAGCCGGCTGCGCCGCTGTGGCCGAACGCGCCCTGGCCCAGCACCGGGTAGTTGTCCGACACGAGCGCGAAGCCGAGACCGAACGCGTTGTGGTCGCGCGTCACGACGTCGCGGCCGATCGAGTGGATCTGCGCGAATTCCGCCGCGGTTTCCGCGCGCAGGAGGGGCTCCGGGCCGCTGATCGCCGCCGCGTACAGGCCGGCCAGCCCTCGCGCCGACGCGACGCCGCCCACCGACGCCGGGCTCAGCTGCCGGACCAGTTTGATGTTCGGCAGCTCCCAGAGCTCGGGCGCCTTCGGGTTGTTGCGATTGAAGGCGATCCCCGTGATGCTGTCCGGCCCGGTCGCGTTCGCTTCCAGCTCCGCCAGCTGCTCCGGCGTCGGCAGCATCGGCTGCGTGGTCAGGAACCGCGGCTCCAGCTCCTCGGGCAGCCCCAGGTGGAAGTCCAGGCCGAACGGCTTCCGGACGCGCTCCTCGTAGTGCTCCTGGATGCTGCGGCCGGTGACGCGCCGGACGACCTCGCCGGTCAGCGCGCCGATCACCAGCGCGTGGTAGCCGAACGCGGTGCCGGGCCGCCAGTACGGCCGCTGCGGGGCGAGCCGCTCGGCGATGATGCGGTCGTCCGCCAGCTCTTCGCCCGTGAACCCGTCGTCCGCGCCGACGACGCCCGCGCGGTGCGCGAGCAGGTCCCGCACCGTGAGCCCGCCTTTGCCGGCCGCGCCGAACTCCGGCCAGTAGTGGGCGACCCGCTGGTCGAGGTCGAGCACGCCGTCCTGGACGAGCAGCGCGACCACCAGGTGCGCGGCCCCCTTGGTCGAGGAGAACACGCCGGTCAGCGAGTCGCCGGTGATGGCGGGGCCGGTCCACAGGTCGACGACGCGCTCGCCGTCGACGTGCGCGACGAGCTGGGCGGCGTAGTCACCGCCTTCGTCGGCCGCGACGGCCGCGAACTCCGCGCGGACGGACTCGAACCCGTCGGCGACGGTTCCCTGGATGTGCTCGGACGACATGGCAGCTCCTCGGTGATCCCGGTGATCTCGGCGCGTGCGCCAGGGGTGCAACCCCCGTGATGCCGAGGTATTCCGGTAACGCGCAACAACCCGGATGAGATGGTTCCGGCATGGGGGAACCGGAATCCGAAGCAGCGGAAACCACCCGGCCCGGCCGCGGCCTGGCGATCGCGTCGCTCGCGATCGGCGCGTCCGGCCTCACGCTGGCGATCGCGACCTGGGCGGCCTGGCTGATCGTCCGGCCGGGGATCGTGTCCGCGTGGGTGCTTTCCTGGCTCACGCAGGCGTTCGTGCTCGTCCTCGGCGCGCTGTGGTTCGCGCTGCTGCCGATCAGCGTGCTGGCGCTGGTTTTCGGCGTCTGCGCGGGCGCGCGCACCCAGCCGGGCTTCGGCCGGATCGGCGCCACGCTGGCCGTGATCACCGCACTGCTCGCCTTGTCGGGCACCGCGGTGTTCGCGACGACGTCGTGGCGGCACGTCGGCCCGCCGGTCGCCTACTTCGACACGGGCACCGGAGCACCTCGGTAGAGATCCCGCTGCGTGGGTACCTCCCGGATCATGAAGCTGACCTCCACTGTGCTCGGCACGCCGGAACCCCGTGCGCTGGCCGAGTTCTACTCGAACCTGCTCGGCTGGCCGATCCACACCGACGAACCGGAGTGGGTGACGCTGCGCCCGGACGACGGTGGCGCGGGGCTGTCGTTCCAGCTGGAAGCCGGGCACGTCCCGCCGGTGTGGCCGCCGGTGGACGGTACCCAGCAGATGCAGCTGCACCTCGACATCGAGGTCGACGACCTCGAGGAGGCGACGGCGGCGTCGATCGCGGCGGGCGCGGTGCTCGCCGACTTCCAGCCGGAAGACGACTTCCGGGTCTGCCTCGACCCGGCCGGGCACCCGTTCTGCCTCTGGACGCGCACGGGGTGACGCCCCGCGTTCGAACGGTCACAGGATCCGCTATGTTCGGCGGAAGTCCTGTTCCCGGCGAACGGAGTTGAGTCCTGTGGGGGCGCACCGGATCTGGCACCACGGACTGGTCCCCACCGAGGGCAAACGCCCCCTGGACGCCTTGCGCAGCAGGCTGATCAGCCGCCAGCGGCAACACGACGACTATTCGGTGACCGATCTCGGCTCGTCCGACGACGGCGGTTCGCGCCGGTGCGACCTGAAGTTCGCGTACGCGGGCAACGAAGGCCGCTACTCCGTTCAGGTATTGCTTTCGCTCTGCTACCGCGCCGGCGACGACCGGGTGACGTGGTTGCTGGCCGCGGCCTGCACGCGGCCGTGGCGCAGCTGCCACGAAGCGCCGGCCCAGCGGATCGGGCTGGAGGAGCTCGGCGCCAGCGGCAGCGACGAAATCCCGATCGAAACGCCGGTGCTGACGATGCGCGGCTGGTCGCGCAAGGAATGCGACCACCTCTCCGACCTGCTGAGCGAGGCGCTGATGGCGCCGTGGCGATCTTCCGCCGTGCTGGTGCTCACCGAGCCCCCGACGGTGCCGGTCGATGGCTGGCCCGGGCTGGTGAACGTCTTCGACGTCGACGACCGCTTCCGCCACACCCTCAACCGGCACCTGCCGCTCGGCTGCGCGGTGCCCCAGGGCGCGCGGCTGTACGTGCCGCCGTGCGACCAGTTGCCGGATTTCGTCGAAACCGCCAGCCCGGTGTCCGGCGAGGCGCTCGAGAGCGCGATCACGCGGCTCATCCAGGCACGCGGCCGGACGCCCCTGCCCGAGGAGTGGGCCGACGTGCCGAGCGTGCGGGCCTGGTACGAGGCCGATCCGTTCGCTTCGCCGGAGCGCGAACCCGACGCCGAGCTGATCGAAAAGCTCGACCGCGCCGAGCGGGAGCTGGCCGAGGCGCGGGGCGTGATCACGATCCTGCGGAAGAAGGCCAAGGCCCACGCCGAGGCACGGGACCGGCACGCCTACGAGGTGAAGACGCTCAGCCGCCGCCTCGAGGACGCGAGCACGACCGACGTCGCTTACCTGCGGGAGCAGCTCGCGCAGTTGCAGGCGGAAGTGGACGACTACGCGCGGGCGTTCGAGGAGACGGAAGCCGAACGCGACGAGCTCCGGCGCGTCAACGGGCTGCTGGCGGGCCGGCTCTCCCGCCACCACGACGCCGACGAGGAGGTCGCCGCCGCCGAGCGCCCGCCGGAGGAGTTCCCCAGTTTCGCCGAGCTGATCGGCGCCGCGACGGCCTCGCTCAAGCACCTCGCGATCACCGCCGAACCGGCCCCGGCGGCGATCCTCGACCACCACCCCAAAGCCGCCGCCTGGCGCCGCAAGGCGTGGGACGCGCTCCGCACCCTCGACGCCTACGCGGACGCCCGGACGTCCTTGCTCGAGGCGGGCCAGGACCCGGGCCCCGAACTCTCGGACGTGCTGGCGTTCGCCCGCACCGGCCAGCCGGGTTCGCTGATCAGCGCCAACATCATCGCCCTGGCCGAATCCGACACCGTGACCACGAACGAGCGGCTCCGCCAAGCCCGCACGTTCCGCGTCGATCCCCGGACGAACCCGGCGGGCCGCGACTACTTCGGCGCCCACATCGCCTTGGAACGCTTCAAGTCGCCGGCACCGCGCCTGCACTTCCTCGACGACACCGACCGCACGGGCGCGGTGTACGTCGGGTACCTGGGCGCCCACCTGCCGACGTCGAAGACCAACTGAGCGAGAATCGCACGCATGACGGAGATCGCGCAGAAGCACCTGGCCTACTGCTGGATCGCGCGCGGCGACCGGGTGCTGTTCCTCCGCCGCGGGCCCGGGGTGTTCCTCGCCGGCGGGTGGGAACTGCCGGGCGGGACGGTCGAGCCGGGCGAACGCTTCGAGGACACGGCGGCCCGCGAAGTGGCGGAGGAGACCGGGTTGACGGTTCGCATCACGGGCGAGCTGGCTCGGGACGCGTGGCCGGACGTCGCGGGACGCGCCATGCGCATCCACGCTTTCGTTTACACGGTGGAAGAAGACGGAGCCGGCGACGTCGTGCTCAACCCCGAGGAGCACGACGGCTTCGCCTGGCTGACGCGGGCGCAGGCCCGGGAACTGCCGCTGCCGGACCATTTCCGGCGACTGCTCGATCGGTAGGGTTATTCTTCGGCGCAGCAACGGTTCCTGGCGCTGCGGAGGTCTTCGGGCCGTGGTCATGCCTTCGACGGTACCCGAACAAGTGTGCGAACATCATCGCTGGACCGGGTGAACTCCGAGGTGGCGTCGAGCAGCGATTTTGCTTGCGCCGCAACGGAAACCGCGCTAGGGAGCCCCCGAATTCCACGCTACCGGAAGGGACCGACAAAACCGGTGCCGGCCGGAACTGGAGAAGGCTCGAGGCGGACTCCGGTGACTCACGAAAACTAGCGGTGCGCCAGGTACCGCAGCAGGACACTGGCGCCGTCGGTGAGCACCGAAGCCAGTTCCAGCTCGGCCGGATCGACCGCCGGTCCCACGGCCGCACGGCCGGAGGTGCCCGCCACCAGGAACGGTGCCACCGTCAACCGGAACTCGTCGACCACGCCGGCCTCGATCAGCGAACCGAACAGCCGGGGACCGCCTTCGCAGTCGATGCGGCCCAGTCCTTCCGCCACCAGTGTCGCCGTCAGCAGCTCGGCCGACACGTCGACCTCCCCGACGACGAACACCCGCGCGCCGTTCGACGCCCACGCGTCGCGCAGCGACGAGGGCGCCGCCGCGCATGTGAAGACCAACGTCGGGACCGCCGCCTTGGTGATCACCGGGGCGTCCGGGGGCAGGGAACGGCCCGTCGTCACCACCGCGACCGGGGCGATCGGGGCCAGGCCGAACCGGCGACGGCGCCCGGCCGTGCGCTCGTCGGGCCGCATCCCCTCGAAACCCTCCGCCATCGCCGTTCCCGCGCCCACCAGGACGACGTCGGCCAGGTCGTTGCCGAGCCGGTAGACGATCCGGTCGGCCGGCGTCGACAGGGCCGCCGAACGGCCCGCGACCGTGATCGCGCCGTCGGTGCTCGACACGAAGTTCACCGCCAGCCACCGGGGGTCGGCCGGGTACCGGTACAGCTGCTCGAGGTCTTCGTCGCCGAGCTCGCGCTCGGCCGGCCAGACCTGCCGGATCATTCCCATCGGACCGCCTTCGCCGGCGGGCGGGTGCCCGCGATGCTCGCCGCCATCTCCGCCACGTGCCGCACCTGGCGCACGTGCTTCGTGCGCAGGATCGCCACCCCGGCCGACGCCGCCAGCGCCGCCAGCGCCAGGCCGCCGGGCGTCCCGTCGCCGGCCACCTCGGCCAGCACGGGGACGTCTCCGACCGGCGGCGCCGTCCGCAGCACCCCGACGTCGAGGACGACGCCGGCGGCGGGCAGTTCGGCCGCGCCGGGCACCGAAGAAGCGGCGTAACCGGCACCGAACCGCGCCGCGACCTCGGCCAGGTCGGCGCGCGCGACGATCAGGTCGGCGCCCGCTTCGCAGCAGGCAGCGGCGACCGACGGGTCCGCGGTGTCGGCCCCGACGACGAGGCCGGGAAAAGTCTCACGCGCCCACTCGACCAGTGCCTCGGCGCCGGTTCCGGCGAAACTCACGAGATCGGTGCCGTCGGCGACGGCGGAACGGACGGCGTCCCTGGCCGCCGAGGGCTCCGGGAGCACCTCGACCGCGGCCAGCACCAGGGCGCGGTCACTGCTCAACCGGCGGCCCCGGAAGACGAGGTCGGGGGTCTTCATCGCGCTCTCCCTGCTGGACGTCCGTGCGTCGCGATCATAAGGGAACGCGGCGCGGACCAGCGGACGAGCGTTCCTCGCCGTCAGTTGGCGGGGCACCGTCGCCGGGCCACCCGACCTTGACGGCTCCGACATCCGGGGCTCCGCCCCGGGCCGGGGGCTCCACCACCCGGCCCCCCGGAGAACCGCTCCTCAGGAGGCGATGGCCTCGTTGATCGCCAGCAGCTCCTGAGCGGTGCGCGTGGCGGTGAACTCGATGACGTCGTAGCGGGCGAGCCGCCGGACGACGAACGGATCGCTGGCGAGCACGGCGTCGAGCTTGCCGCGCAGCACCGGACGAGTCAGGATCACCTGGTCGGCCGCGCCGTTGCCCTTTCCGGAAACAAGGAAGAGTCCATTCGTGAATTGTTTGCGCAACCACTCCGAATGGTCGGGAAGCGCGTAGCCGACTTCTGTTTCGGGCGCCGTATAGGTCAACAGTGCGATGTACATCTTTGCAGAGTAGAGCGCTCGCGCCCACACCGCATCCGCCTGGCGAGTGGCACCCGGCACCCTTTGCGTCAATATTCCGTCAAGAAGAACTGAATTCCTTTACCAGCGCTTTTTCGACATACTCGCCGATTGCCGTACGCCCGTCGTCGTACGTCGTGGTGCCGCCGCCGGGCCGACGCGGTGGCCCCGTCGCGAGGGGACACTTCGGGACATGAACGCACTGATCCGGATCCGGTCCGGCGGCCGACGAGCCGAGCGGATCGCCTACGCCGTCGGCGCGGCGCTGTTCGTCAGCGGCGTCGCGCACGCGCTCGTGCTCCTCGCCACCGGCGGCTCGTGGCTGGGCCCGCTGTCGATGCGCAAGGCCGTCACGTTCGGCCTGTCCTTCGGGCTGACGCTGGCGTCGGTCGCCTGGGCGACGTCCTTCCTGACCATCCGCCCCCGGCTGCGGACCGCGCTGCTCGGTGCGTTCACCGCGGCCAGCGTCACCGAGGTCGTGCTGGTCAGCATGCAGGCGTGGCGGGGCGTGCCGTCGCACTTCGACTTCGAGACGCCGTTCGACACCGCCGTCTCCATGACGCTCGCCGCGGGCGGCGCGGTGATCATCCTGACCGTCATCGGGTTCACGGCCACCGCGCTCGTCGAACCCGGCCCGGACGCGCCGAGCCTGCGCCTGGCCGTCCGCGCCGGCCTGGTCGTGCTGCTGGTCGCGCTGGCCACGGGCGCGGTGATGATCGGACGCGGGGTCGTTGCGGCGCGCGGCGGCGACCCGCAGCTCGCCTACACGACCGCCGGCTCGCTCAAGCCGCTGCACGCGGTCGCCATGCACGCGATCCTCGTGCTGCCCGCGCTCGCCTGGATCCTGCGCTCCACCCGCTACCCGGAACCACGCCGGCTGCTGGTGGTCCGGATCGCGGTCGCCGCCGACGCGGTGCTCACCGCCGTGATCGGCGTCGAGTCCTTCACCGGCATCGACCCGCCGGCCGCCCCCCTGCCGCTCCTCGCGCTGTCCGCACTGGCCGCCGCCGCGCTGGCGGGCACCGCGATCCACGCGCTGTCCGGCGTTGAACCGGCCGCCCGATTCGTACGTGTCCCCCACGGGAAGGCAAGGGGCCGGTAAAGCGGCGGACGGAGACCACGCGTGCGGCACGGTATGACCACCCACGGCCTTTTCCAGCAGGGCAAGGCCCACAGTCCGTCGTTCTTCTCCGTGGCCAGGGCGATGGGACAGCACGCGGACGACCTCGCGGACTTCTGCATCCCCTGCAACCCGTACTTCCCGACGGACGAGATGTTCGGCGAGCTCGAACGGAACCTCCGCACGATCCTCAAGTTCTACCCGAGCGAAGCCGCCGCGATCACCGCGCAGCTCGCCGGCGTGCTCCGGCTCAACCCGTCGACGATCTCGCCGGCCAACGGCTCGACCGAGCTGATCACCTGGATCGACCAGCTGCTGGTCGATTCCAGCGTCGCCGTGCCGATCCCGACGTTCGGCCGCTGGACCGACCAGCCGATGGAGACCGGCAAGCGCGTCGACATGTTCCTGCTGAAGGAAGCGGACAACTTCGAGCTCCGCGTGGACGAGTACATCGAGTTCATCAGGCGCCGCGGCTCCCGGGTCGCGGTGCTGTGCAACCCGAACAACCCCGACGGCGGGTACCTGCCGCGCCGCGAGGTGATCCGGTTCATGGACGCCCTCGAAGACCTCGACCTGGTGGTGATCGACGAGTCGTTCATCGACTTCGTCGAGGTCGAGCGGAACCCGTCGGTGGCCGCCGAAGCCGTCGTCCGGCCGAACGTGATCGTGCTGAAGAGCCTCGGCAAGAACTTCGGGCTGCACGGGATCCGGTTCGGCTACCAGGTTTCGAACCCCGCGCTGACGCGCAAGCTGTCGGCCGCGCTGCCGAAGTGGAACCTGAATTCGCTCGCCGAGACCGTGATCTTCATGCTCGCCGAGCACCAGGCGGAGTACGAGGACAGCCTGAAGAAGCTCGCACTCGACCGGTTCCTGATGCACGCGCAGCTCGGGCAGTTCACGGAGCTGACGGTGTTCCCGTCGCAGGCGAACTTCCTGCTCGTCAAGCTGCCCGCTTCGGTCGACGGCGCCGAGCTGTGCGACTACCTGCTCGCCGAGCACCACCTGCTGGTGCGCCAGTGCGGCAACAAGATCGGCATGACCAGCCAGTTCATGCGCTTCGGGGTGCGGCCGGACACCGAGGTCGAGCGGCTGGCCGAGGGACTGCGTGGGGTGGAGCGGCTGGGCGGCGCGCGGCACCCGGCGCCGAACATGGAGCTGGTCTCGCACTCCCGCGAGCACTCCCGCGAGCCGGAACGGTCGATCAGCTGAGCACCTGGGCGATGGCCGACTTCCAGGCGAACATCCGGCCGTTCGCCGAACTCGACCGCGCCGGCCGCACGCGGCGCCTGCGCCGGCTCGCCGAAGCGGCCTTGACCGCCTACGCCGTGCCGGTGGCCCGCCTGACCCCGCTCGCCCACGGGCTCAACACGACGTTCCGCGTCGACGGCGCGGACGGCCACCGGTACGTGCTGCGGGTGCAGCGGCCGGACGGCCCGGGCGTCGCCCAGGTGCGGGCCGAGATGGCCTGGCTCGCCACGCTGCGCCGGGAAACGGGCCTCGTCGTCCCGCAGCCGGTGCCGACGCGCGCGCGGGACCTGGTCACCGTGGTCGCCGACCCGGCGGTGCCCGAACCGCGCACCTGCGTGCTCTGCCACTGGGTCGACGGCCGGTTCGTCGGCGAACGGCTCACCGCCCCGCAGCTGTACGCGCTCGGCGAGTTCGCCGCGCGGCTGCACCTGCACGGCGCGCGGATGAACGGCCTCGACCGCGGCCGCGTCGACGACCTCGCCGAGTTCGGCCGCACGCAGGTGGACGGCTTCTCGGCGACGGTCGTCGACCGGGCCGTCGCGGCGGCCGGGGGCGACGAACGGATCCGCGAAGCGGTGGCACGTGTGCGCGCGGTGCGGGCCGAGCTGGGGTACGGCGCCGACGTCTTCGGCCTGGTGCACGGCGATCTGCACCAGGAGAACTACCTGCTGCACCGCGGCCGGGTGCACGTGATCGACTTCGACGACTGCGGGTACGGGCACTACGCCTACGACCTCGCCGTCGCCTGCGCCGCGCTCGCGCCCCTGCCCCACCGCGAAGAGCTGCGGGAGGCGCTCCTGGACGGCTACCGGTCGGTGCGGCCGGCCGCGGCCACGACCGACCCGGCGGTGCTGGCCGCCTTCGCCGGGCTCCGGCGGGTCCAGCTGCGGCTGCGCTGAGCGTTACACCCTGTCGTTACAATTGCTACATGGCCGGACGATCGAGCAACGCCACCAGTACCCGCGACCGCCTCCTGCTGGCCGCCGGCCAGCTCCTGCACGAAGCCGGTGACGGACCGGTGTCGACGCGGGCGATCTGCGAACGCGCCGGCGTCCAGGCCCCCACGCTGTACCACCACTTCGGCAGCAAGCAGGGCCTGCTCGACGCCGTCGTCAACTACGGCTTCACCCAGTACGTCCAGGCCCCCACCGCCGGCGGCGACCCGGTGGAGCGGATCCGCGCAGGCTGGGACCGGCACGTCGAGTACGGCCTGGAGCACCCCGCGTTCTACGTGCTGCTCTACGGCCAGATCGAGCCGGGGGTGCCGTGCAACCTGACATCGAGCGCCGAAGCCATGCTGCTGGAGCTGTTCACGCCGCTGGCGCGCGACGGCCGCCTGCGCGTCGAGGCCGCGGAAGCCGCGCGCCAGGTCGCGGCGGCCAACAGCGGCGTGACGCTCAGCCTGATCGCCCAGCCGGAAGACAGCCGGGACTTGACCCTGTCCACGCAGGTCAGGGAGTCGGTTCTGGCCGGGCTGCTGGTCGACCGCCCGGCCGAAGGCTCATCCGTGGGCGCGCTGGCCGTCGCGTTGTCGGCCGCACTCGAGGACGACGACCGCGCCCTGACCCCGACCGAACGCCTGATGCTGCGGGAGTGGCTGCACCGCCTGGCGGACTGAGCGCTACATTTGCTACATTGTTCGGTATGACAAATATAGCGAGCAAGTTCGGCGTGTTCCTGGCCCCGCACCGCGACGACGTGACCCGCAAGGAACAGGCGATCGCGGCGGACGAACTGGGATACGGCGCGGTCTGGTTGGGCACCGGCCGCAACTCGGTCGGCGACCTCGCGTTCGTCGAGGACGTCCTCGACGCCACCGAGCGGATCACCGTGGCGACGGCGATCGTCAACATGTGGGTCGACGAGCCGGAACCCCTCGCCGAGTCCTACCACCGGCTCGCGGGCCGGTACGGGCAGCGCTTGCTGCTCGGCATCGGCGTCGGCCACCCGGAGTCGGTCACCGAATACCGGAGCCCGTACGCCAAGATCGTCGGCTACCTCGACCGGCTCGACGCGGCCGGCGTCCCGGCCGGAGCCCGGGTGCTCGCCGCGCTCGGCGACCGCGTGCTGAAGCTGGCCGCCGAGCGCACCGCCGGCGCGCACCCGTACCTGGTGCCGGTCGCGCACACCCGGCACGCGCGCGCGATCCTGGGCGCGGGCAAGCTGCTGGCACCGGAGCACAAGGTGGTCCTGGACGACGACAGTGTGGCCGCGCGCGCCATCGGACGGCCGTACGTCCGGACCCCGTACCTCAGTCTCCGCAACTACGTCAGCAACCTGCTGCGCCACGGGTACACCGAGGCCGACGTCACCGGCGGCGGCAGCGACCGCCTGATCGACGACCTCGTCCTGCACGGCACGCCGGAGACCGTCGCCAAGGGCCTTCTGTCCCATGTGGACGCCGGCGCCGACCACGTGGCGGTGCAGGTACTCGGCCCCTCACCCGAGGTGGAGCTGGCGAACCAACGTCGGCTGGCCGAAGTGCTGCTCTGATCAGCCGGGCGCGGGCAGCAGGGCGTTCAGCGCCGCGACGAGCGTGCGTTCCTCGTAGTCGAAGTGATTGTCCAATTCGGACTTGAGCCGATCGAACTCCGCACGGAGCCGGACCGGGTCGGCTTCTTCTTCGACGAGCTGCTGGACCTCATCCTGCAGCCGCGCGACGACGACGTGCTCTTCGTCGAGCTTCGCCAACGTGGGGGCGAGGGCGGGGAACCGCTCGGCCAGCAACGGGAAGATGTTCCTGGCTTCCCCGGTATGGTGCCGGGTGAGGGCCGTGCAGAACCCGGCGCAGCGCAGGCTCAGCTGTCGCGGGGTACCGCAATCCAGCTCGGCCCGCATTTCCTTCAGCTCGCTGCGCAGCCAGTCGTGCATCTCGACGAGCCAGTCGCCCATGCGGCGCGCGGTGTCGACCCGGTGCAGTTCGACGACGGGCAGGAGCCGGGTCGTTCGCGCCTGGTAGTCCGCGAACCCCGGCTCCCGATCGATCACCTCGGCGAACAGCTTGTCGCGATCCGGCGGGAGAGCCGCCATCGCCTCGTACGTCTCGGTGTCCGTTTCCACCAACACGAGGGGGTTGTGCCGGATGTTGTGGTACCAGGCCGGGTGCTTCGGCGCGCCCATCGCCGAAGCGATGACGACCAGCCGACCGTCGATGTCCAAGGCGCCCAGGGGAACCCGGTGTTTCCGGCCCGTCCGGGCGCCGGTCGTGGTGAGCATGATCAAGCTGGGTGGTCCTTTCCGATGACGAAATTCACCGGAGGCCGAGAGGCCGACACGAAGGGCACAGCTCTGCCAGGGAAAGGCGGAACGTGTCGATCTCAAGGGGGCTATGAGTAGCCACTACCTCCGTGTGTCGGCCCATCTGGGGCACAACTGCACGCTAGCACGGCTCAGCGGGCGGCGTCAGCGGCTTTCCGTGCGGCAGCAGCAGCCGTGGCGGCTTCGTCGAAGGCCGCCTTCGCCGTCTCGAACTCCGCCGTCGCGCGCCCGGCGCGTTCCTCGGCTTCCGCCAGGCGCTCACGCAGGTCGTCGACGCGAGCCGTGGCCTGCTCGGCCGCGCGCTCGGTGCGGACGAGGTCGCGTTCGGCCGTCGCGCGTTCCTTGGCCCGCTCGGCGGCCTCTTTGCGCAGCCGGTCGCGTTCCGCACGGGCTCGCGCCCGCTCCTCTTCCTCGCGCCGGTGGTCCCGTTCCTCGCGCCGGTGGTCCCGCTTCGGCGTGGCCGGTTCGGCCTTGTCCACGAGCTTCTTCGAGCGCTTCCCGGTGGCGGGCGGGACGCTCGCGGCGAGGCTGAACCACTGGTCGGTGTCCTGGTGCGCCACCGACGTCAGCCGCCCGGCGAGAGCCAGCGCGGCGGTGTCCGGGTCGGCCGCGACGGCTTCCAGGGTCGCCTCGACCTCGCGGGACACCGGGTCGCTCATCGACGGCAGCTCGTGCCGGATCCGCCGCACCAGGTCGCCGCGGCGCCGGGTCAGCGCCCGCAGGTCATCGCCGGCCAGGCGGGTGTGCGCGTCCCGCAGTTCGTCGCCGAGCTCGGCCAGTTCACGCAGCTGATCGGACTCGTCCCTGGCCAGGCCGTTGACGATCGCCGCGGCCGCGGTCGGTTTCCGCAGCGCTTGGATCCGCTTCGCGAGCTCGGCGTCTCCTTCGGCCTTCGCGGCCTTCGCCGCCGCGTTGCGCGCGCTGACGAACTCCGCGAGGTCGCCCCCGTAGAGCTCGCCGGCCACCGTGTCGAAGTCCATCGTCCTCCAGCGAACCACATCGGACTGGTGCGAGCACCTGGGAAGAGTCATCATCGGGGGATGTTCTTCGATCTGGGTGTCCGGGACTTCCTCGACCGCGCGGAAACGGTGTACCCCGACCGGGTCGCGGTGGTCGACGAGCCGGACCAGCCCGCGCCGAGCTGGGGTTCGCTCACCTACCGCGAGGTGGCGCGCCGGGCCCGCGCGCAGGCCGCCAACCTCGACGCGCTGGGCGTGCCGGCCGGCGGGCGCGTCGCGGTGGTGTCGCACAACGCCGCCCGCCTGCTCGTGTCGTTCTTCGGCGTGTCCGGCTGGGGCCGGATCCTGGTGCCGGTGAACTTCCGGCTGGCCGCGGCCGAGATCAAGTACATAGTGGAGCACTCCGGGGCGGAGGTGCTGATCGTCGACCCGGAGCTGGCGCACCTGCTGGACACCGTGACGGCGAAGCACGTGTTCGTCCTCGGCCGCGACGACGAGGCCATCTGGGGCGGCGACGGAACGCCCCGGCCGTGGGACGGCGACGAGTCGGCCACCGCGACCGTCAACTACACCTCGGGAACGACCGCCCGGCCGAAGGGCGTGCAGCTCACCCACCGCAACATCTGGCTGAACGCCGTGGTCTTCGGCCTGCACACGACGTTGAGCGACAACGACGTCCTGCTGCACACGCTGCCGATGTTCCACTGCAACGGCTGGGGGATGCCGTACGCGGTGACCGGCCTCGGCGGGCGGCACATCGTGCTGCGGAAGGTCGACGGCACGGAGATCCTGCGCCGCATCGAGGAGCACGGCGTGACGATCCTGTGCGCGGCGCCCGCGGTGGTCACGGCGGCGCTGGACGGCGCCGCGAACTGGGACGGCGAGATCCCCGGCCGCGGCCGGGTCCGGATCGTCGTGGCCGGCGCGCCCCCGCCGACCCGCACGATCGAGCGGGTCCGGGCCGAGCTGGGCTGGGAGTTCATCCAGATCTACGGGCTCACCGAGACCGCGCCGCTCCTGACGGTCAACCGGATGCGCAGCGAGTGGGCGGACCTCGACCCGCACGAGCAGGCCCGGCTGCTGGGCCGCGCGGGAACGCCGGCGCTGGGCGTCCGGATCGCCGTCGACGAGAGCGGCGAGGTGCTCGCGCAGTCGAACCACAACCTCGACGGCTACTGGGAGAACCCGGCGGAGACGGCGCGGGTCCAGGAGGGCGGCTGGTTCCACACCGGCGACGGCGGTACGTTCGACGACGGGTACCTGGCGATCGCGGACCGCAAGAAGGACGTGATCATTTCGGGTGGCGAGAACGTGTCGTCGATCGAGGTGGAGGACGCGCTGAACTCGCACCCGGCGATCCGCGAGGCCGCCGTGATCGGCATCCCGGACGAGAAGTGGGGCGAGCTGGTGACGGCGCTGGTCGTGGTGGAGGGCGACGTCACGGCCGACGAGCTGATCCGGCACTGCCGCGGTCACCTGGCGGGGTACAAGTGCCCGAAGCGGGTGGAGTTCCTGGCCGAGCTGCCGCGGACGGCGACGGGCAAGATCCAGAAGTTCAAGCTGCGGGAGCCGTTCTGGAAGGGGCAGTCGAGGCAGGTCAACTAACCGTCAAGACCGTCCACTTGAGACACTCGCGCGCACACGCTCGCTGTTCGCCTCCGCCAGTGCGCGTTCCGTTTCCGTCGCGGGTTCCAGGCGCGCCGGGACGTCCTTGTGGTGCGGCGTGCCCGCGATCGGATCGCGGTCCAGCGCGTCCGTCAGGAGGTTGATGCGCGGGCCGCTGACCACGCGGCGGCCGTCGGCGTCCGGGTGGGCCATGCCGTAGCCGTGCGGCAGCGCGAGCTGACCCGGCCGCAGCCCGGGGTCGGCCTCGGCGCGGACGACCACCCGCCCCGACGGCGTCACCACCGCCACCCAGTCGCCCGGAGCCGCGCTGATCGACGCCAGCTCGTCGGGACGCGCGCGCAGGGCGCCGTCCGGATCGGTGCGGCGCCAGCGCGGGTCACGCAGGATCTGGTTCGCGTTGTGCGCCCGCCGCTGCCCGTTGACCAGCGAAAACGGGTACGCGGGGTCGGGCTGCTCGGCGGCCGGGTCCAGCGCGGCCAGCCAGTCCAGCAGTTCCGGCACGGCGAGCCGGACGCGCTCGCGGCGCAGCAGGCTCCACACCTCGTCCTGCTTGTGGGCCGAGAACGGGGTGGGTCCGGCCAGCACCCGCGAGAACAGCTCCTCGCCCAGCTCCACGCCGGTGGCGGAACTGCCGAGCGCGCGCTGCACCGGCACGGTCATCGACTCCGCCGCGCGGTGGCAGCCCGCCCACAGGGGCGCGATCGACCCCGCGCCGTCGGGCAGCAACGCGCCCAGGGTGCGGTAGAGCAGCACCGGCAGGATCGCCGCGCGCTCCGGCATTGCCTGGACCAGGGCCCCGAGGCCCGCCTGCAGTTCGGCCCGCGGCCCGGCGGCCAGCGACGCGAGCACGTCGGACGGCGGCAGCACGCCGAGCGCGTCGAACAGCCGCGCGTAGATCTCGGCTTCGACGAGCGTGCCCGGCAGCGGGTCCAGCAACGGCCGCCGCAGCTGGAAGTAGTTCGTCGGCCACTCGAAGGTGAAGAGCGTGAACTCCCACTTCTCGTGCTGGGACGCCGCGGGCAGCACGTAGTCCGCCAGCGCCGCCGTCTCGGTGTAGGCGACGTCGACGACCACGGACAGCTCCGCCGCCCGCAGAGCGCGTTCGACCTCACGCGTCCCCGCGAAGGTGTTGGCCGGGTTCGACGACTCGACCCACACCGCGCGGACGTGGTTCGGGTGGTCGGCGAGGACCTCCTCGGCGAGGGTGTTCGCCGGCAGCAGGCCGCCGATGTACTCGAACCCGGTGATCTCGGAGCGCTGTCCGGTCGTCGCGCCCCACAGCGGCAGCAGCCACGAGTGCACGTTGTTCGTGCCGCGCCGGCCGAAGTGCCCGGTGAGCAGGTACAGCAGCTTCTCGAGGTAGCTGTTGAGCGTCGAGTGCCGTCCCTGCTGGATGCCCAGCTCGACGCGCACGGTCATCGCCTCGGCCGCGCACATCAGGTCGACGGCCTTCTCGACGTCCACCCGGGACACCTCGGTGTGCGCGATCCACTCGTCCACCGGCACCTTCGCCAGCACGGCGGCGACCTCGTCGAAGCCTTCGGTCCGGGTGGCGAGGAATTCCCCGTCGGCGCCACCCCGGTCGAGCAGCAGCGCCAGGATCGCGCCGAGCAGATAGGCGTCGGTGCCCGGTCGCAGCGGGAGGTGCAGATCGGCCAGCTCCGCGGTCTCGGTGCGCCGCGGATCGATCACGATCATCCGGCGCGCCGGATCGTTCTTGAGCGTGTTGAGCGCGTGCCGGGCGTTGGTGAAACCGTGGGCCTGCCACGGGTTGCAGCCGAGCACGACCAGCAGGTCGCAGTGCTCGACGTCCTCGGCGGTGTGCACGGTCGTCGAGCCGAACATCTGCCCGTTGACCCAGAAGTCGCCGGTCTTCTCCTGCGACAACGCGTTGAAGTGGCGCGTCGAGTTCATCCACTTCAGCAGCGAAGCGCCGTACGCGCCGCCGGAGTGGTTGCCCTGGCCACCGCCGCCGACGTACGCAAACGAGCCCGGCCGCCCGGCCTCGGTGTCGGCGTCCCGGATCGCGTGCAGCTTCGCGGCGATCTCGGTGAGCGCGGTGTCCCAGCCGACGGGCTCGTGCGTGCCGTCGGGACGCCGGCGCAACGGCGTCGTCAAGCGGTCTTCGTGGTCGCCGTACCAGGTCAGGCGCTGAGCTTTCTGGCACAGGTAGCCGGCCGAACGCGGGTGCGCCTTGTCGCCGCGGACGCGGGTGATCTTCCGGCCGTCGAGCTGCACCTCCAGCCCGCAGTTGAGGTAGCAGAGGCTGCACGCGGTGCGCTGCCACTCGCCCATGGCGTTCCCTTCACAGCAGGTCCAGCGCGCGGCCCAGAGTCGTCAGACGCGCTTCGAGCGTTTCGCCGGCCGGGTACAGCCGGACGGTGTCGATCCCGGCGTCCTGCCAGACGCGCAAGCGTTCACGCACCATCTCTTCGGTGCCGATCAGCGTGGTGCCCAGCACCATTTCGTCGGTGACGAGTGCGGCGGCGCCGTCGCGGTCACCGGCCTGCCAGCGCTCGCGGACCTCGGCCGCGACGTCGGCCCAGCCTTGGCGGCTGTAGGCGTTGTTGTAGAAGTTCGTGCTGGCCGAGCCCATCCCGCCGAGGCTGAACGCGAGCTCCTTCTTGCGGCTGCCGATCATGACCCGCAGCTCGTCTTCGTTGTCCGCGAAGGCGACTTCGGCGCCTTGGCAAACGTCGATGTCCTTGCGCTGCCTGCCGGCCTTCGCGAGGCCGGCGTCGAGGTGGGCGAAGTACGCGTCGGCGCCTTCGGGCACGAAGCTGGTGCCGAGCCAGCCGTCCGCGACCTCGCCGGTGAGCTCCAGGAGCTTCGGCGACAGCGTCGCGAGGTAGATCGGGATGTCCGGGTTCGGCGCGGTGGACAGCCGCATCGGGCGGGCCTCGCCGGGCAGCGGGATCTCGAACGCCGTGCCGGAGAACGAGATCTTCTCCCCCGCGAAGGCCTGGCGGATGATCGCGACGGTCTCGCGCATCCGGGTCAGCGGTTTCGTGAACGGGACGCCGTGCAGTCCCTCGATCACCTGGGGTCCGGACGCGCCGAGACCGAGCGCGAACCGGCCGCCGGACAGGTCGGCGAGGGTGAGCGCGGCCTGCGCGATCGCCACCGGCGTGCGCGTGCCCAGCTGGATGATGCCCGAGCCGAGCCGGATCCGGTCGGTGCGGGCGGCGAGGTAGCCGAGCGCGGACGGCGCGTCCGAGCCCCAGGCTTCGGCCACCCAGCAGACGTCGAGGCCGAGCTTTTCCGCCTCCAGCACGAAGTCCAGCGTCGTGCGGCTGTCCTTCGAGAACTCGACGGTCGTCGCGGTCTTCATCGGTTTTCGATCCGGGCCTTGATCGCGGCGACCGTGCCGGCCATCGCCGCCTCGAACTCCCGCATGCGGACGAAGACGATCTTCTGTTCCTTCTCCGGCATCCGGTCGATGGCGAACGACAACCCGGACCGGCCGGGGCCCATCCGCATCCACTGGCTCAGGCGGGTGCCGCCGTTGGCGGGCTCGAGCGTGAACTTCCAGACGGCGCTGGGCCGGTCGGGGTCCTGCACGGCCCACGCGAACACCCGCGGCGCGTCGCATTCGACGACGTACGAGGTGGTCTCCCACTCCCCGAACGCATCGTGCTTGCTGCGGCCGAGGAACTTGCGGCCTTCTTCGCACCACTCGACGGACTGGAGTTCCGCGCTCAGCTCGGGCATCAGGAAGATGTCCGAAACGACCGGCCAGACGTCCTCGGGCGCGGCGTCGATCCACGTCGAAACCTCGGCGGTCGGCAGGTCGGCGTACCGCGCACCCGTCCACTCCATCGTGGTCGCGCTCCTCTCGAAAGGCGGTCTGACCACGATAGTTGCGTAGATAGACCTATGCTGTCAACGTCACTCCTGCCGGGCGAACCGCTCCTCGACGTCCGGCCGCTGCGCCAGCCGGGGTGGAAAGCCGGGGCCGCGGCGCATCCGGGTGTCGTCCGGCGTCATCGGTTCCCGGCACTGAGCGCAGACGATTTCGGCGTGCGTGTCGTGCCCGCAGGCGAGGTGGTGCACGGTGATCGGCGGCCCGGCCTCGCTCGCGAGCCACTTGTCGCCCCAGCGGGTCATCGCGAGCAGCACCGGGTAGAAGTCGCGGCCCTTCTCGGTGAGCACGTAGTCGTGACGCACCGGCTCGGTCTGGTAGGGCACCTTCTCCAGCAGCCCCTCGTCGACCAGCCGCTTGAGCCGGTCGGCGAGGGTGTTGCGGGCGATGCCGAGCGCCTGCTGGAACTCGTCGAAGCGGCGCACGCCGTAGAAGGCGTCCCGCAGCACCAGCGGGGTCCACCAGTCCCCCAGCAGATCCATGGTGCGCGCGATCGAGCACGGCCACTGCGCGAACGAAGTCCGTTTCATGCCGCCGAGCGTACGCCGTTCCCGAGAAAGACTCAGCAGGTCAGTCGCATGACGACGCGCCGCGCGGTCGGCCGGCTGACTTCGGTGAACCCCGCGTCGGCGAAGATCCGGCGGCTCCCGACGAACAGTTCGGCGGGCCACGCGAGCTTCTGCCCCGGCTCGACGAGCATGGGATAGCCCTCGACCGCGCGGGCGCCCCGGTCGCGCGCGAACCCGACGGCCGCTTTCGCCAGGGCCGCGCTCACCCCGCGGCGCCGGAAGCCCTTGCGCGTGACGAAACACGTGACGGCCCAGACGCCGTCGTCCTCCGGGTTCTCCTCGCGACCGGCCCAGACGAGCCGGCTGCCGAGGAGGCGCCGGTACGCCGTGCGGGGTTCGACCGCGCACCAGCCGGCGGGCTCGCCGTCGAGGTGGGCGACGAGCCCGGTCGCGTGCTCGGCGGTCTGGGCGCGCAGCCGCTCGGCCCGTTCCTCCGCGGTGCCCGACCGCCACTGCGCCGGTGTGTCCTTGAAGTACTGGCACCGGCAGCGGGCCGGATCGCCGCGGTCGCCGAAGATGGCCTGCAGGTCGGCCCAGGACGCCTGATCGACGGGTACGACAGTCAGCATCTTTTGACGTTAGACGAGGTGGCCGGTCGTCACGTCCACGTGGTCCGGCACGTCGTCGTGCGCGTCGCCGACACTGAGCGTTCCCGCCGGTTCGACCAGGAGCACGCTCGCGCCCGCCTTCGACGCCGGCTTGTGGAACGTGCCCTTCGGCACCACGAACACCTGCCCGCGGCCGATTGTGACGACGCGTTCGTCCGGATCGCGCAGGCCGATTTCGATCTCGCCGTCCAGGACGAGGAAGAACTCGTCGGTGTGCTCGTGGACGTGCCAGACGTGCTCGCCGTCGAACCGGGCGAGGCGGATGTCGTAGTCGTTGACGCGCGTGACGATGCGCGGGCTCCAGGCGGCGTCGAAGCTCGCGAGGACTTCGTTGAGGTCGATCGGGTTCATGCGTCCCATGCTCGACCTGGCGGTTCGCCGGCGCGAGTGCTAGGAATCGCACATGCCGCAAGAATTCTCGCACTGTGTTGTCCGGGGTCGAACCCCGGACCCCAGCCGAGGGGCAAGCCCCCCTGGACCCCCCAAAGGCCACCGGGTCGTCGCGATCGTCACCGAGCAGTCGAACCCGTTCGAGATGGGCGTGGCGACCGAGCTGTTCGGCATCCGCCGTCCCGAGCTCGACCGGCCCTGGTACGACTTCACGCTCTGCGCCGCCACGCCCGAAGTGCGGATGAACCTCGGCATGTTCACGCTGTCCGGCGTCGCCGGGCTCGAGGCCGCCGACACGGCGGACACGCTGATCGTGCCGGCCCGTCCGGACACCCACGTGCCGACGGCACCGGCGATCATCGCGGCGATCCGCCGGGCCGCCGACCGCGGCGCCCGCCTGGTGAGTTTCTGCACGGGAGCGTTCGCCCTCGCCGAGGCGGGCGTGCTCGACGGCAAGCGGGCGACCACCCACTGGCAGTGGGCCGCTTCGCTGGCCGCGCGGTTCCCGCTGGTGCACTGGGAACCGGACGTGCTGTTCATCGACGAGGGCACCGTCTTGACGGCGGCGGGCAGCGCGGCGTCGCTCGACCTCGGGCTGCACCTCATCCACCGCGACCACGGCGCGGAGGTCGTCAACGCGGTCAGCCGCCGCCTGGTGTTCACCGGTCACCGCGACGGCGGCCAGCGGCAGTTCATCGCCCGCCCGGTGCCCGCGGTGCCGGAGACGTCACTGGCGCCGGTCCTCGCCTGGGCGCTCGAGCGGCTGGACACGCCCCTGACGGTCGCGGATCTGGCGAGCCGGGCGGCGACGAGCCCGGCGACGCTGCACCGGAAGTTCCGCGCGGAACTCGGGACGACGCCGCTGGCGTGGCTGACCACGGAACGCGTGACGCTGGCGTGCCGCCTGATCGAGCGGGGCGAGCTGCGCTTGGACCGGGTTGCCGCGGCGAGCGGGTTCGGGACCGCGGCGAACCTGCGGCTCAGGCTGCGGCGGCACACGGGCCTCAGCCCGAGTGCTTACCGTCGCCGGTTCGGTCCGGCGGCTTGAGCTCCGCGAGCGCTTTCGCCAGCGCCTCCTGCTGCAGCCGGGCGGGGTAGGTCCGCGGGTCCGCCGCGGCCAGGACGTTCAAGCCCTCCACCAGCGCCACCAGGCTCTTCGTCGTCAGCTCCAGCCGCTCGTCCGTCCACTTCGGACGGCACGCCGCCACCAGCCGGTGGATCCGGGCCAGGAACGAACGGTTCGCCGCGCGGTGGCGTTCGGCCAGGTCGTCGTCGGCCAGTGCGGCGGCCAGGAAGCCGACCCAGACGCGGGATTCCTCGTGGTGGCCGTGCGGGAGGTCGACGGCTTGGCCGAGCACCGCGACCAGTGCGCCGAAAGCGTCGGTGCACGCCGCTTCGGCCGCGTCGGCGCGGATCGCCGTGCGTTCGTACAGCAGGTCACGCGCGTGCAGCAGCAACGCCTTCTTCGTCGGGAACGCGTGCATCACCAGGCCGGTCGTGCAGCCGGCGCGCTCGGCGACCGCGCGCAGCGTCAACCCGGGCAGGCCGGTCTCGGCGAGCACCTGCCAGGTCGCGTTCGACAGCAGGTCCCGCTGGGCCTCGACGTCACGCCGCTTCGGCATCCGGCCTCCTTCCCGGGAAGCGTAACAGGTGCTACGGTAACAACTGTTACGGAAAAGGGAGTGTGCCCTGATGATCGATTGCACGCTGACGATCACCCCGGTGGCCTGGGACGATCCGGATGCCGTCCGCCTGCGCGAAGCCCAGCGGACCGAACTCGACGCCCGCTACGGCACCGACGACCACGAGCCCGGCGCGGTCCCCACCGCCGAAACCGTCGCCGTGTTCCTGCTCGCGCGCGACGTCGACGGCACCGCCGTGGGCTGCGGCGGGCTCCGGCTGCTCGGCCCCGGGTCGGGCGAGATCAAGCGCATGTACGTCGAGCCGCCGGCCCGCGGTACCGGCGTCGCGGCCGCCCTGCTGCGTGCGCTCGAAGACCACGCGCGCCACCTCGGCATCGGCCGGCTGCTGCTGGAGACCGGCACCGGCCAGCCCGACGCGATCCGCTTCTACCGGCGCGAAGGCTACGAACCGATCGAGGCGTACGGGCCCTACCGCGGCGAACCGCTCTCGCGCTGCTTCGCCCGCGACCTGTGATCGGTTTTCCGATGGACACCCCAAGCCGGGCTATTGGCGGCCGGGCGCACCAGGGGCCTACCGTCGAGGACACGGCGATCCGGGGTTCTTTCGCCGCTCCCTTCACGAACCGGAGTTTCCCTTGCGCATCAAGCAGATCGGCGTCGCGCTGGCCGCGGCCGCCGTCTTCGCCATGCCGGCCGCACCCGCCCGGGCGGCGTCGAGGATCGTTCCGCTCGACCTCGCCGCCGGGCAGCAGCCGGAGAACATCGCCCTGGAGCCCGACGGCTCCGCCGACCTCACCTTCGCCTACACCGGCGAAATCGGCCGGGTGACGCCCGGCGGGCAGGTCACCGTCATCGCCCGGATCCAGGTCCCCGCCGACGGCGACGTCCCGGTGGTGCACCGGAAGCTGTTCCTCGGCGGGATCGTGCGGGCGCCCGGCGGCGACCTCTACGTGGCCGTTTCGACCGGCACGGCGGCAACCGGCCTCTACCGCGTGCGACCCGGAACCGCGCCGGTGCAGGTGGCCGCCCTGTCGCCGGCCGGCTTCCAGAACGGCGTCGCGCGCGATCCCGGCAGCGGCGACCTCTTCGTCGCCGACTCGTTCGGCTCGGTGATCCGGCGCGTCTCCCCGCGCACCGGGCAGGTCACCGACTGGGCCACCGGCGACCTGCTCGCCCCGGTGAGCGGCTTCGGCGCGAACGGCGTCAAGGTCCACGACGGCGCGGTGTGGGTGTCCAACCTGGACCGGGGCACGCTGGTCCGGTTCCCGCTCAGCGGCGCACCCGGCCGGGTCGTCGTCACCGGTCTCGGCCCGGTCGACGACTTCGCCTTCCACGGCGAGACCGTCGTCGCGGCCGTCAACCAGGAGAACCGGGTCGTCACGGTGGGTCGCGGCGGCGTCCGGACCATTCTGTCCCTTTCGGACGGGCTGGCCAACCCGACATCGGTGGCCGTCCGAGGTGACACGCTGTACGTCGCCGACAGCGCGTACTTCGGCGGATCGCCCAACCTGGTGCGCACCCGGCTCCGATGACCGTGCATCCGCACGCCGAGTGTGCACGTGCTGTTCATGATCTCGGAAATGGTTGCTGTGAACCAAATCCACCGGTAAGTTGGCGGACCCCGGTGCTCAACCATCGGTCACCGGGGTTCGCGCTGCTCGGCGGGAGCGGGGAGGCCACCTCCGAGAGAGCGCTTTCCGGCGGTAGGGGTAACCGCCGGGTGCAGGAGGGAAGCAGTGCCTTGGTGTTCCGGGGAACGGTCATGTCCGACGGGGTGACCGAACCGTACCTGGTCGGACTGGCCGCCATCGCGGGTGAGCTGCTGAGCGGCAAGTGGTGCGTCTACCTGCACGAATGGCTCGGCGACGACCTCGATCTCCCCGGCTGGCAGGCCGAGGTGGCTGCCCACGCCGAGGAAGTGGGTGTCCAGGTGTGCTTCGTCGAGATCCCCCGCAAGGACATGACGCTGGTGGCCAACGTGCGCGCGATGCCCAGCTTCGAGCAGGTCACCGAGTCCGTCACGGCGCTCGAGGACTACCGGGGCCGCAGCACCGGCGCCCGCCGATCGGCCCCGTGAGACGAGCGCGATCGCCGCACCCGCGACGGGCAGCCCGGCGGCCGCCAGGAGGTTGACTTCAACCTTTGTCGAACTTTTACCGTCGGCGACATGACCGTTCTCCGCACCGTGCCGCCCCCGATCCCGCGCACCGTCTGGATCGCCTCCGGGGTGATGGCGCTCGGCGGCTTCCTCGGCAACATGGACGCTTCGATCGTCGCCGTCGGGCTCGAGACGATGCGCGGCAGCCTCGGTGTCGCGCTGGTCGAAATCCAGTGGGTCGCGACGGCGTACCTGCTGGGTCTGTCGGCCGCGCTCCCGCTCACGCCGTGGCTCGGGCGGAAGTTCGGCGCCGGACGGCTGTGGCTCGGCGCGCTGGCCGCGTTCCTGCTCACGTCGGCGGCGTGCGCCCTCGCTCCGGACGCCGGGACGCTGATCGGCGTCCGGGCCGTGCAGGGCATGGCCGCCGGTGTCATGGTCGCCGCCGGGCAGACGGTGATCGGGCTGGCCGTCGGCCCGGAACGGCTGGGTCGCACCATGGGCACGCTGGCCCTCGTGGTCGGGCTCGCGCCGGTCGTCGGGCCGAGCATCGGCGGGTTCCTGCTCGCGCACTTCTCGTGGCCGGTGCTGTTCTGGCTGAACCTCCCGATCGGGCTGCTCGCGTTCGGCCTGGCGCTGCGGTACGTGCCGCGGGGTGACCGGCAGCAGCCACCGCCGATGGACTGGCGCGGCCTGGCGCTGGTGTCGCTCGGCCTGCCGCTGCTGGTGTACGCGCTCACCGAACTCGGCACCCCCGGCTCGCTCGACATCGTGCTCGCGAGCATCGGCGCTGCCGCGCTGGGGCTGTTCACCTGGTGGTCGCTGCGCGCGCCGCACCCGGTGCTGCAGCTGCGGCTCGCCGCACGCCCGGTGCTGGGCTCCGCGCTCGGGTCCGTGCTGTTCGGCGGCGCCGGGATGTTCGGCGCCGTCCTGCTGCTGCCGCTGTGGTTCCAGGTCCGGCTCGGCGCCGGGCCGGCCGAGGCCGGCGTCCTGCTCGCGCCGATGGGACTGGCCACGACGGTGTTCGTGTTCCTGGCCGGGCGGCTGACCGACCGCTACGGCGGCGGCACCGTCTCACTCGCCGGGTCACTGGTGGTGCTGGCGAGCACGGTGCCGCTCCCGTGGCTGGGCCCGGACTCGCCGATGTGGCTGATCCAGGCCCTGCTCCTGGTCCGCGGGGCCGGACTGGGGCTTTCGATCATGCCCGCGTCGACGGCGGCGTACGCCTCGGTCGACGCCGGCGAGCTCGGGCACGCGACCGCGCTGGTGAACATCGTGCTGCGCGTGGGCGGCGCGCTCGGCGGCGCGTTGTGCGTGATCGTGCTGTCCCACGGCCTCGCCGTCGGCCCGGCGACCGGGTTCGGCTGGGCCTTCGGCGTGCTGGCGACGCTGTGCGTGCTGAGCTCGCTGGCGACGGCCCGGCTGCGGCGGGCCGAGCGTTCGTCCACAATGGACAGCATGGCGTGACCCGCCTGCACAGGTGGCGCGATCACCGGATCGGTGATTTATTGGAGCCGGTCGTGCACAGTCGGTGAGGGGGAGGGCTGCCATGTCGGGGGTGGGCAAGCGGCTGTTGACGGCCGCGGCGGTCACAGCGGTACTGGGCAGCTTGACGGCGGCGACGCCGGCTTCGGCCGCGGAACCGATCGATTGGCAGCCGTGCGCCGACGCGCCCGGCGTCGACTGCGGCACGGTGACCGTGCCGATCGACTGGGCCCACCCGGACCGGGGCACCGCGAGCATCGCGCTCGCCCGGCGCAAGGCCACCGATCCCCAGGCCCGGATCGGCTCGATCCTGATGGACCCGGGCGGCCCCGGCGGCGCGGGCGCCGGCGAGGTCAAAGCGGGCTGGACGCTCTCGGCGGAAATCACCGAACGCTTCGACACCGTGGGTTTCGACCCGCGGGGCGTCGGCGACAGCACCCAGATCAAGTGCGGGCTCGACGAGCTGATCGCCGACTACCCGCAGGTGCCGCGCAACCAGGCCGAGTTCGAGCAGCTCGCGGCGTACAACCGGAATCTCGGCGAGAGCTGCCGCCGGCTCACCGGACCGCCGGCGGAGTTCGGCGACACCAAGAGCGTCGCGCGGGACATGGACGTCATCCGCGCCGCGCT
The DNA here is from genome assembly GCF_040638285.1 of Amycolatopsis sp. NPDC026612. Taxonomy (NCBI): domain Bacteria; kingdom Bacillati; phylum Actinomycetota; class Actinomycetes; order Pseudonocardiales; family Pseudonocardiaceae; genus Amycolatopsis; species Amycolatopsis sp. NPDC026612. Next base: position 78,947 of record NZ_JBEZYB010000002.1, read on the forward strand.
CGGCGAGGCGAAGCTGACCTACTACGGCGTCTCCTACGGCACGCTGATGGGTCAGCAGTACGCGGAGCTGTTCCCGGACAAGGTCCGCGCGCTCGTGCTCGACAGCAACATGGACCATTCGCAGGTCACCGCGTGGGAGTTCATCAAGAGCGAAACCCAGTCGCTACAGGCGGAGTTCGGCGAGTTCGCCGCCTGGTGCAACCGGACGCCGAGCTGCGCGCTGCACGGCCGGGACGTCTCCGAGGTGACGCGCGATCTCCAGGACAAGGCCGCGCGCGGCGAGCTGACGGACCCGCGCAGCGGTGACCCGATCACGCCGCTGACGCTCGCCTCGATCATCCAGAGCAACTTCTACGGCCCGAGCTGGGATCGGCTCGCGTCGGTGTTCAAGTCCTTCGCGGACGGCGGCGGAGCTTCGGCGCGGCTGCGGGCGGACATCCCGGTCAACTACGTCATCCCCAGCGTGTTCTGCAACGACTGGCGCCTGCCCGTGCACAGCTTCGCCGAGCTCGAGACCTACCGCCGGCTGGCCGCGGCACTCGCACCGGACGTCAAGGTCAACTCGCTGGGCTGGACCGCGGTCACCGGCTGCATCGGCTGGCCGGAGCGGACCGCCAACCCGCAGCACCCGCTGCAGGTGCACGGCGCGCCGCCGCTGCTGATGCTGAGCAGCCGGCACGACCCGGCGACGCCGTACGCGTGGTCGCAGACCGCCGCCCGGCAGAGCGGCAGCACGCTGCTGACCTACGACGGCTGGGGCCACGGCGCGTACTTCAAGAAGAGCTCGTGCGTGACCAAGGCGGCCGACGACTACCTGATCACCGGAAAGCTCCCGGTCAAGGGCACGCACTGCGCCGCGGTCGAGCCGGGCACGGCGCAGGCCGCGGTCGCCGGCCCGAAACCACCGTCGACGATCGGCTTCTGACGCTTCCGCCGCGTGGCCGGACCGGGGCACAATCGGGTTCGGCCACGCAACGGTGCGCGGAAGGGAGCCGGTCATGGGGTTCAGGAGCAGGGTTTTCCGCCGGGTTCTCGCGGCGGCGGGAGCGGTCCTCGTACTGACGTCGCTGACGACGGCCCCCGCGGAGGCGACCGGCTACCACGGCCGGTACCTCGCCCTCGGCGACTCCGTCGCGTTCGGTTACCGGCCCGGCGCCGTCACCCCGCCCGCCGACTACCTGAACCCGGCCAACTTCCGCGGCTACGCGGAAAAGTACGCGTCCCTTCGCGGGCTGCGGCTGGCCAACGCGTCCTGCCCCGGCGAGACGACGGCGAGCATGCTGACGGCGGGCGCGCAGAGCAACGGCTGCGAGAACTCCCTCGGCTCCCCGGCCGGCTACCGGACCGCGTTCCCGTTGCACGTCGGCTATTCCGGTACGCAGCTCGACTACGCCGTGACGTACCTGCGCGCCCACCGCGACACCCGGCTCGTGACGCTGACCATCGGCGCCAACGACCTCTTCCTCTGCCAGGACACCACGCCGGACCACTGCACGAGTTCCTTCCCGGCCGCGCTCGAGCGGACGGGGCGGAACCTCGCGGCGATCCTGGGTGCCGTGCGGGCGCAGTACCGCGGCGAACTGGTGCTGGTGACCTACTACTCGCTGGATTACCGGCAGCCGGCGCAGGTGGCTCAGGTGAAGGCGCTCGATTCCCTGCTGGGTCAGGTGGCCCGGCGGTACCACGGCGCGGTGGCCGACGGCTTCACCGCGTTCCGGTTGGCGTCACTGCGTTCCGGCGGTGATCCCTGCGCCGCCGGGCTGCTGATCGCGCTGCCGGGCGGCGGCTGTGACGTCCACCCGACCGCGGCCGGGCACCGGGTACTGGCCGCGGCGCTCGCGGTGGCCGCCAGGTAACCGGGCCCCCGGGAGCGGCTCGCTCAGCGGACCGGGCTACCGCGCCTTGCGCCGCCACAGACCGGCGACGACGGCCAGCGCGCGGGCGCCCGGCGACCGGACCTGCGCCGCGGCCTCCGGACCGATCCGGCGGCGCATCCGGTAGGCGAGTTCGAGCACTTCGAGGTCTTCGGGGCGGCGGCGGCCACGGACATCCGGCCGCAGCATCAGCTCCCCCACCGTGATGGGTCTGCCACTGGCACGGTGCGCCGCGCGCGCCATCGGGAACCTCCACTGCTCTCGCCGATCGGGCCCCGATTCTATGAATTGGATTCGGGTTCGTCACCTTACTGACGAGTTGTGTCCGGTCGGTGTCCCCTGCGCGCTAGCCTCGCTCATGATCACCATCGGGGGCCTCACCGAAGAAGACCGTCCGGCCTGGGAAAACCTGTTCGCCGGCTACAACACGTTCTACGGCAGGACACTGGCGCCGGAATGGCTGGACCGCGCTTGGCGTGAGTTCGCGAGCGGCGAGCGGATGCACGCCCTCGGCGCGCGGATCGACGGCGAACTCGTCGGCATCGTGCACTTCTTCACGCACGTCAGCACCACTTCGGCCGACGTCTGCTACCTGCAGGACCTCTTCACCGACGTCCGCGCCCGCGGACGCGGGGCCGGCCGCGCCCTCATCGAAGCCGTCGCGGACTGGGCGCGGGCGCAAGGCTGCGTTCGCGTCTACTGGCACACGCAGACGTCGAACGCGACCGCCCGACGGCTCTACGACCAGGTCGCGCTCGACAAGGGGTTCATGCAGTACCAGATCCCGCTCGGGCCCTGACCTCAGCGGCGGTGCCGGCCGCCGCCGCACCCGTGGTGCCCGCCGGCGGAGAAGCCGGCAGGACGGCGGCCCGCCCCCATCATCGCCTGCCAGTCCGGGGTTCCGGGGCGGCCTCGCGACCAGAGCGGGACGTCCGGGATCTCGTGGCGCACCGGAGCCGCCTGCTCGGGCAGTTTCGGCTTCACCTTCGCCTTCACCGGCGCCGTGACCTTGTCGACGACCTTCACCGCCCGGGCGAGCGTTCCACGGCGACCGGCCGGGCTTCCGGAATCCGGTTCCGGCACGACGACCGCCGGGGAAACGCCCTCCGGTTGCGCGGGAGGCGCCACGGATTTCGGAGCGTGTGGCTTGGCCGGAGGCACGACGACGTCCGCCGGCAGCGGCACCAGCGCCACCGCCGGGGGTTCCAGGCCGACCGGCGGCCAGGCCGCACCCGCGCTGCGCTCGACCGGCATCGACACCGCCGCGCTGACCCCGCCCGTCAGCGCCAGTGCGCCGGCGACCACGGACAACACCCGCAACCGCGTCAGCGAACGCAGGACCTCCGGTTTCTCCCGGTGGCGCGCCCGCGGGAGCACGACGGTGTCGTCGTCGCGGTAGCGATCGCGCGGCGCGTCGGACCGGACCAGCAGCTCGGCGACGGTGACCTGCGCTCGGCGCGGAGCCCTACGTGCCATCAAACCCTCCACCTGGGCTGTCCGGACGTGCGGCAACGCGTCCGGACGGCTGATCATAGGAACGCTTCAGGGCCGTGTAAAGACTCGTTCACCCACGGTTTCCGGCGAGCCGCGGCGCGCGGGCCGCGGAAGCCGGCTCCGGCCACTTCCCCGGCCGGCTTTTCGGCGAAGATTCTCCGCGAGGTCCGCCGGCGTGGTCCAGACCGGCGGCGGGGCGGGGCGTACCGGTGGTGGCGCTTCGGATGTGACACACCGCGGGCTCACCGTCCCGGTTTCCTGCTGGACAAACTGTCCGCGGCACGCCGTTAAGTCCTGGTGAATCTGACAGATTTCCTCCGAAGGTTTTGTTCCATTCGGACGAACTTCTCCGCCACGGCGTGATTTCGCTGTGCCATTCGCCAAAGTTCGGTTACATCGGATAGCTTTGCTCCTACCGGTCAGTACCGGTGGGTGGGGCCGATCGGGTGAGGCGATCAGCAACAGATCGAGGGAAGCGGGGACGACCATGCCCAAGCACCGGCCACGTCGCAGGAGCGCGCGTTCGGTTCGCCGGACCGCGGCCGCGCTCGCGGGTGGGGCGCTCGTCGTGCTGCCCACGCTGACCACGGGCCTGCCCGCGCCGGTCGTGGTCGCCAACGCCGGCACCGCGCGGCCCGACCAGGCCGCCGCCATCCCGCTGCAGCAGCCGAACATCGTCATGCCGCCGATCGCCGTCGACGGCAGCCTGCCCCAGCCGCCGCTACCCGAGCCCCTGGTCGTGCCGGGCGGGCGCGCCGGCTCCGCTGGCATCTCCGGTTCGCTCGGCATTCCGGCGAGCATGCTCAGGGCGTACCAGAACGCCGCCGACATCCTCGCCAAGGAACAGCCGAACTGCCACCTCGACTGGGCGCTGATCGCCAGCATCGGCCGGATCGAGTCGAACCACGCGCGCGGCGGGTACGTCAACGCGGCGGGCGACACGCTGGAGCCGATCCTCGGCCCGGTGCTCAACGGCGCCGGCGCGTTCGCCGCGATCCCGGACACCGACGGCGGCAAGTACGACGGCAACACCCAGTGGGACCGTGCGGTCGGCCCGACGCAGTTCATCCCGTCGACGTGGCGCGGCTACGCCTCCGACGGCAACGGCGACGGCGTGTCGAACCCGAACAACATCTACGACGAGGCGCTGGCCACCGCGCGCTACCTGTGCTCGGGCGGCCTCGACCTCTCGACGGACGCGGGGCAGCGCCTCGCCGTGCGCCGCTACAACAACTCTCAGTCCTATGTGGACACCGTGCTGGCGTGGGCCGCGGCCTACCGCGGTGGCGTGGCCCGGCTGCCCGACAGTCAGGTGCCGATCGGCGCGCCCGACGCCCCGGACGCCGCCGCGGCCGGTGCTCCGGTCGGCGTCCCGGCACCGCCCGCGCCGCCGGTGACCGCTCAGCCGCCGGGCTCGCTGCCGGGCACGACGACGCCGGGCACCACCACGCCGACGACCCCGGCGACGCCCACCACCCCGACCACGCCCACCACGCCGACCACCCCGGCCACGCCGACGAGTCCCACGAAGCCGACCGAGCCCGCCACCGACCCGACGACTCCGGCCACGCCACCGGAGACCTCGACCAGCACGCCGCCGCCGGCCACGACACCGGCCGCGGCCACCCCGGCCGATTCGGCGGACACCCCCACCGAAACCACCTCGACCAGCCCGGCCGGCTGAGCCCGGTGGAGCCGTTCCTGGTGCACATCCGCTGCGACATCGACGGCTACACCCATGCCGTCACCGAGGACGAGTTCGCGGCGGGGCGGCACGACGGGCGGTTCCGCGCGGTGTGCGGGCACGTGGTGCTGGCGGCGCCGATGATCGAGGAGCCCGGCCGGTTCGACCCGGGGTGCCGGGAAGTCCTGCGCCGGGACCCGGCGCCGTCGGTGCCCCGGCAGGAGCGGCGCCGGTTGCGGTGGCGCAACCGGCGCTAGTCGCCGTCCCGCACGGCGAGTTGCGAGCGCGGTGGCCGGTCCACCAGGGCCTGGATGCCGTCGAGCATCCGGTGCAGGCCGAACTCGTACGCGGTATCGCCCTGCGCCTTGGCGCTCCCGTCGAACCCGCCGCCGAGCCAGATGCGGTTCATCGCCGGGTGCGTGTCGACGACGAAGTAGTTCTCCCAGAACGAAGACCGCTGGTGCCACCACGCCTCGGTCGATTGGCCGGTGCTGCGCTCGAGCCGGGTGTTCTCGGCGTCGAGCGCGGCGTTCGCGTCGACGTAAGTGCCGATCCCGTTGGCCGCCGCGACCGCCTGCCGCGGCGGCAACCCCAGCGCGTCCATGATCGACAGCAGGTACTCCTGCCCCGCCAGCCGGCCGGGCCCCAGCGGCGGCCGGACGCGCGAGACCTCGCACAGCCACGGGTGGTCGCGGTACGCCTGCCGGGTCCGCTCGGCGTAGAGCGCCACCTGCTCGCGCCAGTCGCCCCGGCGCGGCTCGTCCGGCCCGGGCAGCCGCCGCTCGACGAGCACGTCGTCGACCATCAGGTCCACCAGCTCGGTTTTCCCGGGCACGTAGGTGTAGAGCGTCATGGTGCCCGCCCCGAGTTCCTTGGCGACGCGGTGCATCGACGCGGCGGCCAGCCCGTCGGCGTCCGCGACCGCGATCGCCGCGGCGACGATCCGCTCGACCGTCAGCGTCGGGCGGCGGCCCCTGGCCGGTTCGGTGGCGGCGCCGCGGACGCGCCAGAGCAGCGCGAGCGTCCGGTCGATGTCCTCGGCACCAGTGCGGTCGGCGGTCATGCGGTCCCCTCGCTCGTCGCTCGGAGATTACCCTGGAGGGGGACGAAGGGGGTGCGAGGAGATGACCCGGCAGAAGCCGCCCAAGGTGTCCTTCCGCTGGTGGGTCGACCGGCAGATCGCCGAAGCCCGGGAGCGCGGCGACTTCGACGACCTGCCCGGCACCGGCAAACCGCTGCCGAAGCCCACCGGCAACGACGCGGCGACCGACTGGGTGCTCCGCGAAGTCAAGAAGGGCGGGCACGACACGACGGCGTTGCTGCCGCCGTCGCTCGCGCTCAGACGCGAAGTCCAGGACCTGCCGGGAAAGCTCGCCGCCGAGCAGACCGAACGGCAGGTGCGGGAGCTCGTCGAGGACCTCAACGAGCGGATCCGCCAGGCCTACCTCAACCACGTCTCCGGCCCGCCGCTCACCGTGGCCCTCGTGGACGTCGAAGAGGCGGTCGAGGACTGGCGGCGGTCACGAGCCGCGTCGTAGCAACGCCCGCTCCGCCGCGCTCCACGCGTTCGTGGTGAGCAGGTAGATCCCGGCGGCCTGCGGCACGACCAGCGTCGCGAGCACGGCGCCGTAGGGCAGCAGCCGCAGCAGCTGCCCGCCCGGGACTTCGGTCGTGGTGTCGCGGTGGCGGTCCTGCCACCGCACCGAGAACCAAGCCACGACGGCGAGACCGGCCGCGATCACGAACACGAGCGGGCTGCCGGCGAGGCCGTGCGCGCCCAGCGGCGTCCCGAGCAGCGTCGCGCCGAGCAGCGAGTTGGGCTCACCGCCGATCGTGGCCGTGGTGAACAGCCGGTACATGACCATGAAGAACGGCAGCTGCAGCAGCATCGGCAGGCAGCCGACGAACAGCGACGTCCCGGATTCCTCCTGCAGCTTCGTCATTTCCGCGGCCAGCCGCTCCCGGTCGCGGCCGTGCTTCTCCCGCAGCGCGCGGATCTCCGGCAGCAGGGCGGTCCGGGCGCGCTCGCCGTGGGCCGCCGACCGGGCGAGCGGGTGCAGCAGCAGCCGCACGGACAGGGTGAACAGGACGATGGCCGACGCCGCCGAGAGCGGGCCGGTGAACGCCGTGGCCGCGAGCAGCCAGTGGATCAGGTGGTACGCGCCGGCAACGGGCACGTCGAGAAAGCCGAACATGGGCAGCACTCCGCACGAGTGAAAGGGATGGGGGTGAGCGGAATGGCTGCGCGGGACCGAACCTACGCAGCCGTGCTGCGGAAATCGGGTGCTCGTGGCCTGCTGCGGCCGGGTGCGCCGGGGTCGCGGAGCCGGATCGACTCGGCCCGCCGGGCCCGGCGGCGCAGGGCGGTGACGCGGCTGCGCACCGGCGCCGACCACAGCGCCAGTTCGCTGCGGTGCGTGCTGCCGACGAGCAGCACGATCAGGAGGCCCGCGGCGGCGAGGGAGGCGAAGGCGACCAGCGCGGTCGGGCCGGCCGGCACGGGCAACGCCAGCTCGAGCAGCGCGTTCACCACGGCCGTCCCCCTTCCTCCGAAACCCAGCGTAGCGGAAGCGGGACCCGCGGTGCTCCGGCCGGCAGCCCGGCGGGCGTAACCTGGTTCGATGAGAGGCCGACTCGCCGTGGTGCCGATCCTGGCGCTCCTCCTGCTGTTCGCCGTCCCGTGGTGGACGCTGGTGCTCGCGCCGGACTGGGGCACCGCGGGGACGCTCGCCGGGACGGCGTTGTTCGTGCTGGGCCTGGTGAGCATGCCGGTCGCCATGGTCCGCGGCCACGGCCGGCGCCAGCGCGACGGCGCCGCCCGCCTCGGCGACTCGCTGCTCGGCGTCATCTGGGTGCTGTTCAGCTGGTCGGTACTGAGCCTGGTGCTGCGGCTCACGCTGCTCGGCATCGACGAGCCGGACCGGTCACGGATCGTGGCGGGCACGACCGCGCTGATCGCCGGCGTCCTGCTCGTGCACGGCAACCGCGTCGCCCTGCGCGTGCCGCCGGTGAAGGCGGTCGACGTCGTCATCCCGCGGCTCGGGCCGGGGCTCGACGGCCTGCGCGTCGCCGTGCTGACCGACACCCACTTCGGGCCGATCGACCGGACGAAGTGGTCGGAGCGGGTCGTCGCGGCGGTCAACGCGCTCGAGGCGGACGTCGTCTGCCACGCCGGCGACCTCGCCGACGGCGCGGTGGCCAAGCGCCGCAAGCAGGTCGACCCGCTCGGCGGCGTCCAGGCCGGGCTCGGGCGGTTCTACATCACCGGCAACCACGAGTACTTCGGCGAGGCCCAGGCCTGGCTGGACCACATGGACGGGCTCGGCTGGGACACCCTGCACAACCGCTCGACGCTGCTCGAGCGCGACGGCGCCCGGATCCTCTTCGCCGGCATCGACGACCCGACCGGCGCCGCGTCCGGTCTGCCCGGCCACGGACCCGACCTGGCCGCGGCGCTGGCCGACCGGCCCGCCGACGTCCCGGTGGTGCTCCTCGCGCACCAGCCGAAGCAGGTCCGCGAGGCCCGCGAGGCGGGCGTCGACCTGCAGATCTCCGGGCACACGCACGGTGGGCAGATCTGGCCGTTCCACCTGCTGGTGCGGTTCGACCAGCCGACGCTGTCCGGCCTGACCCGGCACGGGGAGACCCAGCTGTACAACAGCCGGGGCACCGGCTTCTGGGGGCCGCCGTTCCGGATCTTCGCGCCCAGCGAGATCACGCTCCTCACCTTGCGGTCGGCCTGACGTCCGCCTCGGGACTCCTTGAGCGACGCCGACCGACAACTTTTTTTGTCTTGACAGTTTCAACCGTCGGGGTCAGGCTGTCCGCATGACCACCACACTTTCCGCCGACGGCACGAAGATCGCCTACACCCGGGCCGGGTCCGGCCCCGCGCTCGTCCTCGTCGACGGCGCGATGTGCTACCGCGGCTCGTCCCCCAACGACGCGCTGGCGAAGGAGCTGGCCGCGCGCTTCACCGTGTACACCTACGACCGCCGCGGCCGGGGCGAAAGCACCGACACCGGGCCGTACGCGGTCGAGCGCGAGGTCGAGGACATCGCCGCGCTCGTCAAGGAAGCGGGCGGCGAAGCGTTCCTGTTCGGCATCTCCTCCGGCGCCGCACTGGCCCTCGAAGCGGCTCGCAGCCTCCCGGTGCCGAAGCTGGCGGTGTACGAACCGCCGTTCGTCGTCGACGGCACCCGTCCCGCTGTCCCGGCCGACTACGCGGCCCGGCTCGACGAAGCGCTGAAGGAGGGCAAGCGCGGCAAGGCGGTCAAGATGTTCATGACCGAAGGCGTCGGCCTGAGCGGCGCGACGGTGGCGATCATGCGGATCATGCCGTTCTGGGCGAAGCTCAAGCGGGTGGCCCACACGATCCCGTACGACACGGCCGTGGTGATCGGCCACCAGTCGGGCGACCCTCTGCCGGCGGCCTGGCCGGAGGTGCAGGTGCCGGCCATGGTCATCGACGGCGGCCGCAGCCCGGACTGGATGCGCAACGGCGTGGCGTCGCTGGCGAAGGTGCTGCCCTCGGCGGAGTACCGGACGCTGCCGGACCAGACGCACCTCGTGAAGGCGCCGGCCCTGGCCCCGGTGCTGGCGGAGTACTTCCTGGTTTAGACCTGGTCCCAAAACTCGGCGTGTCGCTAGGTGAACCAACGGCCCGCCCGTGGCTCCGCACCGCCCGCCTGTGGGGCCCGGTCCGACGGACCGGAGGACTGTCAGAGAGACTGGGGGCCATTGCCCGCCCTCTCGACCTGGAGCCTTTGATGCCACAAGGGACCGTCCGTTGGTTCGACGCCGAACGGGGTTTCGGCTTCCTCGCGCCCGAGGACGGCTCGCCGGACGTGTTCGTGCACGCCTCCGAGATCGTCGAGGACGGCGGCGCGAGAGTGCTCCGCGAGGGTCAGGCCGTCGTGTTCGAGGTCGGCGAGAACGACCGCGGGCCCCAGGCGCTGCGCGTTCGCGTCACCGCCGATGCGGCCACCGGCAGCGCCGTGGGCCTGCTCGGCACCGTCAACTGGTACGAGCCGGGCAAGGGGTACGGCTTCGCGTCGCCGGACGGCGGCGGCGCCGACATCTTCGTGCACAGCTCCGCCATCGTGACCGGCGGCGTGGTCACCGAGGGGCAGCGGGTGGCCTTCCTGATCGTCGAAGGCGAGCGCGGCCCGCAGGCCGAGCACGTGATCCCGCTGGGAGCAGGGGCCGGCTCACCCGCTGCGGCTGGTAGCGCGGACGGTGCCGACGGCACGGTGGCCTGGTACGACGAGGACAAGGGCTTCGGCTTCATCAACCCCGACTCCGGCGCCGGGGACGTCTTCGTTCACGCCCGGGCCCTGGCCGAGGGGCTGACGTGGCTCGCGGAGGGCGACCGCGTCGCCTACGAGGTGGCTAGTGGAGACAAGGGCCCGCAGGCCCGCGACGTGCACCTGGTCCGGGGCGCCGAGCCCCAGACGGCGCCGCAGCGGCCGGCACCTGCCGCGGCCGCAGGGCCGGCGGCGCGGGACGTGCCCGTACGAGGCGGCGAGGGCGTCGTCGCGCGCTACGACGGCGACCGCGGCTTCGGCTTCATCACCCCGGACGCAGGCGGCGACGATCTCTTCGCCCACGCGTCCGTGATCATGGGGTCGGAGCCGCTGCAGAAGGGTGACCGGGTCCGGTACGCGGTGCGTCAGAGCGACCGGGGCCCGCAGGCCGACCGCATCGAACGCCTCTGAAGAGGCGGCCCCACCGATGGCTGATCACTTCCCGACGAGAGTGCTCGTTCATCCCCGTCGACGGAGCTACCGATGTCCCCAACGAGTGAATGGATGCGTTGGACCTGGTCGCAGAGCTCGATCTTCATGAGCCGGCGGACGTTGATCACGGTGCAGGCCAGCGTGAGACCTTGATACCGCGGCGGGTCAGGTAGCGGCGGCAGCGGCGGTAGTCGTAGCCCTTGTCGGCGTGCAGCTTGTCCGGTCGGCATCGTGGCCGGCCCGCCCGGCCGTGGTGGCCGCGCACGGTCGGGTTCGTGTCCAGCAGCGGCTCGAACAGCATGCTGTCGTGGGTGTTTGCCGCCGACACCATGATGTGCAGCGGTAGCCCGTTCGCGTCGCACAGAACGTGGTACTTGGAGCCGGCTTTACCCCGGTCAGTGGGGATGCGGCCGGTCAGCTCGCCCCCTTTTCGACCGCACCGACACCGCGTCGATGCAGCCTCTGGTCCAGTCGAGCTCGTCGATGTTGGACAGCTCGTCGAGCACGAGCTGGTGCAGCCGGTCCCGCACGCCGGCGTCCTGCCACTCACGCAACCGCCGCCACGCGGTGTGCCCGGAACCGCATCCGAGCTGCTCGGGTAGGTCTCGCCAGCGGCAGCCGGTGTCGAGCACGAACAAGATCCCCTCTGGCGCGGCACGGTCATCGATCCGGGGCCGCCCACCCGGACCGCGCGGCGCTGGTCGGGACGGGATCAGGGGTTCGATCAGCTCCCAGAGCCGGTCTTCGACCCGCCGCTGCTGCGTCGTCTTCGCCACGACTGCCCACGATCGACGACCAGGACCGGCAGGTTACGCAGTGACACACCCTTAAGTTTTGAGACCAGGTCTTGAGAGATCGTCCGGACCCACACGGAGAACGGCGGGAACGGCGGGCCGGCCTCATCGGCTGAACCCGGTTCAAGCGCGCTCCACGCCACAAAGCCGGGGCTCGGATCGGCGAGGAACTCCTCGACGATCGGCCCCAGCTCGCTGCACGGCTCGTACTCCGCACCGAAGAGCAATTCGTCGGCGCCCAGGGAAGTAAGGGAAGACTTCAAGGCCCCGGCCTGCTGGTCGTGCCAGACGTAGAACGTCGCCGGCCGCGCAGGCGAGCATCGAGAGACCGCGCGACGGCTTCGAAGGCGGCGACGACGCCCTCGGTCGTCAGCCCGGTCCGGCTCGGCGATGAAATCCAGCAGCACGGACCCATTGTGTCCGGCAGGATCGAACCCATGCGCATCCGGATCCTCGACGCCGACATCACCACGCTCGAAGCCGACGTCGTCGTCAACGCCGCCAACTCCTCGCTGCTCGGCGGCGGCGGGGTCGACGGCGCCATCCACCGCAAGGGTGGCCCCGAGATCCTCGCCGAGTGCCGGAAGCTGCGAGCCGGGCACTACGGCAAGGGCCTGAAGACCGGGCAGGCCGTCGCCACCACCGCCGGGAAGCTGCCCGCGAAGTGGGTCGTGCACACCGTCGGCCCGGTGTGGTCGGCTTCCGAAGACCGCTCCGGGCTCCTCGCGGACTGCCACCGCAACGCCCTGCGGGTGGCGCGGGAGCTGGGCGCCCGGACCGTCGCGTTCCCCGCGATCTCCACCGGCATCTACCGCTGGCCCCTCGAGTCGGCCGCGGAGATCGCGCTCACCACTGTCGCCGAAGCCGAGCCCGGTTCCGTCGAAGAAGTCGTCTTCGCCCTGCGTGGCGAAGCGGCTGTGGCGGCCTTCCGGTCTCGTCACAACTCCCTTGCCTGAACGATCACCGACCGGGCAGGGTGCACGCGTGCCCACCCGCGCCCTGGTCTTCGACTTCGACGGCACGCTCGCCGACACCGAGTCCGCCGTCCTGCAGGCGTGGCAGGAGATGTTCCGCGACCACGGGACCGAGCTGCCGCTGGCGGCCTGGTACGCCGTCATCGGCACCCAGCACACCACACCCGCGATGTTCGCCCTGCTCGCCGAACACGCCCCGGACATCGACCCCGAAGCGCTGCGGCCGGTCACCAAGGCGCGCGTCCACGCACTGCTCGAGACGCTCGGCCCGCGCGAAGGCGTCCGAAGCTACCTGGAGACCGCGAGGGCGCACGGCCTCAAGATGGCCGTCGCCTCCAGTTCGTCCGGGGGCTGGGTGCTCCCGCACCTCGACCGGCTCGGCATCGCCGGGTACTTCGACGCCGTGCTCACCGGCGACCGGCACCGCGCCAAGCCCGCTCCGGACCTCTACCTCGCCGCCCTGGACGCACTCCGGGCCGACGCCGGCGAGACCATCGCCTTCGAAGACACCCCGCACGGCGTCACCTCCGCCAAGGCCGCCGGCCTGACGTGCGTCGCCGTGCCGAACGCGATCACCGAGAGCCTCGACTTCGGGCAGGCGGACGTCGTGCTGCCGTCGTTCACCGCGAAGCCGCTGGAAGCCCTGCTCAGCCGCTGACCAGCGCCAGCAGCCGGTCCAGGAACGGCAGCTGGCCCTTCACCAGTTTCTCCCGCGCGACCGCCACCGGGAACCACGAAACCCGGTCCACCTCGGGAAACTCCTGCTGCCGGCCCGAGCGCGGCGGCCATTCCATCGTGAAGGTCCCGGGCACCACCTCGGCCGGATCGAGGTCGGCCTCGACCGCCCACGCCGTGACGACCTTGCCGCCCGACTGCTTCACCTCGCCCAGCGGCACGTACTCGCCGTCGGGCGCGGGCAAGCCCAGCTCCTCGCGGAACTCGCGCCGCGCCGCCTGCTCGGGCGGTTCGTCCGGCTCCAGCTCGCCCTTGGGCAGCGACCACGCCGCCGCGTCCTTCTTCGCCCAGAACGGCCCGCCCATGTGCCCGAGCAGCACTTCGACGGCGTCGCCCCGCCCGCGGTGGACCAGGAGCCCGGCACTGCGTTTGCCCGCCATCCGGCCAGTCTGCCGAACCCGGCGGTCCGCTCAGTAGCCGCCCTGCGCGGCGGCGAGGTCGGACCGCGCCATGACGTGTTCCATCAGGCTGGTCAGCACCTGCTTCGTCGACTCGCGCTCGCGGGCGTCGCACAGCAGCAGCGGGACGTCCATGCCGACGTCGAGCGCCTGCCGGACCTCCTCGGTGCCGTAGCGGTACGCACCGTCGAAGCAGTTCACGCCGACGACGAACGGCAAGTTGCGGCGTTCGAAGAAGTCCACCGCGGCGAAGCAGCTGTCGAGCCGCCGCGTGTCGGCCAGCACGACGGCGCCGAGCGCGCCTTCGGCCAGCTCGTCCCACATGAACCAGAACCGGTCCTGCCCGGGCGTGCCGAACAGGTAGAGGATCAGGTCCGGGTTGATCGTGATGCGGCCGAAGTCGAGCGCGACCGTCGTGGTGGTCTTCTGCTCGACGCCGGACAGGTCGTCGACACCCTCGGACGCGGTGGTGATGACCTCCTCGGTCCGCAGTGGCGGCACTTCGCTCACCGAACCGACCATCGTGGTCTTGCCGACCCCGAACCCGCCGGCGATGAGTACCTTGACCGCGGTCGCGGTCAGGTTCCGCCGGGGGTCAGAGTTTCCGGATGCCATCAAGGACCGCCTGCAATACGTGTCGGTTGGGGGATTCCTGGGCCGGTGCCGCGGTACGGAACAGCACCAGGTTCTGCTCGATGAGGTCGCTCAGCATCACCTTCACCACGGGCAGCGGGAGGTCGACCCGGGCGGCCACCTCGGCCACCGAGACCGGCCGCTGGCACAGGGCGATGATCCGCGCGTACTCCGGTTCGAGCATGCCCGCTTCGTGCGCGGTGCGCAGGGCGACCACGAGCGTGATGAGGTCGAGCCCGAGCGTGTCCGACCGGGTGCGGCCGCCCGTGACCGCATAGGACCGGACCAGCGGGCCGGCCTCGTCGTCGAACCAGGCTTCGTGCCGTGCGCTCATGGCGAAGTGGGCAGGACGCCGGCGCCGGTCCGCGGGGCCGAGGTGAGTACCTGACCGACCCGCTTCACCATCAGGTTCATCTCGTACGCGACCAGCCCCATGTCCGCGTCCTCGCGGGCCAGCAGGGCGAGGCAGGCGCCCCGCCCGGCCGCCGTCACGAACAGGAACGCGTGATCCATCTCGACCATCGTCTGGCGGACGTTGCCGCCGCCGAAGTGCCGCCCGGTGCCGCGGGCCAAGCTCTGGAACGCCGAAGCCACCGCGGAAAGGTGTTCGGCGTCCTCCTCGGAAAGGTTGCCCGACCTGCCGATGAGCAGGCCGTCCGAGGACAGCACCACCGCCCGGTCCGCCCCGGCGACCCGCTTGACGAGGTCGTCCAGCAGCCAGTCGAGCTCG
Source organism: Amycolatopsis sp. NPDC026612 (assembly GCF_040638285.1). Taxonomy (NCBI): domain Bacteria; kingdom Bacillati; phylum Actinomycetota; class Actinomycetes; order Pseudonocardiales; family Pseudonocardiaceae; genus Amycolatopsis; species Amycolatopsis sp. NPDC026612. The sequence goes on from NZ_JBEZYB010000002.1 coordinate 94,001, forward strand.
TGGGCGCCTGAGTTGACCATTACTCGCGCTCTCCGTACCTGTCGTCGTTCTCGGGAAACTCTTCGTCACGGGCCCGGCGGGTGCCCTGCTGGAAGGCGGACAGCCTGCTCCGGGCGGCCTCCGGCGAGTCCAGCCGGACCTCTTCACGTTCCTGTGCGGGCTTGTCTTCCCGCAACTGGGGCACGAGGCTCTGCTGACGTCGCCGCTGGGGCAGCGGCGGGCGGCCGGGTGCCTCCGGGCGGCGCGGCTGCGTCGGACGGCCTTCGGGCGTCGCGGCGCGCGGCTCCTGCGGCGGCCACACCGGCTGCTGCGCGGCCGGGCGCGCCGGCCGCGAGGTGCGGGCGGGCGGTGCGGCCGGCCGGACCGGAACCACCGGCTGGGCCTGGGTCGGCTGGCTCACCGGCTCCGACACGACACCGACCGGAACCGGCGTCGGCACGGACGGCGGCTGCGCCGGCGGGACGGCCACGGGCGGGACGGCCACCGGAGGCACGTCCGCGGGCGGCGGGGTCACGGCCGCGGGAGCGGTCGGCGGCGCCGGCGGGGCGGCCGGCTCGGTGCGGTGCCGGGCCGGGCGGCGCACCGGCCGCTTGAGCGGCGCGACCGCGTCGTTGACCGTGGTCTCCGGCTCGGCCAGGTTCGGCACGAGTTCCGGCTTCGGCGGGGTGATCGGCTGCTCCGGCTCGCTCTCGGCGAGCGGGGCCAGCAGGTCGGTGCGCACCAGGACGATGGCCCGGGTGCCGCCGTAGGCCGATTCCCGCAGGTGCACCTGGATGCCGTGCCGCGCGGCCAGCCGCGCGACCACGAACAGGCCGAGGCGGGGCTCGTCCGACAGCGCCATGATCCCGAAGTCCGGCGGGGCGGCCAGCATCGTGTTGATCTCTTCGGTCTGGTCCGGCTCGAGCCCGAGGCCCTGGTCCTCGACCTCGATCACGACACCCTTGCCGACCACGTTGCCGCGGATCTCGACCCGCGACTGCGGCGGCGAGAACGCCGTCGCGTTGTCGATCAGCTCGGCGAGCAGGTGCACGAGGTCGCCGACGACCGGGCCGCGGACGGCGATCTGCGGCAGCACCGCCGCCTTGACCCTGGCGAAGTCCTCGGTCTCGGCGGACGCGCCGCGGACCAGCTCGGCCAGCCCGACCGGGTTGCGCCACTGACGGCCCGGCTGCCCGCCGCCGAGGATGATGAGGTTCTCGGCGTTCCGGCGGGCACGGGTGGAGAGGTGGTCGAGCTGGAACAGCGTGTCCAGCTGGTCCGGGTCCTCCTGCTTGCGCTCGGCCTGGTCGAGCACCTTCAGCTGGCGGTGCACGATGACCTGGCTGCGGTGGGCGATGTTGAGGAACACCGCCTTGGTGCCCTCCTTGATCTTCGCTTCTTCGATGGCGGCCGCGATGGCCGTCTGCTGCGCCTTGTTGAACGCGTCGGCGACCTGGCCGATCTCGTCGGTGCCGTGGTCGAGGAAGTGGCCGCCCTCTTCGAGGTCGACGGGCTCACCCGCCTGGACGCGGGCGACCAGTTCGGGCAGCCGGACCTCGGCCGCGTCGAGGGTGTCCTCGCGCAGCCGGTGCAGGCGGCCGATGAGCCGGTTCGACAGCCGGACGGCGACGAACACCACGAAGACCGCGAACAGCACGGCGATCACACCGGCGATCAGCGACTCGGTGAACGTCGAGTCGGCGTCGTTGATCGCGGACTGGCTCGCGTTCGAGCTCTGCAGGATGAAGATGCCCATCAGCGCGGTCCCGACCTGGCGGGCGGCGGTGCGCCACTGGTCCTGGGGTACCGGCAGCTTCGACAGGTCGCCGCGCAGGAACGCCGTCTCGACCTGGTTCACGACCTGCCACGGCTGGCTGGCCAGCAACTCGTCGTACTTGGCCTTGACCTCGGGGATCAGCTTCGGCGCCGAAGCGTCGAGCTGGGCGTGGTAGGCGCCGACCTGGCTCACGTAGGCGCGGAAGTCGTCGTTGGTCAGCCCGCCCGCGGCCAGCCCGGCGGCGGCGAGCGCGTCACTGCGCTGCATCGCGTCGGCCGCGGTGAACAGCGGGATGGCGGTCAGCCGGTCGAACGCGTTCTGGGCGCCGCGGGCGTTCTGCGCGAGCCCGGCCACGCCGTCGGTGAACTGGTCGATCATCTTGTTGTAGTAGGCGAAGGCCTGGTTGATCTGCATCTGGCCGCCGTCGATCGCCTGACGGTTCGGTGCCAGCTGCTGGTAGAGGCCGAAGAACGTGGTGATGTTCTTCAGCACGCTCGGCGGGGTGTCGTCGTAGTCCGCGAAGTTGTCCCTGAGGTACTGGATCGTCTTCGCGGCGTTCTCGTCCGTCTTCGGCCGGACGGCCGCCAGCGCGGCGCGCTGGCTGCTCTGGCCCGCGAGGAGGCTCAGAGTGGCCTGGCGCTCCTGCTGCAGCGAGGCGAGGAACGGGATCGACGGTGCCTCGGAGCCACGGATGCGGTTGGTGTAGTCGCGGCCGGTGACGGCGTCGTAGATGAGGTAGCCCGCGAGAGCCACCCCGACGAGCAACAGCGCGACACTGGGGACCAGCGCGATTGTGAGCACGCGCTTCCGAATCGAGGATCCCCGGTTGCGTCGAAGAGAAATCTGCTTCACCTGGGTCCGTTTTCCTTCCGGCAGTACATGGTTTCGGGTCGCCCGAGGCGGTCAACACCCGGATTCCGACCAGCCGGATCAACATCACCGTGGTCTGCTTCGCCCGCGACGACGTTAGGCAGCCCTCCAGGGCGCGTCAAGTCCGTGGCGAGAACGTGATCTTGGAACGGTGATCCGTCCACACTTGCTGCCTGCGCTTGGAAAGTCCACCACCGAAAGTCGTGACGTCGGTCCCAGCGCGACTTCCGTTCCACCGCAGCGGGTGCAGGCTGAACCGCGCCCGGGCCCGGCCGCACCCCCGGGGCGGCCCCGCTACGTACGACAGCACCGATTCGTTCGGTGACAAACATCACGAACTCGCGCCCACGCGGCCGCACCCCCGCTCCATCCGGGCCACGTCGCGGCCGGAAAGCGGAATACGTGTGATTCACGAGCGTCGCCACGGATTCCCCGGAGCGGGAGCCCGAATTCCCGGTATTCCGCAAACGCGCTCGTCCGAACACGGGGCGTGGCCCCGGTACCGGTTCCGGGACGAGGGGGTCCGTCAGCCCGGGAACTCGTCGGCCAGGGTGTTCCAGAACAGCAGTTCGTAGCTCTGGAACAGCCGGGCGCAGCGGTGCGCCTCGCGCTCGTCGAGCCGGCGGGCGTCGAGGCCGGTCTGGATCGCGGCGAGCGCTTGTTCTTCTATTTCCGGAACGTCCGCAGCAAAGAAGTCGAAGAACGCGCACTGCTCGCCGGTGAACCCGTAGTGCTCGCGCATGCCGGCGGCGACGTCCCGGCAGTACCGGCCGAAGGCGGCGAAGTTCGCGAAGATCCCCGCCGCGGTCGCCGCCTGCTCACCGTTCAGCGCGAGCCAGGCGACGTACGCCGGGTAGACCTGGCAGCCGGCGCGTGGCCGTTCCTTCCCATGGTCTGGACCAGTCGCCGCGAGCAGCGCGTCCAGCATCCGGTTCGCCTGCTGCTCGCCCGGCGCGAGGCCGCCGAAGAAGGTGCGCGCGTTCGGCTCGTCGGCCCGGGCGGCCAGCGCGTGGAAGCTCCGCCAGTCGCTGAGCGTGATCAGCTTCTCCTCCGCGGCGAGCGCGGCGAACACCGCGCGCGGTGCCCGGCCGGCGGTGATCAGCGGCACGAGCCGGTTGTCGCCGTCGCGCGGCGCGAGTTCGGCCTGGATCTCTTCGAGCAGCTTGCGCGCCGACCGGGTCATCGGGCCCCCTGATATCCGTCGCCCCTTCGACTCCATTGAAGCGCGGTTACCGCGCGGACGCCCGTGTACACAATGGACAGTCGTGGAGACCTGACCGGGATGTCCGTTTTGCCGGGGACGCTTGACCTGGCCGCGATTCTCTATCCACCCGCGCCGGGAGCCCCTACAGTGTGGCCAACCGCAGTACCGAGGAGGCCAGCGTTGACCACCCCGTCCGTCGCCGAGCAGACCGAAGGCCAGACGATCCCGCGGCTGCTGCACCGCAACGCGGTCGAATATCCGGACCTGCCGGCGATCACCTCGCTCGACATCGAAGGACAGCCGACGCTGACGTGGCGGGAGTTCCGCTCGGCGATCGCCGAGATCTCCCGCGGGCTGGCCGGGCTCGGGCTCGCTCCGCGCGACCGCATGCTGATCATGGCGCCCGGCTGCCCGGACCACATCGTCGCCGACCTCGCCGCGACCCACCTGTCCGCGATCCCGTGCACCGCCTACGCCACCCTCAGCCCGGACCAGATCGGGTTCGTCGCGCGGCACAGCGCGGCACCGGTCGTGGTGCTCGGCGGGGAGACCGAACTGGCGCGCTGGCGCCCGGTGCTCGACGATCTCCCGGCGCTGCGGCACGTCGTCCTGCTGGACGAGACCGCGGTCCCGGCCGGTGACGACCGCTTCCTCTCCTTCGCCGACCTGCGCGCCCGGGGCCGGGAAGCGCTTGCCGCCGACCCCGAGGCGTTCGAACGGTCGTGGCAGGGGATCAAGCCGGACGACCCGCTGTCCATGATCTACACCTCCGGCACCACCGGCGACCCGAAGGGCGTCGTGCTCTCGCACCGCAACGCGATCCACCAGGCGTACGCGGTCACCGAGCTGCACCACCCGCCGATGCACGCGACGAACATCGCGTACCTGCCGCTGGCGCACATCGCCGAACGCGAACTGTCGATCTACCTGCCGATCGTCTGGGCGGGGCACGTGCACACCCTCGCCGACCCGGCGGGCGTCGTCGGGGCGCTCGGCAAGGTGCACCCGCAGAGCTTCTTCGGCGTCCCTCGCGTGTGGGAGAAGATGGTCGCCGGGCTCAAGAACATGCTCGGCGGCGTGCCCGAAGACCGGCGCACCGCGCTCCTGCAGGCGAACGAGCTGCTGCAGCAGGGCTACAAGCTGCGCAGCGCCGGGAAGCCGGTGCCCGAAGAGCTCGCCGAGAAGATCCGGCAGACCGACGAAGCCGCGTTGGCGCCGATCCGCGCGTTGCTGGGGCTCGACAAGGTGCTCGTCGCCTCCAGCGGCGCGGCCGCCATCCCGGTGGAGATCATCTACTTCCTGGCCGGGCTCGGCATCGAGATCTGCGAGGTCTGGGGCCTGTCCGAGACGACCGGCGCGGCGACGTCCAACTCCGGTTCGGACTTCCGCGCGGGGACCGTGGGCAAACCCCTGGACGGCGTCGAGGTGAAGGTCGCCGAGGACGGCGAGCTGCTGGTGCGCGGGCCGATCGTGTTCCTCGGGTACCTCCAGGAGGACGGGACGATCCAGGACGCCACCGACGCCGACGGCTGGTACGCCACCGGCGACATCGGCACGATCGACGAAGACGGCTTCGTGACGATCACCGACCGCAAGAAGGAACTGATCATCACCTCGAGCGGCAAGAACATCGCGCCGACCCGCGTCGAGGGCCTGCTCAAGGAGCACCCGCTGATCGGCCAGGCCGTCGCAATCGGCGACGACCGCCCGTACGTGACGGCGCTGATCGTGCTCGACGACGAGATCGCGCCCGGCTGGGCCGCGGCGAACGGCGTCGAGGCCGCCCCGGAGGACCTCGCCGACCACCCGGCCGTGCGGGCCGAGCTGGAACGCGCGGTCGAGTCGGCCAACAGCAGGCTCGCGCGGATCGAGCAGATCAAGCGCTACCACGTGCTGCCGAAGGCGTGGACGCCCGAAACCGGCGAGCTGACCCCGACGCTCAAGCTCAAGCGCCGGGTCATCAACGACCGGTATTCGGCCGACATCGAAGGCCTGTACCAGGCGACCCGCGACCCCGACCCCGAACCCGCAGGCGCCTGACCTCCCTTCACTCCGGACCGGCACTTTCACGTGAAAGTGACGTGGAGGGGCCGCCTCCGGATCGCTTTCACGTGAAAGTGCCGCTCAGGCGGTCCGGGGCGAGGTCGTCTCCGTCCACTTGCGCAGCCGCGGCGGGACGCGCTTCTCCAGGCCGTAGTTCTCCAGGTGGGCGGAAAAGACCTCGTCGAACGCCTTCTGCACGGTCTCGGTGTCCCACACCGGGCGCTCGAGGATCGGCTGCTTGAGGTACGGCTGGCCCATGATGTGCAGCTGCGGGCCGTTGCACCGGATCATCTGGCCGGTGATGCCGTCGGAGCCGTCGCCGAGCAGGAAGAGCACGACCGGCGCGATCCGCGACGGCGTGCGGTCCGGCGGGCACGCGCGCAGGGAGCGTTCGGACTTCCACACCATCCGCGTGTGCGCGAGCGGGCAGACGGCGTTGACGCGGATCCCGGCGTCCTCGAGGTCGAGGGCCCAGGAGTAGGTCAGGGACGCGACCGCGCCCTTGCTCGCCGCGTACACGCCGAGCTTGCGCTGCCCGAGCGAAGCGCCCGACGAGATGTTGACGATCGAGCCGCCGGTCCCGGCGCCGACCATCGCCTTGATCGCGGCCAGCCCGGTGTTCACCACGCCGAGGACGTTGACCGCGACGAGCTCCCGCGCCTGCTCGGCGTCGTCCTCCCAGGGGAGTGCCTCGTAGTTGAGCCCGGCGTTGTTGACCAGCCCGTCGATGCCGCCGAACTCCTTGACGCACAGGTCGACGATCTCCTGGGCCTCCCCCGCCTCGGCCACGCTGTGCCCGCTGGCCACGGCGTGGCCGCCGTGCGCCCGGATGTTCTCCGCCGTCCGCTCCGCCAGCTCGACGTCGACGTCGTTGACGACCACCGACCCGCCCGCGCGCGCGACGTGCACCGCGAACGCCTCGCCAAGGCCCCGCCCGGCGCCGGTCACCACGACCGCCTTGCCCTGCATCAACCCGTCCATCGTCTTCTCCCCGCTTTGCGGCGCCGACGGCGCGCGGGCCGCCCACCCCGGCCGGCTCTCCGTCCAGTCTTGGCCCATTCGGCCGAACACGGCATCGCCACGACGACGAGCGGCCGCCGTCCTGCGCCGAGCGAGTCCGGTTCGATCAGCCCGGAGGTACTCGCGAGCGGGTCACGAGGGGGTGACTGGCTCGCATTCAGGGGACATCGGCGCGTAACCGGCGTCATACTGTGAGTGCTTCCCAGTGGTCGACCGTGACACCCCCGGCTGGGGTCGTCACCGGAGAGGCACAATGCGACGGTCCAGTTCACTCGATCGGGGGATGGTGGTTACGAGGTGACGACGCGCGCGAGCCCCCGGCTGCGGGCCGTCCTGGCCCACCGCGAGTTCCGCGCGCTGTGGTTCGCCGAGACGCAGTCGATGCTGGGTGACCAGCTGACCATCGTCGCGCTGGCCATCCTCACCTTCGACCGCACCGGATCGCCGCTGCTCTCGGCCGTCGTCTACGCCCTGACGTTCCTGCCCGCGCTCGCCGGCGGGCTCGGGCTGTCCCAGCTGGCCGACCGGTTCCCCCGGCGCGCGGTGCTCGTGACCGGCTCGTTCGCGCAGGCCGTGCTGGTCGGGCTGATGGCCCTCCCCGGAATGCCCATGGGCTGGCTGTTCGCGCTGTTCGTCCTCGCGCGGCTGGCGAACGCGCCCGGCAACGCGGCGCAGAACGCGCTCGGCCGCGAGGTCTTCGCCGACGACGACGTCTACCTGCAGAGCCAGGACCTGCGCGGGATCACGAACAACACCGCGATGCTGGCCGGCCTCGCCGTCGGCGGCCTGCTGGTGACCACGATCGGGACGTCGTGGGCGCTGGCGATCGACGCGCTGACGTTCCTGGTGGCCGCCGTCGCCGTGCGGCTGCTGGTGCTGCGGCGGCCGGCCGCGGGCACCGGCGGCGCCCCGTGGTTCGGCGCCGTCCGGCAGGTTTTCGGCGACGAACGGCTGCGGGTGCTGCTCTACCTGTCCTGGCTCGTCGGCCTGGCGGTGATCCCGGAGGGCCTCGCCGCGCCGCTCGCCGCCCAGCTGCACGCGGGCGACCAGGCGGTCGGCTGGCTGCTGGCCGCCGACCCGCTGGGCTTCGTCGTGGGGACGTTCCTGCTGTCGCGGTTCGTCACGACCGAGCGCCGCCGCAAGCTGCTCGGCGTGCTGGCCGCACTCCCGCTGGCCGCGCTGGCGGCCTTCGCGCTGCGGCCGAACCTGGCGTTCGCGCTGATCCTGCTCGCGCTGGCCGGCGCTACGGGCGCGTACGTCATCACGGTGTCGGCCACGTTCATCACGTGGGTGCCGAACGACATCCGCGGCAGCGCCGGCGGCCTGTACCGGACCGGGCTGCGGGTCGCCCAGGGCGTGGGTGTCGGGGTGGGCGGGCTGGCCGCGCAGGCACTCGGGTCCGCGGACGCGACCATCGCGCTCGCCGGCGCGGTGGGCCTGCTGCTGGCCGTCCCGGTGGCGTTCGCCTGGCGCCGGGTGAGCGGAGCGGCAGCGCAACCGTGGCCGTCATGAGCGGCAGGTGCCACCTCCGGGTGCGGCCAAGATCATGAATGGCATTCGCGGGCGTCGAGGACGACAATTCGCGGATGGTTCACCAGTCGCGGTTGCTCATGGGGCCACCTCCATGTGGGGACAGTCTCGCAGAACCTTTTGCGCCGCGTTCCCGGCAGTTACTCCGGGACCTGGCCGATCCGTTGCTGTGGGATGGTACCCGGTTACGGAATGCGTGAACACTCTGCCAGGTACCGATGAGATTACTCAAGACCGGCACTAGGCCGGAAAGGAGGTGACCAATTGCATCCAGGACCGGACGGGGACCCGGCCGCGCCGGGCGAACCGGGCGGCCCGCCACCGGAGCGGGCGGAAAGCGCCGCGGAACCGGGCGTGACCACCGGTGCGCCCGCGACCACGACCAGTGGTCCACTCGCGACCGCCGGGGTCCGCCATCCGTACTGGCCCGGCAACTGGGCGCTCTGGCGCCGCCGCCCGGTGCAGGTGGCCTTCATGCTGGCGGCCGAAGCGGTCGCGGTCGCGATTCTCGCCGTCTCGTTCGCCCGTTCGCCGATTCCGTCCGGAAACGACTGGGTCAATTTCGCGATACTGGCGGCAGGCGCCACCGTCCACATTCAACTGACCCAGCGGCAGGAAGAACGGCGGCGCAACCGGACCAAAACGGTGCTGATCGACCTCACCGCCGTCTGGACGTTTTCCGCCGCGATGATACTGCCGGTACCGCTCATCCTTTTCGTCATCGCCGTCATCCGGTTGCAGCACTGGTTCATCGCGCGACGGCCCGCCCACAACTTCATATTCTCGTCCATCACCCACGGCCTCGCCGGCGCGCTCGCCCACCTCACGTACACGGCCATCGGACCGCACCTGCTCGGCCGGCCGGGGTGGGGTGACTTCCTCCGCGAGTTCGGCACCATCGTCGTGACCGGGGCCATCTACGAAGCGATCCAGATCGCGTACGTGGGCGGGGTCCTGCTGCTCGGAACCCCCGCGGGGCGCACGGTTCGTAACGTACTGGGCAGTCCGGCCGACAACATGCTCGAAGCGATCACCATCGGCCTCGGCGCGGTGACCGCGATCCTGCTCGCCGCCGTCCCGCCGATGGTGGCGGTGATGGCCGTGGTCACCGTGGTCTTCAATCGCCTCGCGGAACTCGATCAACTCCAGAACGACGTCCGGACGGACCCGAAAACCGGCATTCTCAACATGCGCGGCTGGTCCGAGTCGGCGGAGCGGGCACTCGAACGCACTGCTCGATCGGGTGATCAACTGGCCCTGCTGATGGTCGATCTCGACCACTTCAAGTGGATTAACGACACCTATGGACATCCGGCGGGCGACGACGTCCTCCGCACCGTTGCGCAAACCCTCGACGAAGTGACCAGACCGAGCGACTTGGTCGGCCGTTTCGGCGGTGAGGAATTCCTCGTTCTGCTGCCGGACATCGACGAAGAGGCGACGTGGGACGCCGCCGAACGCATCCGGATCGCCATCGCGAAGCTCCACATCGTGACGACGGACAAGCGCGGCGACCCGGCGACCATCGCCGACCGCACGACGTCGATCGGCGTGGCCCGCCACCCGCGCCACGGCGACACCCTCGAGCGCCTGCTCCAGTCCGCCGACGCCGCCGTCTACCTGGCGAAGGAGAACGGCCGCGACCAGGTCTGCTTCGCCAGGGACAGCCTCACGCCCCCGGCCGAACGGTGAGTTCGACGGGCACCTCGGCGGACGGGCAGCCTAGGGGAAACCACACCCCGCTCCTGCGGTCAGCCCCATGTCGGCCGCACGCCGGGGCTGGCACCCTGGACCCGTGCCAGCACTGACCGATCCGCCGCGCGTCCGCCGACCCTGGTCGACGTCCGGGTGGCTGCTGCTGGTCCTGCTGGTGGTCTTCGCGTTCGGGCTGATCGCCTCGCGGCCGCCGTCGCCGCCGGACCAGGGGCCGCCCACCGGTGACGTGCTGGCCGCGCAGAACGCCATCGAGGCGCTCGTCCACCCCGGTCCGCACCCCGACGCGCTCGCGCGGCTGCCGAAGGACTTCACCGCGCTCAGCGGCGTCACCCCGGGCGCGCTGCCGGCCCGCGACGGCACCGTCCGCGCCGTGCACGTGGACGGCGGCTGCTCGACGCCGTGGGGCGACGACAACACGAAGTGGGACTACGCCGTGCCGTGCAAGGCCCACGACCTCGGCTACGACCTGCTCCGGTACGCCGACCGCAAGGGCCACCCGCTCGGCCCGGAGGTCCGGGAAGCGCTGGACGGCCGGCTGTCCTCCGACATGCACCACGCCTGCGACCTCAACCCGATGAACTCGGCGCTCACCTGCCGGGTCGTCGCCTCGCTCTACTCGGCCGGGCTGGTGGTCAACTCGTGGCACCAGCGCTGGGGCCCGCCGGTCGGCGACCCGATCGGCCCGATGGTCGCCGGGGTGCTGGTGATCGGCTGTCTGCTGGTCTTCCGGCTGCGCGGCTGGCTGCACGCCCGCCGCGTGCCACGGCGCCCGGCGCCCGTCGCCACCCGCGCCGAGGTCAGCCGGTGGGCGCTGCTCGGCGCCGCCGGCGTCGTTCTCCTGCTGCTCGGCGAGTCCGTGACGGCTCTCGCGCACTGGGCCGGGGCGGCCGAGACGGCCCTGTGGCCGCTGACCTGGCTCACCCAGCTCGTGCCGCTGATCTACTTCGCCGGTGGCCACGCCAACGCGGCAGGCTGGCGCGCCGAACAGGCCGGCAGCGGCGGCTACCGCCACTACCTGGCCGAACGCGCGAGCCCGCTGCTGCGGCCGGCGTTGATCTTCGCGGTCGTCGCCCTGCTGACGCCGCTGGCGCTCGAACTGCTCGGCATCCCGGCCGCGACGACGGCGACGGTCATGCGGATCGCCCTGCACCCGCTCTGGCTGCTCGGCGTCTACCTGCTGACGATCGTCTGCGCGCCCCCGCTGCTGGCCCTGCACCGCCGGGCGCCCGTGAGCGCTGTCGCGGGGCTGTTCGCGGTGGTCGTCGGCGGCGAACTGGCCGCCGACGCCGCCGGCTCCCCCCTGCCCCGCTACGCCGCGACGTTCGCCCTCGCGCTCCTGGCGCAGCAACTCGCCTTCGCCCACGCCGACGGCGTCCGCCCGGCGCGACGCCTGCTCGCCGCGGCCGCCGCGACCGGTGCCGCCGGTCTCGCCGTCGTGAGCGTCCTGAAGGGCGCGCCACCCGTCCTGCTCGGCAGTCCGGGTGCCCCGGCGGCGTTGTCCGCGCCGCCGTGGGGCGTGCTCCTGCTCGGCTTGGTCCAGCTGGGCCTGCTCGGGCTGCTGGCCGTGCCGCTGGCCCGGCTCGGCGGGCGGCCCGGCGTCGTCACCGCCTCCCGGTTCGTCCTGCGGGCGCCGATGAGCCTCTACCTGGCGTTCCTCGCCGCGATGTTGCTGCTGGTCGCCGTCGTGTACCTGCCCGGCCGGATCGCCGACGGGCTCAGCTGGCTCATCCGGCCCCGCACGCTGGTCGCGGTGGGACTGCTCGCGGTCCCCGCGACGCTGGTCTTCTGGTGGTTCGAACGGCACACCCACGGCGCCCGGGAGCCGCGCGCGGCCGACCACCCCGGCCGCCGGACGGCGGTCCTCACCCGGGCCGCGGCCGGGCTCGGGATCGGCTACGCCACGCTCGGCGTGTTCGGCTTCGCGCTGACCCGCTTCGGCGGGGCGGCCGCCGACGCCGACCTGCTGGGCCTGCGGCTCGATCCGATCCAGAGCCTGGTGCACCTGCTGCTCGGGGTCTTCCTGCTGCACACGATCCGGATCGGGGCCGGCGCGGCGACCGGTACGTGGCTGGCCACGGCGCTCGCCTGTGCGCCTTCGCTGTTGTTCGCCGCCGACGGCAGCACCCCCGGCTTCCTCGGCGTCACGCTCCACGCCGTGACGGCCGGGTTCGCCCTGCTGGCCGCCGCGGGAACCCTCCTCCCGGCTCGGCCACCGGCGAATGTGACGTCCTGACCAGGCGAAACCGTCGAACATGCGGGAAACTGGGTGGTGGATGACACATTCACAGGGGGATGTGTAACGCTACGGCAACCCGGGGACGGCACCATGCGTCCATCCCTGTGCACCACCCGATCGATGGAGTGAGGAGTCGCCCGCGTGGACCACCCGCCTCGGAACGGGCAAGGCGGCCGCCGCCCCGCCCGGCCCTGGCAGGACGAGCCAGGCCGGGACGACGCCCGGCGCGGCACCCCGCCGCCGCGCCGCCCCGCACCCCGTCGCGAGCCGGTGGACGCCCGCCGCGCGGCCCCGCCGCCGTCCCGCCGTCCGCAGCCGCGCCCGGCCGAGCGCGCCCGCCGCAACTCCTTCCGCGGGGCGAAGATCTCGCTGGCCGTCGTCTCGCTGCTGGTGATGGGCCTGACCGGGTACGCGTGGGCGGCCATGCAGGGCCTGCTCCACGGGCTCAACTACACGAACGTGCTCAGCGACGGCGGCGGTGGCGAGAAGCCCGCCGACGGCGCCCGCGACATCCTCCTGGTCGGCCTCGACAGCCGCACCGACGCCCAGGGCAACCCCCTGCCGCGCGAGGTGCTCGACGAACTGCGGGCCGGCGACGCCGACGGCGAGCTCAACACCGACTCGCTGATCTTCGTGCACATCCCCAACGACGGCAGCAAGGCCGTCGCGATCTCGCTGCCCCGCGACATCTACGTCGACATCCCGGGTGGCTACGGCAAGCACAAGATCAACTCGGCGTACGCGCGGGCGATGCTGGCGGCCCGCAAGGACCTGCAGAAGCACGGCGTCACCGACCCGAAGGACCTCGACGTCCAGGCCAACCAGGCCGGGGCGAAGGAGCTGATCGAGACCGTCGAGAAGCTCACCGGGTCGACGATCGACAACTACGCCGCGGTGAACCTCCTCGGCTTCAGCGAGATCACCAAGGCCATCGGCGGTGTCGACGTCTGCCTGAACAACACCGTCAAGGACACCTACTCCGGCGCGAACTTCACGAAGGGCCAGCACACGATCTCCGGCGTCGAGGCCCTCGAGTTCGTCCGGCAGCGCCACGGCCTGCCCAACGGCGACCTCGACCGCGTCGTGCGCCAGCAGGTGTTCATGGCGGGCATGGCGCGCAAGGTGCTCTCGGCCGGCACGCTGACCAACCCCGGCAAGCTCAACGACCTGATCGAGGCGATCAAGAAGTCGGTCGTGCTCAACCAGAACTGGGACATCTTCGGGTTCGCCCAGCAAATGAAGGGCCTGACCGGTGGCCAGCTCGAGTTCCGCACCATCCCGGTGAAGAACATCGAGTACAAGACCCCCGAGGACGGCGTCGCCATCCAGGTCGACCCCGGCGAGGTGAAGCAGTTCGTGCAGGGGCTCGCCGGGCCGCAGCCGGGCCAGTCCTCCTCGCCGCCCGCCGAGCAGGCCGACCCCGCCAACAAGGCGACCACGGTCGACGTCCGCAACGCCTCGGGCCGCACCGGCCTCGCGGCGAACGTCGCCAAGACCCTCGAGAACAAGGGCTTCACCTCCGGCGACACGGCCAACGCGACCTCCCGCAAGACCACGGTCATCTGGGTGCCGAAGGGCGGCAAGGACAAGGGCCAGGCCGTCGCCGACGCACTCGGCGGCTCGCCGACCGTCCAGGAGGACAAGAGCGTCAAGACCGGGCACGTGATGGTGTTCCTCGGCGCCGATTACCAGGGCTCCCCCGCGAGTTCGGGCGCCGCCGCCGCGGGGGCGACGTCGCAGGCCGCGGCGCCGCCCCCGGCCGCCGACGACGCGGAGAAGCCGATCACCGCCGAGGGCGTTCCCTGTGTCAACTGAGCCGGTCGGCGCGGTGCCGTTAACCCGTTCGGCCTAACTCGCGCAATCGGTATCAAAGACATGCCCGAAATCGCGTAAGGGCCGGGCGTCAGCGCACTTACATACGTGTGAGGGTGCAGCTGCACGGGAATCGTCACGCCCGGTGCGGGTGCCGCGGGAGCGCACGGCAGGGGACATTGATGTGCTGATCGACGCTGAGGAGTACCAGCGGATCCTCGGAGACGAGCTCCGCAAGCTCCGGCGCAGCCGAGGCTGGACGCGCAAGGAGCTGAACCAGCACTTGCAGAGCGAGATCTCGCTGCAGACGCTGGCCACCTACGAACTGGGCACCAGACAGTGCTCCGTCGTGCGCCTGGTCGAACTGTGCGTCGCGATGGACGAACTGCCCCAGGAACTGCTGGCGAAGGTGCACCGCCGGGTGTTCGTCGACGAGCCGGGACGGGTCCGCGTCGACCTGCGCAAGGTCGTCGCCGACGCCTCCGCCGATCTGCTGCCGCTGCGCCGCTGGGCCGAGGACCGCCTGCGGCAGACCGGCGAGCAGGGCGGTGGCGAGGTCGCCCTCGACCTGCCGGCGCTCGAGCGCATGGCCGAGCTGTGCCGGCTGCCGACCGTGGACCTGATCGCCCGGCTCCGCCGCTACACCTCCCGCTGAGCCGGAGGTCCCTCACCGGCTCGGCGGCCGGCGAGGGACCCCCATCAGCCGACCACGAAGTCCTCGCGCCGCACCTTCCGCGTGGCCAGCCAGTACCGCCAGGTGAAGCCGGGCCAGATCGTCCGGTTGACGCCCTTCGCGTCCAGGTACCAGCTCTGGCACCCCCCGCGCGTCCAGATGCCCTTCGCGAGCTTGCGCTGGATCTGCGCGTTGAACCGCTCCTGCACTTCGGGCTTCGGCTCGAGCGCCCGGCCACGGGCCAGCCGCAGCGCTTCGGCGACGTAGGAGATCTGGGCCTCGATCATGAACACGACGGAGTTGTGCCCGAGCCCGGTGTTGGGGCCGAGCAGGAAGAACAGGTTCGGGAACCCGGCGACGGTGATCCCGAGGTGCGTCCGCATCCCCTCGGTCGCCCACTCCTTGCCGAGGTTGCGCCCGTCGCGGCCGACGATCTCCAGGTCGTCGAAGGCGTCGGTGACGTGGAAGCCGGTGCCGTAGACGATCACGTCGGCCTCGTGCTCGACGCCCGCGGCGTCGACGACGCTGTGCTCGCGGACCTGTCGCACGCCTTCGGTCACGACGTCGACGTTGCCGCGCGCCAGCGCCGGGTAGTAGTCGTTGGAGACGAGCACGCGCTTGCAGCCCATCGTGTAGTCCGGGGTCACCTTGCGCCGCAGCTGCGGGTCCGTGATCGCGCGATCGACGTTGCGCTTGGCGATCCGCTGCCCGAGCTTCATCACCCACGACTGGCCGTTGAAGCCGACCGCCCGCGCTTCGAGCAGCCAGTACAGCAGGGTCCGGTAGGCGCGCTGGGCCGGCGGGAACGCCCGGAACAGCGCGCGGGTCCGCCCGGCCATCTCGTGGTCGGCCTTCGGCATGACCCACGGCGGCGTCCGCTGGAACAGCGTCAGCTCCTCGACGTCCGGCGCGATCCGCGGCACGAACTGGACCGCGCTGGCGCCGGTGCCGATGACGGCGACCTTCTTGCCCTTGAGGTCGACGTCGTGCCGCCACCGCGCGGAGTGGTAGGCCGGGCCTTCGAACTTCTCGATCCCGGGCAGCTCCGGGATCATCGGCAGGTGGAGCGCGCCGACCCCGGCGACCAGCGCGGTGCCGACGAACTCGTCGCCGCCCCTCGTGGCGACGTGCCACCGGCTCTCCTCGGCGTCCCAGCGGGCGCCGGTCATCTCCTGGCCGAACCGGACGAACCGGCGCAGGTCGTGCTGGTCGGCGACCTCGCGCAGGTAGCGCCAGATCTCCGGCTGCGGCGAATAGGCCCGCGACCAGCCCGGGTTCTGCGCGAAGGAGAACGAGTACATGTGCGAAGGGATGTCGCAGGCGCAGCCCGGGTAGCTGTTGTCCCGCCAGGTGCCGCCGACGTCGTGGGCCTTTTCGAGGATGACGAAGTCCTCGCGGCCCTCCTTCCGCAGCTGGATCGCCATGCCGAGACCGGAGAACCCGGTCCCGACGATGACGACCCCGGTCTCCGTGCGGTTGCCCATGACGCCTCCGGGTTCCTGTTACTCGTCGTCCATCTTACTGGGAGTAGGTTACCAGCGGTAGAGTCTCGCCCGTGACCACCGCGAAGCGCAAGCGCATGCCACGGGCCGACCGGATGCGGCAGATGATCGAGGTCGCCGAACAGGTCTTTTCGGCACGCGGCTACGCGGCAGCGTCCATGGACGAGATCGCCGAACTGGTGGGCGTCTCGAAGCCGATGCTCTACGAGTACTTCAACTCGAAGGAAGGCCTGCTGCTGGCCTGCATCCGGGAGTCGCGGGCGGTGCTGCGCGAAGTCACCGAGCAGGCGACGGCCGGCGCGGTGGACGCCGAAGACGCGCTGCGGCGCGGCCTGCTGGCCTTCTTCGTCTTCATCCGGGAGCGGCGCCAGGCGTGGTCGCTGCTGCGGCACGAGATGGTGCTGATCGGCACCCCGGCCGCCGACGAGGTCGAGGAGATCCGCCGCCAGCAGACCGACCTGATCGCCGCGCTGATGAGCGGCCACTTCGACAGCGGGGACGAACTCAGGGCCGAAGCGGCCGCGGAATTCGTGGTCGGCGCGTGCGAACGGCTCGCGATCTGGTGCGAGCGGCATGCGGAAGTGAACCCCGAAACGGCCACCGAGTACGCCATGGACGTGCTGTGGACCGGCCTGCGGCAGCGTGCACGGTAAACCGCGCGTGCACTGGGCCATTCAGTCATTACTCAGCGTCGTTACTCAGCGCTGTCGTGTCCTGTGACACAGAGTTGCTCTACGGTATCCATGACACGGTAGAAAGTGTGCTGGACTCTCACGACCGGAGGAGGGGCGCGCCACCCGCGTCATGGGAATGCGGTGGGCGCGTCACGGTTGTGTAAAGCACACTGGTGGAGGAGAGGGGCGTGAGGCAGATGGTGGAAGCGATCACGGCGACGTACGTCCAAGAGGACGCCGACTGGACCATCACGGTCAGCGGCCGGGGCAAGGAGCTGACCGCGCGGGCGCCCGGCATCATCGCGGCCCGCGACCGGGCCGACCAGCTGGTCGAGGAGCTCGCCGTCGACGGCAGGACGACGGTGGTGCACCTGCTCAACGGCAGTGCGCTGGACTTCACCAGCGCCTACATGACAGCCCGGCTGACGCTCCCGAAGCTGCCGCCGCTCGAGGTCCCCCCGCCCGGCAGCGTGCCGAAGCAGCAGACTCCCGCTTCAGCGGAGAAGAAGCCGCAGCTGCCGCCGAGCAAGCAGCTCCCGAAGGCCGTCGAGGACCGCAAGAGCCCCGCGGCACCGGCGCCCGCTGCCGAGAGCAAGGCGCCGGCGAAACAGGCCTGAGCGCTACTTGAGAAGCTTGCGCACCAGCAGGACCAGCACCAGGACCCCCGCACCGATCAGCGGGAACTTCACCTTGGGGTTGTCCAGCTTGGCGCGCACACCGTCCTTGGCCGCGTCCGCGAGCTTCTTCGGGTCGGCCTTGACGGTCAGCTGGTCGAGCGTCGCCGCCAAGGCGGTCCTAGCCTGCTCGATCTCACGCTCGATCGTCTCGGGATCGCGGGCCACGTGTCCTCCTCGCCGCATGGGACTTCCGGGCCCCAACTTAGTCGACCGCCCCGCGACCTCCGCACCGGCCACGCCGCACGCTACGCTTCCGGATGCTGCGGGCCCGTAGCCCAATTGGCAGAGGCACATGGTTTAGGTCCATGCCAGTGAGAGTTCGAGTCTCTCCGGGCCCACGAGCGAGCTGGGTGAGTCCTGCTCGGCGCTTGGCGCCTTTGCCGGGCTCGCCCGCCGCCGCCACTTTCCTCGGCGTACGCGGCACACTCAGCCGAACTCGACCGTGACGTGCGGGGCCAGGGCCCGCAGGAAGTCCGCCGCGTCGAACATCTCCCCGGCCGCCGCGACGCCCTTCACCTTCGTCCGCCCGGTCAGGATCCGGTCCACCGCCTCCACCGCCAGCGGCGCGCTGACCGCGTAGATGTCCTCGCCGCGGGCCACGATCCGGCGTTCTTCGTCCCCGGCCCGCACCACGACGTCGACCACGAACGTCTCGGCCGCGTCGCGCTCGCCGGCCGCCGCCAGGCCCTTCGCCGCGTCGACCGTCATGTAGCTGGTGACGTCGGAGACCGCCAGGTGCCGCGGGATCGTGACGATGTCGGCCATCGAGAACTCGCCGAAGACGGGCCGGGTGCCGAGCGGCTCGGGGAACGCCCACTCCCGCGTCGGCAGCGGGTCGTCGCGGTACTCCAGCCGGCCGCCCGCGTACCGGATGCGCTTGCTGCCCCGGCGTTCCCGGGACACCTGGCCGGCGGCGAGGGTCCCCGGCGTCGGCCGCCAGCCACTGAGCCCGTAGGCGACGTGCACCTCGTCGGCCGTCGTCCAGTCGCCCATGGCCGCCGTGGCCAGCAGATCGCCCAGGCCCCCGAAGAACGCCATCGCGGGCACCACCGCGGTGTCGGCGGACAACTCGAAGGTGTCGAGGTTCGCCTCGATCTCCGCGGCGACGTCCACGTACGGGATGCCGGCGCGGATGGCCGCCTCGGCCACCGGCAGTGCCGTCACGGCGAACGGGCCGGCGGTGTTGATCACGGCCGCCACGCCCTCCATCGCGCGGTCGAGGGACGCCGGGTCGTCGACCGACGCCGGCCGCCCGCCCGGCAGCTTCGCCGCGTCCCGGCCGGAAAGGACCGGGTCGAACCCGCGCCTCCGCAGTTCGGCGACCACGAAGCGGCCGGTGTGTCCGTAAGCGCCGTAAACCAGTACCGAAGTCATGGGGTAATCCTGGCGGCGGCCGCGCGCCGCCACCAGTGTCCGGAACGACGTCATGCGTACACTTTCGGACATGCACGCTGTCGCGCTCGCCGCCACCGACGGGATGCTCTCGTTCGAGCTGACCATCGCGACCGAGGTGTTCGGCGAGAACCCGCAGTACGACTTCGCCGTCTGCGGCGACCGGCCGGTGCGGGTCGGCCGGTTCCTGCTGGAGCCGGACCACGGGCTCGACCGGCTCGCGCGGGCCGGCACCGTGCTCGTGCCGGGGTGGGCCGACATCGACGCGGCCCCGCCCGCCGCCCTGGTCGACGCCGTGCGCGCGGCCCACTCGCGCGGCGCACGGGTGGCGTCGCTCTGCACGGGCGCGTTCGTGCTGGCCGCCGCCGGCCTGCTGGACGGCCTGCGCGCGACCACGCACTGGGCCCACACCGACGTCCTCGCCGCCCGCTACCCCCGGGTGACGGTGGACCCGGACGTGCTCTACGTCGACAACGGCAGCGTGCTGACCTCCGCCGGCAAGGCCGCCGCGATGGACCTCTGCCTGCACCTGGTCCGCGCCGACCACGGCCCGGCGGCCGCCAACACGATCGCGCGCCGCCTGGTCGTGCCGCCGCACCGGGCCGGTGGCCAGGCCCAGTTCGTCACCACGCCGGTGCCCACGCGGGACGACCACCCGCTGGCTGCGCTGCTCCCGTGGATCACGGCCCGCCTCGACCGGCCGCTGACGGTGGCGGACCTGGCCCGCCGGGCGAACCTGAGCTCCCGCCACCTGGGCCGCCACTTCCGCTCGGCGACGGGCACGACGCCGTTGCAATGGCTGCTGAACCAGCGCATCCGCCGCGCCCAGGAACTGCTGGAGACCACGGACGCGGGCATCGACGCCATCGCGGAGGCGGTCGGCATGGGCACGGCGACGACGTTGCGGCGGCACTTCAACCGCACGGTCGGCGTGCCGCCGGACACCTACCGCCGGACGTTCCGCAGCCGGTAGCGGCGGGGACACAGTGGACGGTCGTCGCGAACGCCGGACACCGCCCGCTCGCCCGCAGCTGCCCCCCGGCGTCCGATCCGTTCAAGACCGCGGCCGCGCCGGGTGCGACGCTGGCCGCATGCCAGTCAACCTCCCCGCGGCGGCGTCCTTCATGGCGACGCACGCCCGCCTCCTCGACCGACGCCGCTTCGCACTGCTCCGCGGCGAAACGGACACCGCCGCGGTCGTGGCCGCCCTCGACGGCTACCGCAACCCCGACGGCGGCTACGGCTGGGGCCTCGAGCCGGACCTGAGGGCGCCGGAAAGCCAGCCCGGTGGCGCGCTCCACGCCTTCGAAGTGTTCGAGGAGATCGCCCCGGTCCCGGGGGCGCACGCGACTCGCCTGTGCGACTGGCTGACATCGGTCTCCACCCCGGACGGTGGCCTGCCGTTCGCGCTGCCCGTGGCCGATCCGGCGGGCTGCGCACCCTTCTGGGTCCAGGCCGATCCGGCGGAGGCCACGCTGCAGAGCACCGCGTTCACCGCGGGCGCGGCCCTGCGCGTCGCCCGCCACGACCGCGCGGTGCGCGAACACCCCTGGGTGGCCGCGGCGACGCAGTACTGCTTCCGCGCCATCCGCGCGCTTTCCGCGCCGCCGCACGCGATCGCCCTGTCCTTCGCGGTGCAGTTCGCCGACGCCGCGCACGAGTTCCACGGGGAAGCGGCCGCGCTGCTGGACCACCTCGCCGCGTTCGTCCCGGCCGACGGCCTGGCGCCGGTGGACGGCGGCGCGGACGGCGAAACCCTCCGCGCCCTGGACTTCGCGCCACTGCCGGACCGCCCGGCGCGCGCGTTGTTCGCCGCCGGCGTGATCGACGCCGAACTGCGGCGGCTCGCGAGCGGGCAGCAGGACGACGGCGGCTGGCGGGTGGATTTCGCGAGCTACTCGCCCGCCGCGGCCCTCGAGTGGCGCGGGTACGCGACCGTCCGCGCGGTGTCGATCTTGCAGCGGCACGGCCTCGCTTGAGCTTCTACACCGGCACCACCGAGGTTCACCCGAACGTGGCGTGTCGGGAGTGGACGGCCGCACGCACCTTCCGGGCGGTCCGGCCGAACGCGTACTGTGACCGGGGAACCGGTGGCCGGAGGTGCAGCATGTCGTCGCGCAATCCGCTGCACTGGCTCGCCCGCTGGGCGGACTGGTTCGAGGAACGCGGCGTGTACGTGCCCGGCGAAGAAAGCCGCGCGGTCGACCCCGTCCGGGATTTCGGCTGGCTGATGATCGCTTGGGTGGCCGGCGTCGCGATCTTCATCCTGTTGTTCGCCCTCGCGGTTTAAGTGGCATGTGGCCAGAGATTGTCACCACCCGTGCCGTTCCGGTCACGGATTGGCCACGGGGCGGCACCAGGTCCGCGACAACCCCCGGTTGCGCCTCGTAACCACGCGCGATCACGGCCAGAGTGGAGTGGGTTCGCCCGGCAATCCCCCGTTGCCGCACGGCACCCGACCCGCCGACTGGAGTACCCGCAATGGCGCTCGCGCGCACCTGCAAGATCATGTTCACCTCAGGACTGCTGGGCCTGGCGGTGGCGTGCGGGGCCCCTGCGGCACACGAGGGCACTGCGGCGCTCGGCGTGGCCGGCTCCCCCGCCGGTGCCGGGGCCTCGGCTTCACCGGCGGGCAACGACCTGAAGTTCGGCGTCGACCACCGGTTCGCCAGTGGCCTCACCATCTCGGTCGGCTCCCCGCAGTCGTTCCAGCCCAGCCCGTCGGCGTACCCGCAGAGCCCGCGCGGCGCGGCCTTCGACGTCCAGCTGACCAACGACGGCTCGACGACGTACAAGCTTTCGGGCCTCGCCGTCAGCGCCACCGTGGAAGGCGCCCCGGTCAAGCAGGTCATGGACACCACCCAGGGCTTCACCGGCATCACCGACGCGGGCAAGGACGTGCTCCCGGGCCGCTCGGTGCACCTCACGCTGGCGTTCGCGGTTCCGCGCGAGCAGACGCAACTGCGGCTGCAGATCCGGCCCAGCGCGACTGAAGCCGTCGCGGTCACCTACTGCGGCCCCGCCTGAGCCCCGGCCATTACGCTCAGGGGCATGAGCGAGCGCCTTTCCCCCGGTGACGCAGCCCCGGACTTCACCCTGCCCGACAGCGAGGGCAAGGAGGTGTCGCTGCGCGACTTCCGCGGCCGGTCCGTCGTCGTGTACTTCTACCCGGCGGCGAGCACCCCGGGCTGCACCAAGCAGGCCTGCGACTTCCGCGACAACCTCGCCGAGCTGAACGACGCCGGCTACCAGGTCGTCGGCATCTCGCCGGACACGCAGGCGAAGCTCGCGAAGTTCGTCGAGCACGAAGGCCTCACGTTCCCCGTGCTCGGCGACCCGGACAAGACCGTCATCGAAGCGTGGGGTGCGTACGGCGAGAAGAAGAACTACGGCAAGACCTACCTCGGCGTGATCCGCTCGACGTTCGTCGTCGACCCGGACGGCAAGATCGCCAACGCCTGGTACAACGTCCGGGCGACCGGCCACGTGGCGAAGCTGATCCGGGACCTCGGCGTGGCGTCCTGACGGGACCGGCGAAGCGGCTTTCCCGGCACCCGGCCGGGAAAAGCTCGCGCCGGCGGCCGGGCTAAGCCAGGTCCCGCAACGCCGGCAGGAGCGCCCGCAAAGCCAGCCCCCGGTGCGAAACGGCGTCCTTCTCCGCCGGCGCCATCTCCGCCGACGTCCGGGTCTTGCCGTCGGGCCGGAAGATCGGGTCGTACCCGAACCCGTTCGTCCCGCGCCGCTCACGCACGAGCGTCCCGCGCCATTCCCCCCGGACCACCGTCTCCTCGCCGGCGGGCAGCACCAACGCCGCCGCGCACACGAACTGCGCCCCACGGCGCTCGTCCGGGACGTCCCGCAACTGCCCCAGCACCAGGTCGAGGTTCGCTTCGTCGTCACCATGACGCCCCGACCACCTGGCCGACAGCACACCGGGCATGCCGTTCAGCGCGTCGACCGCGAGGCCCGAGTCGTCCGCGATCGACGGCAATCCTGTCGCCGCCACCGCGTCGCGGGCCTTCGCCACCGCGTTGCCCTCGAAGTCGGGCGCGGTCTCGGGCGCCTCGGGAAAGTCCGGCACGTCGGCGAGGCCGACGACCTCGAGGCCCGAAAGCCCTTCCGCCGCAACGATCCGCCGGAGCTCGCCCAGCTTCTTCGCGTTGCGGGTGGCCAGAAGCAGCTTCGTCACTTCGAGCCCTTCTTCTTGTCCGGACGCGGCTCCGGCAGCTCGCCGGGGTACGGCAGCGCCAGCGCCTCGTTCTGCAGCCGGGTCAGTTCCTCGCAGCCCGCCAGCGCCATGTCGAGCATGGTGTCCAAAGTGGACCGAGCGAAGGTCGCGCCCTCGCCGGTGCCCTGGACCTCGATCAGCGTGCCCGCGTCGGTGGCGACCACGTTCATGTCGACCTCGGCGCGCGAGTCCTCTTCGTACGGCAGGTCGAGCCGGACCCGGCCGTCGACGACGCCGACGCTCACCGCGGCCACCGACGACGACAGGGGCTGCGGGTCGTTGAGCCGGTTCGCCGCGGCCAGCCACGTGATCGCGTCCACCAGCGCCACGTACCCGCCGGTCACCGCCGCCGTGCGGGTGCCGCCGTCGGCCTGGATGACGTCGCAGTCGATGACGATCGTGTTCTCGCCCAGCGCGGCCAGGTCGATGCAGGCCCGCAGTGAACGGCCGATCAGCCGCGAGATCTCGTGCGTGCGGCCGCCGATCCGGCCCTTGACCGATTCGCGGTCACCGCGGGTGTTGGTCGCGGACGGCAGCATCGCGTACTCGGCCGTCACCCAGCCGAGGCCGGAGCCCGCCCGCCAGCGCGGCACCCCTTCGGTGACGCTCGCCGCGCACAGCACCCGCGTGTTGCCGAATTCGATCAGCACCGACCCCGCCGGCCACTGCTGGAACCCCCGGGTGATCTTGATGTCGCGGAGCTGGTCGTCGTTCCTGCCATCTTTACGAGCCACAGGTGCACTCTATGACCGCCGGTCAGACGTCGTAGACGGCACCCTGCTTGACCACCTCGGCGCCGGGGAACCCCACCGAGGCCTCGGCCAGTACCGCGCCGGGATCGGTCCACGGCGCGATGTGCGTGAGCAGCAGCCGCCCGACACCGGCGTCGCGGGCCAGGTCGCCGGCCTGCTTGCCGGACAGGTGCACCCCGACCGGCCGCTCCGCCGAGTCCGTCCAGGACGCTTCGGCGAGCAGCAGGTCGACGCCGTCGGCGAGCTCGTTGAGCGCCGCGCACGGCCCGGTGTCGCCGGTGAACGCCAGGATCCGGCCGCCGTAGGAGATCCGCAGGCCGTACGCCGGGGTGGGGTGGTCGACCGCGACCGCGACGACCTCGAACGGTCCGATGCGGAACGGCTCGGGCCGCAGCGGCCGGAAGGCGTAGACGTCGGAAAGATCCGTGGTGGCGCGCTCGGTCTCGTTGGGCGCGTACGCGTTCGCCAACCGCGTCGGGGCGTCCGGCGGGGCGTACAGCGGCAGCAGCCGCGGGCGCGCCGGGTACGGCGGCGCCGGGTGGTAGCGCCGCAGGACGGTGAGTGCGCTGACGTCGGCGCAGTGGTCGGGGTGCAGGTGCGTGAGCACGAGCGCGTCCAGGTCGAACGGATCGGCCACGGCCTGCAGCTGCGCGAGCGTGCCGTTGCCGAGTTCGAGGCCGAGCAGGAAGCCCTCGGCCTCGACCAGGTAACCGGACGCGGCGGCGTTCGGCCCGGGGATGCTGCCGGAGCACCCGAGGATGGTCAGTCGCACGACGACACCCTAAGTCGTTGCCGCCGCGATCACGCGGTGGTGGGAGCGAGGACACCCGGGGCGAAGCCCATGAACCGCTGGGCGAGCCGGGTGAACGGCTCCGCGGAGCCGGTGGCGAGGAACTCGTGCCGCGGCGGGGTGTCCCGCGCGGTCAGCAGGTCCTGCTCGGTGAGGATGCGGACGAGGTCCTTGGCGGTCTCCTCGGCACTCGAAACGAGCGTGACCTCCTGCCCCATCACGATCTGCAGCACGCCCTGCAGCAGCGGGTAGTGCGTGCAGCCGAGCACGAGCGTGTCGACCTCGGCGTCGAGCAGCGGCTGGAGATAGCCCTGCGCGAGCCCGAGCACCTGGCGCCCGGTCGTGATGCCGCGCTCGACGAAGTCCACGAACCGCGGGCAGGCGACGCTGGTGAGCGTGATGCCGGGCGCCGCGGCGAAGGCGTCTTCGTAGGCCCGCGACCGCACAGTGCCCTCGGTGCCGATCACGCCGACGCGGCCCGTGTGCGTCGCCACGACGGCGCGGCGCGCGGCAGGCAGGACGACCTCGATCACCGGGACGTCGTAGCGCTCGCGCGCGTCGCGCAGGCAGGCCGCGGACGCCGTGTTGCAGGCGATCACGAGAGCCTTCACGCCGCTTTCCACGAGCTCGTCGAGCGCCGCGAGCGCGTAGCGGCGGGCGGTGGCGATCGGGAGCGGGCCGTACGGGTTGTGCGCCGTGTCGCCGACGTAGCGGAGCTGCTCGGCGGGGAGCTGCTCGAGGATCGCCCTCGCGACCGTCAGCCCGCCGACGCCGGAATCGAACACGCCGATCGGGGCATCAGCGGGTGGAGACGTCACACTTCGAGGTTACCCGGGGCGGCTTTGCCGGCCCCACGGGTGGTCAGCCAGGCCGCGAGGACGCCGGCCAGCGCGCCGAAGACGTGTCCCTGCCAGGAGACGCCGGGGTTGCCCGGCAGCAGGCCGGCCAGCATGCCGCTCCACACCCCGAGCAGCACGACGGCGACCAGGATCTGCCCGGCCGCGCGGTTGAAGAGGCCACGGACCAGCAGGTAGGCGAGCCAGCCGAAGGCCAGCCCGGACGCGCCGACGGTGACGCCGTCCGACGGCCCGATCAGCCACACGCCGAGCCCGGAGACCACCCAGATGATGGCTGTGACCAGCGCGAACCGGCCGATCCCGGCGGCCATCGCGAGGAAGGAGAACAGCAGCACGGGGACGGTGTTCGCGAACAGGTGCGACCAGCCTTCGTGCAGCACCGGCGCGAACAGCACACCGTCCAGCCCGGACAGCGCCCGCGAGTGGATGCCGCCCTGGTCCAGGTCGCCGGGCAGGATCACGTCGGCCAGTTCGACCAGGTAGAGCAGCAGGGTGAACGACAGCGCGACGATCGCGGCCGCCACCGGTTTCGGCGGCAGCACGCGCTTGGCGGCGGCGGTTTCCGGGGCGGGGTTCAAAGTGCTCACGTCTTCGAGGCTACGTCGGGACAAGGCCGGTCCACCTCGGGTGAAATCCCTGATCCGGGCGTCCATCGTTCGGTTGAACGCGGCTTCCACCGCCGGCGCGCCCGATCGAGCCGTCCGCATGATGCCGTGGCACGCCGGGCGCACGACGATGGGGGTGGCCCACGGCACCTGGGCAGCACGGTTCCCCCAGCAGAAAGGTTTCCTCGACGTGGCCACCTTCCTGAACAGACGAAGTGTCCTCGCCGCCGGGGCGGGCGCCGCCATCGGCATCGGCATGGGTGCCACCGCGGCGTCGGCCTCTCCGGCGGCACCGCGAGGTGGCGGCCCGGAAGAGACCCGGACGCTCGACGAGCTGTACCGGGCCGCACTCGCGGAGGGCGGCAAGCTCGTCATCTACGCCGGCGGCGACACCCCGACCCAGCAGGACGCGACCAAGGCGGCCTTCAAGGCCCGGTTCCCGGACCTCGCGCTGACGCTGATCGTCGACTACAGCAAGTACCACGACGTCCGCGTCGACAACCAGCTCGCCACCGGCACCCTCGTCCCCGATCTGGTCCAGCTGCAGACCGTGCAGGACTTCGTGCGCTGGAAGGAACAGGGCCGCCTGCTGCCTTACAAGCCCGCCGGTTTCTCCAAGGTCTACGACGCGTTCAAGGATCGCCAGGGCGCGTGGGTCGCGGTGTCGGCGCTCGCCTTCAGCTTCATGTACGGTCCCGCCGCGGTCGGCTCGGCCGCACCGCGCACCCCGCTCGACCTGGTCGACCCGAAATGGCGGGGCAAGATCGCCTCGTCCTACCCGCACGACGACGACGCGGTCCTCTACCTCTACTCGCTCTACGCCCAGGCCTACGGCTGGGACTGGGTGGCCAAGCTGGCCACCCAAGACGTCCGGTTCGCCCGCGGCAGCAACTCACCTGGCGACGCGGTGAGCGCCGGGCAGAAGGCGATCGGCATCGGCGGCGCGGGCTCGCTGACCGCACCGGCGTCGTCGCCCATGCGGTTCGTGGTCGCCGACGGGCACCCGTTCATGGCCTGGGGCCAGCGGGCCGCGATCCTGGCGCAGGCCAAGAACCCGACCGCCGCCAAGCTCTACCTGAACTGGCAGCTGTCGCTGGCCCAGCAGCAGGCGTCCTTCAACGGCTGGTCGGTCCGCACGGACGTCACGCCGCCGACCGGCCTGAAGCCGCTCTGGGAATACCCGAACGCCCACCTCGACGGCTTCCCCCGCTTCATGGCCGACCGCGCCCAAATCGAGCGCTGGAAGCAGACCTTCGCCCTGTACTTCGGCGAGGTCAAGGGCGACCCCACCCCCGGCTGGCCCGGACTGCACCCGGGCGCCTGACCTGACGTGAACCACACCGGCATCGGCTAGACTCCTGGACGGCACTGTCCTGATTGGATGATCCGTCCAGGAGGTTCGCCGTGTCCGACCACTCGCCGTCGTCGGCACGCGGAAGCCGGCTCCTGCGGCACGTGCCCCATCTGCTGTTCTTCGTCGTCGCCGGTGCGGCGCTGGTCCGGCTGGCCGCCCTGAACACGGCCCTGTGCTGGAAGATCTTCACGATCAGTTCCGTGCTGGCGGTGGTGTACGCGGCCGGTCTCGCGCTGTGGTCCGCCTTGGGCACCCGCGTCCGGTACGCGTGGGTCGCGGCTCTGCTTCTGCTGTGGACGGTCCTGGTCGTGCTGACCCCGCCGTTCCTGACCACCGCCTACGTCTGGTGCGCCGTGCCGCTGGCCTGGGCGGCGCTGCGGGCGCTCGGACGCCGTGGCGCGACGGTCGCGGTCGTGGCGATCACCGTCGTGCTGGCCGGCCAGCTGACCCGGGTCACCGGCCGGTTCGACCCGGAGATCGTGCTGATCCCCGTCGCGGCCGTCTGGGGCACCGTGGCCCTGCACCGGGCGTTGGAGCGGGAACAGCACCGGGCCGGCGTGCTGGAGGAACGCATGCGCCTGGCGCGTGACCTGCACGACACGCTGGCCCAGGAACTGTCCGGCAGCGTGCTGCTGCTGCAGGCGGCGGAGCGGAGCTGGGCCGAGCCGGAGGTCGCGCGGGCCCGTGTCCGGGGGGTCACCGACCGGCTGAGCGCGAGTCTCACCGAGACACGGCGGATCATCGAGGACCTCACCCCTGCTCCCGTCGAGAAGGCCGGGCTCGGGAATGCCCTGCGGCTGCTGTGCGACCGCGCCCGGCAGGACGGCACCGCGGCCCGCGTGCGGTTCCGCTCGGTCGGCGGCCCCGGTCCCGACCTCGGCGACCAGGCCGCCACCGCGCTCTTCCGGGTGGCGCAGGGCGCGCTGGCCAACGTCCGCGAGCACGCGCACGCCACCACTCTCCTGGTGACCCTGCACCACCACCCGGACCGCGTCGAACTGGACGTGCGCGACGACGGTGTCGGCTTCGACCCCGCCGCCCCGCCGGGTCCCGGCCGGGGCGTCGGCCTGCCGTCGGCCCGGGCACGGCTTCGCGAGTGCGGCGGTGACCTCGAGATCGGCACCGCACCGGGCCGGGGCACGCGGATCCGGGTCACCGTCCCCGGTCGCCTGCGGTCCGGCCCGGTCGTGCCGATGACGTCCGTGGCGGTCCGGTGACGACCGCGCCGCGGCGCCTGCTGATCGCCGACGACCACCCGGTCGTGCGGGCCGGGCTCCGGGCCCTGCTCGAGGGTGAGCCGGATCTCGAGGTGATCGCGGAAGCGGGCAGCGGCGAGGAGGCGGTGCGCCTCGCCGCCGAGCTGGCACCGGACGTCGTGCTGATGGACCTGCGTTTCGCGGGCACGGACCGCGGCATCGACGGGGTCGAGGCCGTCCGGCGGCTGACCGCCGAGGCGCCCGGCGCGGCGGTGGTGATGCTGACCAGCTATTCCGGCCGAGCCGACGTCGTCCGCGCGCTGGAGGCCGGCGCCCGCGGTTACGTGCTCAAGGCGGGGCCACCCGAGGAGCTCTTCCTGGCTGTGCGCGAGGCCGCCGCCGGCCGCCTCGGCCTCGCGTCGGAGGTCGTCGAAGGGCTCGTCGGCCAGGTGGTCAGCCCGCCGCCGGAACTGAGCGAGCGGGAGCGGGAGGTCGTCCGGTTGCTGGCCGACGGCCACAGCAACCGGGCCATCGCGAGCTCCCTGTACCTCAGCGAGGCGACCGTCAAGACGCACCTCGTGCGGATCTACCGGAAACTGGGCGCCGACAACCGGGCGGCGGCGGTCTCCGAGGCGGTCCGGCGGGGACTGCTGGAACTCACCTAGGCGAGGTGGCGCCCGGCGCGTCGGCTCGGGCGAAACCCTGAACCCGCGGTTTTGTCGGTGCCTGCCGCTAGCGTGGCGGGCATGGGGAACTTCGACGTCACCGGGTACCTGCGGCGGCTCGGCCTGGCCGCGGACCCGCCGGGCCTGGCCGCCCTGCGGCGACTGCACGCGGCCCACCTGGAGCGGGTGCCGTACGAGGCACTGGAGATCCAGTTGGGGCGCACGACCCCGCTCGAGCCGCCGGCGTCGCTGGCGCGGATCCTGCGGGGCCGCGGCGGCTACTGCTACCACCTCAACGGGGCTTTCTCGGCACTGCTGCACGCGCTCGGCTACCAGGTCACGCGCCACCTCGGCGGGGTGCAGGGCAGCCCGGCGGACGCGCCGAACGTCGACCGCAACCACCTGGCCCTCACCGTCACCGGCCTGCCCGACGACCCGTCGGCGAGCTGGCTGGTGGACACCGGGCTGGGTGACGGCATCCACGAACCGCTGCCCCTCCGGGAAGGCACCTACGTCCAGGGCCCGCACACCTACCGGCTCCGGCCGTCGGAGGTGGCGCCGGGCGGCTGGCGGTTCGACCACGACCCGTCGGGCAGCTTCACCGGCTTCGACTTCGCGCCCGGCCCCGCGGAGATGGCCGACTTCGCCGGGAAACACGCATGGCTGTCGACCGCGCCGGAGTCCGGGTTCGTCCGGGTCTGCGTCGTGCAGCGGCGGGACGCGGCCGGCGTCGACAGCCTGCGAGCGCTGACCCTGAACCGGCACGGGGCCAAGGAGCTCATCGAGACACCGGAGGACTGGTGGACGGCGGCGGGTGACGTCTTCGGCATCCCGCCGTCGGAGTTCACGGCCGAGGAGCGGGCGCGGTTGTGGCGGAAGGTCGTCTCGCAGCACGAGGCCCACGCGGGCGGCGGACCGGTGGTCGCCGTGTGACTCAGGCGGGCGGCACCGGCAGGGGGATCTTGCCGAGCGCGTGGTCGACGGCGGCCTCGGCGTGCAGGCGGGTGGTGGGGAACGTCGGCACCGGGCTGTCCTCCGGGCCGACGAGCAGCTCGATCTCGGTGCAGCCGTAGATGATGCCCTCGGCGCCCGCGCCGGCCAGCCGCGCGATCACACCGCGGTAGGCCTCGCGGGACTCGGGCTTCACGACGCCGAGCACCAGCTCGTCGTAGATGACCCGGTGCACGAGGTCGCGGTCTTCGGCGCCGGGCACGAGCACGTCGAGGCCGTGGGCGGCGAGGCGGTCGCGGTAGAACGGCTGTCCCATGGTGAAGCCGGTACCGAGGAGGCCGACCCGGCGGACGCCGGCCGCCTTGACGGCCGCGGCGGTGGCGTCACCGAGGTGCAGCAGCGGGATGCCCAGGCCGGCTTCCAGCAGGCCGGCGACCTTGTGCATGGTGTTGGTGCAGAGCACGACGAAGTCGGCACCGGCCGCCTCGAGGGCCTTGGCGGCGCGGTTCAGCTCCGCGCCGGCGTCGTCCCAGCGGCCATCGGCCTGCATGGCTTCGATCGCGGCGAAGTCGACGGAGTAGAGCACGGCGTGCGCCGAGTGGAACCCGCCCAGGACGGCCTTCACCCGCTCGTTCACCAGCCGGTAGTACTGCGCGGACGACTCCCAGCTCATCCCGCCGAGCAACCCGATGACCTTCATACTCCCCAGCATGCCCGAACTGCGCACGGCGTTCGCCGGGGTTTCGAACGTCCTGGTCACCGACGGGAGTTCGGCGGTCCTGGTCGACGGCTTCTTCTCCCGGCCGTCCCTGCTCAAGCTGGCGACGCGCGTGGCGCCGGACCGCGGCCGGATCGAGGAGGCCCTGCGCCGCCTCGGGATCACGGAACTCGACGCCGTGCTGGTGGCGCACTCCCACGTCGACCACGCCCTCGACGCGCCGGTCGTCGCCGAGCTGACCGGCGCCACGCTGGCCGGCTCGCCGTCGACCCGCAAGGTCCAGGAGGGCTACGGCCTGGCCGCCGGGCCGTTCGAGGAACTGGTCCCGGGCCGGCCCGTCGAGTTCGGCGCCTTCACGGTGACCCCGGTCGGCGCCGAACACAGTGCCGGCGACCGGGTGCCCGGTGAGATCACCGAGCCGGTCCGGCTGCCGGCCAGGGCGAAGGCGTTCAAGACCGGGCGGTGCTACTCGTTCCACATCGCGCACGCGGCGGGCAGCGTGGTGGTCCACGCGTCGGCGAACTTCGTGCCCGGAGCGCTCACCGGCTACTCGGCGGACGTCGTCTACCTCGGCATCGGCGCGGCAGGCAAGCAAACCGAGGAGTGGCGTGAGCGGTACTGGCGGGAGACCGTCGGCGCGCTCGGCCCGCGCGTGGTCCGCCCGATCCACTGGGACGCCTTCTGGCGCCCGCTGTCCAAGCCGCTCAAGCTGCTGCCGAAGCCGTTCGACGACCTGAGGACGACCATGGCCACCTTCGAGCGGCTGGCGCGGGCCGACGGTGTCGACCTCGCCCTGCCCGCGCTGTGGCAGGCCGAGTGACTCACGCCCAGAGCTGCCCGTCGAGCCGCTCCGCGGCCTCGTCGAGGGAACCCGCGTAAGCGCCCGTGGACAGGTACTTCCACCCGGCGTCCGCGACGACGAACGCGACGTCCGCCTGCTCGCCGCGAGCCGCGGCCTTCTCGGCCACCGCCAGCGCCGCGTGCAGCACCGCGCCCGTCGAGATGCCTGCGAAGATGCCTTCGTGCTCCAGCAGCTCGCGCGTGCGGCGCAGCGCGTCGTACGCGCCGACGGAGAACCGGCCGTTGAGCACGCTGGGGTCGTACAGCTCCGGCACGAACCCTTCGTCGAGGTTGCGCAGGCCGTACACCAGCTCGCCGTAGCGCGGCTCGGCCGCGATGATCTGGACGCCCGGCTTCGCCTCGTGCAGGTAACGCCCGACGCCGACGAGCGTGCCCGTCGTGCCGAGGCCGCCGACGAAGTGCGTCAGCGTCGGCAGGTCCTTGAGCAGCTCCGGCCCGGTGCCGCGGTAGTGCGCGTCGGCGTTGGCCGGGTTGCCGTACTGGTAGAGCATCACCCATTCCGGGTTCGCCTCGGCCAGCTCCTTCGCGCGCCGGACGGCCTCGTTCGAGCCGCCCGCGGCCGGCGAGAACACGATCCGCGCGCCGTAGGCCTGCAGGAGCTGCTTGCGCTCGGTCGAGGTGTTCTCCGGCATCACGCAGACCAGCCCGTAGCCCTTGAGCTTGGCGGCCATGGCCAGCGAGATGCCGGTGTTGCCCGACGTCGGCTCCAGGATCGTGGAGCCGCGCCGCAGCTTGCCTTCACGCTCGGCGGCTTCGATCATGGCCAGCGCGGGCCGGTCCTTGATCGAGCCGGTCGGGTTGCGGTCCTCCAGCTTGGCCCACAGGCGCACGTCGTGCGTCGGGGAGAGCCGGGGCAGCCCGACCAGCGGGGTGCCGCCGAGCGCGTCGAGCAGGGACTCGAAGCGAGCCATCGATCAGCCACCGGCCACGGCGGGAAGGATGGTCAGCGTGTCGCCGTCCTTGACCTCGGCCTCGAGCCCGCCGGCGAAGCGCACGTCCTCGTCGTTGACGTAGACGTTGATGAAGCGGTGCAGCTTCTCCTCCTTCACCAGGCGGCCCTTGATGCCGGCGTGGCGGGATTCGACGTCGTCGATGACCTCGAGGACGGTCGTACCCTTCGCCTCGACGGACTTCTCGCCGCCGGTGTGGGTGCGCAGGATCGTCGGGATGGAGACGGTCACGGCCATGGGTTCTTACCTCCGGTGGTTTCCTAGACGCAGACGCGTTCGGCGCGGCGCTTTATTCCGGGTCGTCAGTCGAGGATCTCGACCGGCTCCTCGGTGATCTCGGCGTCCACGATCCGGTACGACCGGAACTCGTGCACTTCGGGGTCGCGGGTGGAGACGAGCACGTAGTGCGCGTCCGGCTCGGCCGCGATGTTCGCGTCGGTCCGCGACGGATAGGCCTCGGTGGCGGTGTGCGAGTGGTAGATGACCACCGGCACCTCGTCGTTCGCGGCCATTTCGCGGTAGAGCTTCAGCAGGTCGCCGGAGTCGAATTCGTAGAACGTCGGCGACCGGGCCGCGTTGAGCATGGGGATGAACCGTTCGGGGGAATCCGAGCCCTCGGGCCCGGCGATCACCCCGCACGCCTCGTCGGGGTGGTCACGACGGGCGTGGGCGACGATCTCGTCGACGAGTTCACGGCGGATCCGGAGCACACCGACATCTTAGGGGGTGGACAAAGCTCGTCCAGATGATGAGATCTACCGCTCACCAGCCGTTCCCGGGATACTGGCCGGGTGCCACTGTCGTCGAAAATACGCGATCGGTGCCGGGTGTACCTGGGCACGGACGAGCGGATCCAGTACGTGATCCCGGGGATGTCGCTCTACGTCAACCGCTCACGCATGCGTGTCGGGTTCCTGGTCATGGTCACCGACCGGCACGTGACGCTGCTGGCCTGCAGCCGCTGGAGCCTGAACCGGCCGAAGCAGATCTGGGAACGCCTGCCGCGCTCCACCGAACTGGGCCCGCTGGAAATCCACCCCTCGCTGGGCCCGATCCTGTCCGTCGGCGGGATCGACATGGAGATCGACGAGGAATACGTGAGCGCCGTGCGCGCGGCGAACCTCGAGGCCGCCGGCGACGCCCTGCCCGAGGACCCCTTCTAGGACTTTCTGCCGAACGCCTCCGGCCAGACGTCCCGGTAGGCCGGGACCCCACCGGCGGTGGTCGCCGCCAGCAGACCGTGCACCATCGCCCGCGCGAACACCCGCGCCGCCGCCGCGCACAACGCGTCCAGTGCCGCCGGCCGGGCCGCCGCGCCGAACGGGCCGCTCGCGTCCGGCAGCTCGTGCGCCCCGGTGGCCAGCGCGAACACCGTGTCGCCGTCGAACATCGAGTGCGCCGGCCGCACCGCACGCGCCAGCCCGTCCTGCGCCGAGACCGCGAGCCGCCGCGCTTCGGCCTTCGACAGCGCCGCGTCGACCGCGACGACGCCGATGGTCGTGTTGAGGTCCGTCCGGCGAGAGGGCAGGTCAGCGGCCCGCGAAGGCCACTGCACGCCGAAGTCGCCGTGGTCGGCGGCGTACGCCCGGCCCGTCGAGAGGTCGACGGCCTCGCCGGCCGCGTTGACCGCCGCCAGCGCACCGACCGTGTACTCGCCGACGACCTCGCTGGCCGAGCCGATCCCGCCCTTCAGCGACCCCACGGCCGCCCCGGCGCCCGCACCGACCGACCCCTGGGTGAACGAGTCCGAAGCCGCCTCACAGGCCGCGTAGCCGAAGGACGCGTCGGGCCGGTTGCCCCACTCGCCGCGCGGCAGGTCGAACAGCACGGCCGCGGGCACAATCGGCACGACCTCGTGCGGCTGCGCGCCCACCGGGAAGCCCAGGTTCCGCTCCGCCAGCCACCGCATCACGCCGTCGGCCGCGGCGAGGCCGTACGCCGACCCGCCCGAGAGGCAGACGGCGTTGACCCGCTGCACGAGGTTCTCCGGCTCCAGCAGGTTCGTCTCGCGCGTGCCGGGCGCGCCGCCGCGCTGGTCGACCGCGCCGACCGCGCCCTCGGGCACCAGCACCACCGTCGTCCCGGTGGCCCAGCCCTCGCCGACCCGCTCGTGGTGCCCGACCAGGACACCGGGCACGTCGGTGATCATCCCGCCAGCGCCTGGATCAGCGTCTCCTGCACCCACGTCAGCCAGTGGTACACGCCGAGGTGCGGGGCCCGCGGGTCGTCCTCGGGCAGCTCGTCGGGCATGTCCTCGGTGACGTCGAGCGCGGTGCCGAGCGCCAGCCGGACGTCGTTGAGCGCGCCCAGCCAGGCGTCGGCCTGCTCCTCGGTCAGCCGGACGTGGCCGCCGTCGCGGGGCAGGGTGTCGAGCACGATCTTGGCCACGCCGACCTTGATGTCGAGCAGTTCCGGCTCGTGCAGCGAACGCATGGCCGCGACCGAGTCGATGTCTTCCCGCGAAGGGTTGTCCGGGTCGAGCTTGTGGAAGTCCGGGAGCAGCCGCGACAGCACCGGGTCGTCCGGGGACTCGGTGGGTCCGGTCCGGATGCCGGTGAGCTCGGCGAGCTCGTCCTGCGGCGCCTCTTCGGCGCGCGCGGTCAGCATGTCCTCGAGCTGGCTGACCAGCCCGCGCAGCACGGCCGCTTCCTGCTGCTCGAACCCCGCGTGGATCACCGCGCCCTTGCGCCGCCACCCGTTCACGAGGGCTGCTCCATGGTGGCCCAGAGGCCCGCGGCGTGGAGTTTCGCCACGTCCGTCTCCACCTTCTCCTTGCTGCCGGACGACACGATCGCCTTGCCCTTCTGGTGCACGTCCAGCATCAGCTTGGTGGCGTGGTCACGGCTGTAACCGAACAGCTTCTGGAAGACGTACGTCACGTACGACATCAGGTTGACGGGGTCGTTCCACACCACGGTCCGCCACGGTGTGTCCGACTCGGCGACTTCGGCGCCGACCGGGTCGACCTGCGTCTGTTCGGATGCGACAGGCGTGGACATGCACCCCATGGTGTCACGGGGGTCACGGGGTACGCCGCGCCAGGTCCGGCCATGTGGGTGAATAGGCTTACCCCATGGGTTCACCGGAGCCGGTCACGGCCAGCACTGCGCTGCTCACCGACCACTACGAGCTGACCATGCTGGGCAGCGCACTGGCCGACGGGACGCACGCGCGGCCCTGCGTATTCGAAGTTTTCGCCAGACGGCTGCCGGACGGGCGCCGCTACGGCGTCGTCGCGGGCACCGGCCGGGTCCTCGACGCGATCGCGGACTTCCGCTTCACCGACGCCGAACTGGCGCAGCTGGAAGCCACCGCGGTCGTCGACGACACGACGCTCGGCTGGCTCGCGGACTACGAGTTCTCGGGCGACATCGACGGTTATCCCGAAGGCGAGCTGTACTTCCCCGGCTCGCCGATCCTCACCGTCACCGGCTCGTTCGCCGAATGCGTGCTGCTGGAGACGCTGGTGCTGTCGATCCTCAACCACGACAGCGCCATCTCGTCGGCGGCGGCCCGGATGTCCGGCGCCGCGCACGGCCGGCCGATCATCGAGATGGGCGGCCGCCGCACGCACGAGTACGCCGCGGTCGCGGCCGCGCGCGCCGCCTACCTGGCCGGCTTCGCGACGACGTCCAACCTCGAAGCCGGGCGCCGCTACGGCATCCCGACCCGCGGCACCGTCGCGCACGCCTTCATGCTGCTGCACGACAGCGAAGAAGCCGCTTTCCGCGCGCAGGTCGACAAGATGGGCGCGGACACGACGCTGCTGGTCGACACGTACGACATCACCGCCGGCATCGAGACCGCGGTCCGCGTCGCCGGGCCCGAGCTCGGCGCGATCCGGATCGACTCGGGCGACGTCGGCCCGCTCGCCCGCCGCGCCCGCGAGCAGCTGGACTCCCTCGGCGCGAAGGACACCCGCATCGTGGTGTCGGGCGACCTGGACGAGCACGCCATCGCGGCCCTGCGCGCCGAGCCGGTGGACGCGTACGGCGTCGGCACTTCCGTGGTCACCGGGTCCGGCGCACCGACCGCCGGGATGGTCTACAAGCTGGTCGAGGTGGACGGCAGGCCGGTCGCCAAGCGCAGTGCCCACAAGGAGTCCCGCGGCGGCCGCAAGTCCGCGCTGCGGCGCCACCGCGGCACCGGCACGGCGGTCGAGGAGGTCGTCTGGGCCGCCGGTCCGGACGCGCCGGAGCCGCACGCCAACGACCGGCCGCTGCAGATCCCGCTGATCCGCGCTGGCCAGCCGGTGCCGGACCTGCCTACGCTCGACGACGCGAGGCAGCGGCTACGCCGCGGCCTGGTCAGCCTGCCGTGGGAGGGCCTCAAGCTCTCGCACGGCGAGCCCGCCATCCCGACCCTGTTCTTGTAACCGACGTTCTGGTAAACGACGCTGTCTCTGAAACGGAGTCCGGCCATGGGAACCGCGCTGATCGTGGTGGACGTGCAGAACGACTTCTGCGAAGGGGGTTCGCTCGGCCTGCCGGGCGGGGCCGCCGCGGCCGCCGCCATCTCGAAGCGAGCCGCCGAAGGCGGGTACAGCCACGTCGTGGCCACCCGCGACAACCACGTCGACCCCGGCGACCACTTCAGCGAGACGCCGGACTTCAAGGACAGCTGGCCGGTGCACTGCGTCGCCGGCACGCCCGGCGCGTCGTTCCACCCGGCACTCGACGTCGTCCCGATCGGCGAGGTGTTCTCCAAGGGCGAATACAGCGCCGCGTACTCCGGCTTCGAAGGCGCGGCCCGGGACGGGAAGTCCCTGGAAACGTGGCTGCGTGAGCACGACGTGACCGATGTCGACGTCGTCGGCATCGCGACGGACTTCTGCGTCCGCGCGACAGCGCTCGACGCGGCGAACGCCGGCTTCGGCGTGCGGGTGCTGCTGGACCTGACCGTCGGCGGCTCGCAGCCGACGGTCGACGCGACGCTCCAGGACTTCGACGAGGCGGGTGTCACCTACACCGGCACCGCCGTCGTCGGGCCCGCTGCGTGAAGGACCTGCGGGCCGCGCTGGCGCGACACCGGCTCGTCGCGATCCTGCGGGCGTCCGACGCGTCGCGCTTCGCCGACGCCGCGATGGTGCTGCACGCGGCGGGCATCCGCCTGCTCGAAGCGACGCTGACGACGCCGGGCGCGCCCGCGGCCATCACCGCGCTGCGCCTGGCGCTGGGCGAAGACGCGCTGATCGGCGCGGGCAGCGTCCGCGAACCGTCCGATGTGGACACCGCGGTGGACGCGGGCGCGGCGTACCTGATCACGCCGACGGTCAACCCGGCGGTCCTGGAGCGCGCCGCGGCCCTCGACACCCCGGTGATCTGCGGCGCGCTGACGCCGACGGAGATCGACCAGGCCTGGCGGCTCGGCGCGGCCGCGGTGAAGGTGTTCCCGGTCGCGGCCGTGGGCGGAGTCGCGTACCTGCGCGCGGTGCGGGCGCCGCTGCCGGACGTCCCGCTGGTGCCGACCGGCGGCGTCCACCTGGCCGACGTCGAGAACTACCTGCGCTCGGGCGCGATCGCGGTCGCCGCGGCGACCCCGTTGCTGGGCGACGCGCTGTCGTCCGGGGGCAGCCTGCCGGACCTGGCCACGCGGGCGGGCGAGTTCGTCGCGGCCGCCGCCCGCTTCACCACCACCTGAGCGGCACTTTCACGTGAAAGCTACGCTTTGCGCTGCAAAGCGGCACTTTCACGTGAAAGTGCCGCGCTACTTCTTGCCGAACGGGTCGCAGGCGGCCGTGCCCAGGTAGATGTCCCCGCCGGCCGGGCCGCCCTGCGGGAACAGCTTGATGTGCACGGCGTGCGTCACCAGGCTGCCGTCCGGCGGCTGGGGCGTCACGGTCTCGTTGAGGATCACCGTCGCCAGCGCCGTACCCGCGGCTCCGCCGGGGATGACGATCCGGTAGTTCGGCGGGATCTCCGCCGGCACCGTGACCCCTTCGACGGCGCCGATCGCCACCTCACCGAGGCTGCCGGTGGCGGTCGTCGCGCACTTCGCGGAGTAGGTGCGCACGGTGAGTTCCGGACCGCCGTAGCGCTGCAGCACGGTCGCCCGGAAGCGGCGCCCGGACGCCTGGGCGACCGACGCCTCGCCCGACCGCCCGCAGCCCGTGTAACCGGCCCCGAACACGGCGATGTCGCCCGTGGCACCGCCCTGCGTCCAGCCCTTGTACGGGCCGTCGACGCTGCACCTCGCCAGTTCCCCGGTGACGACCTGCTCGTTGTCGATCGTCACGTTCACCGAGCCGGACGACGCCCATCCGGTGGACGTCACGGGGGCCGCCGCACCCAGGAGCGGCGCGGCCAGCGTCGTCACGGCCAGCAACCGGAATGTCCTCGTCCTGGCGTTTCGCATGCACCGGCCTCCTCGGTTCCGTGGCGGTTCGCAGCCACCCACTTCGTCATCGGCCGGTCCGGCGCCCGCCCTGATCGGGTCCACCCGGACGAGTGGCCGGTGAGGAACGCAACTCGACGGGTCCACGGGACGGTAACGAGCGTTAACCTCGGTCGTCGCCTGTTCACCTCGGGAGGTTTCGTGTCTTCGCTGTCCTTCGCCGGCAAGCGGCCCGTGCTGGCCGACCTCGTGCCCGGTTCGCTCGTGCGGGACATCGCGCTGGTCGCCGGTGGTGCCGTGCTCACCGGCGCCGCCGCGCAGCTGACGATCCCGGTGCCGGGCAGCCCGGTGCCGATGACCGGCCAGACGTTCGCCGCCCTGCTCGTCGGCGCGTCGCTCGGCATGTCGCGCGGTGCCGCGTCGATGCTGGTGTACCTGCTGGTCGGCGCCGTGGGCGTGCCGTGGTTCCAGCACGGCACCGCGGGCCTGTCCGGCGCGAGCGCCGGCTACATCGTCGGGTTCGTCTTCGCCGGCGCACTGGTCGGCGCGCTCGCCGGCCGCGGCGGCGACCGGACGCCGGTGCGCACCGCGGGCACGATGGTGCTCGGCAACGTGGTGATCTACGCGTTCGGCGTGCCGTGGCTGATGGCCTCGACCGGGTTCGACCTGTCCACCGCCTTCGCGAAGGGCGTGGTCCCGTTCCTGATCGGGGACGCGCTCAAGATCGTCGTGGCCGCCGGG
The DNA here is from genome assembly GCF_040638285.1 of Amycolatopsis sp. NPDC026612. Classification (NCBI taxonomy): domain Bacteria; kingdom Bacillati; phylum Actinomycetota; class Actinomycetes; order Pseudonocardiales; family Pseudonocardiaceae; genus Amycolatopsis; species Amycolatopsis sp. NPDC026612. Next base: position 134,107 of record NZ_JBEZYB010000002.1, read on the forward strand.
CTGCTGCCGCTGACCTGGAAGCTGGTCTCCGGCCGCACCGGGGACTGACCGCTCGCGGGGGGACCTTCCGCGCGGAGGTCCCCCGGCGCGAGTGGCCCGTTCGCGACGGATCGCCGATCTTGTCGGCGGTGGCGGCTAATGTGTCGCTGTGCCCGCCCGAACCGATTTCCCCGGCGTCCTCGAACTCCTGACCCACGCGGTGGAGTCCGTCGGCGGTGCCGAGCGCCCGGGGCAGGTCCAGATGGCCGACGCCGTCGGCCGCGCCATCCGCACCGGTGAGCACCTGGCCGTGCAGGCCGGCACCGGCACCGGCAAGTCACTGGCCTACCTCGTGCCCGCGATCCGCCACGCCGTCGAGAAAGAGGCCACGGTGGTGGTCTCCACGGCGACGATCGCGCTGCAGCGCCAGCTCGTCGACCGCGACCTCCCGCGCCTGGCGAAGGCGCTGAAGAAGCCGCTGGGTCGCGAACCGACCTTCGCGATCCTCAAGGGCCGCCGGAACTACATGTGCCTGCACCGGCTGGATTCCGGCGCACCGGACGAGCCGGAGGACGCCCAGCTCTTCGACCCGTTCGCGGTGTCCCGGCTGGGCAAGGAGGTCACGCGGCTGCGGGAGTGGGCGTCGGACACCGAAACCGGCGACCGCGACGAGCTCGTCCCCGGGGTCACCGATCAGGCGTGGCGCCAGGTTTCCGTGACGGCGAAGGAATGTCTCGGCGCTTCACGCTGTCCGATCGGCACGGACTGCTTCGCCGAGAAGGCCCGCGCCGAGGCCGGCCGCGCCGACGTCATCGTGACCAACCACGCGCTGCTGGCGATCGACGCGTTGCAGGGCTACCAGGTGCTGCCGGACCACGACGTGGTGATCATCGACGAGGCCCACGACCTGGTCGACCGGGTCACCTCGGTCGCCACCGGCGAGCTGACCAGCGCGATGTGCGCGGCGGCCGCGCGCCGCTGCGGCAAGCTCATCGACGCCGACGTCGCCGACGGCCTGCTGGAGGCGGGTGACGGGCTGGCACTGATCGTCGACGACCTGCCCGCGGGCCGGATGGACGAGCTGCCGCGGCCGCTGCAGGGCATCATCCCGGCGGTCCGCGACGCCGCGCACCGGTGCATCACCGCACTGGGCTCCGACCGCAAGGAGGACGTCGAGGGGGCCACCGCGCGCAAGCTGGCGCGCTCACTGCTCGACGAGGTGCACGACACCGCGGTCCGGCTGCTGGAGGCGTTCGACGAGGACCAGGCGCACCAGCGTGACGTCGTCTGGCTTTCCGGCGACAAGTACGCGTCGAACCCGCGGCCGCCGGCGCTGAAGGTGGCGCCCCTGGGTGTCGCCGGCCTGCTGCGGGAGCGCGTGTTCAACCAGCACACGACGATCCTGACGTCCGCGACGCTGACCCTGGGCGGCACGTTCGACACCATGGCGCGGCAGTGGGGTCTCCCGCCGGGCGCGCCGCAGGTCGAGAAGGCGCCCGGCGCGGCGACGGACAAGGAAGCCCCGTCGGACGCCTCGGGCCCGAAGTGGACCGGCCTGGACGTCGGCTCGCCGTTCGACCACCGGCGCAACGGCATCCTGTACCTGGCCAAGCACCTGCCGCCACCGGGCCGCGACGGTCTTGTTTCGTCCACAATGGACGAACTGGCCGAGCTGATCGAAGCCGCGGGCGGGCGCACGCTGGGCTTGTTCTCCTCGATGCGGGCAGCCAAGCAGGCCGCCGAGGAGATGCGCGGACGGCTGGACTTCCCGATCCTCTGCCAGGGGGACGACGCGACATCGTTGCTGGTCCAGAAGTTCGCCGGCGACGTCCGCACGTGCCTGTTCGGCACGCTCAGCCTGTGGCAGGGCGTCGACGTCCCCGGGCCGTCGCTGCAGCTCGTGGTGGTCGACCGGATCCCGTTCCCGCGCCCGGACGACCCCGTCTCCTCGGCGCGCCAGCGCGCGGTGGAAGCCCGCGGCGGCAACGGGTTCCTCACCGTGGCAGCCACGCACGCGGCGCTGCTGCTGGCGCAGGGCACCGGACGGCTGCACCGGTCGGTCACCGACCGCGGGGTGGTGGCGGTGCTGGATTCGCGGCTGGCGAACGCCCGTTACGGCGGTTTCCTGCGTGCGTCGCTGCCGCCGTTCTGGCCGACGATGGACCCGAAGGTGGTGCGGGAGGCGCTGCGCCGGCTGGACGCAGCCGCGCCCGCGTGACGCGGGCCGCAGCCGCGCCCGGTACGGTGAAGCCACCGAAGCAACAAGGGAGCACCGGTTGACCCAGGATTCGTCCAGCGCCCAGTCCCGGACCGTCAGCGTCGACGACACCGGAGTGCGGCGGCGGCTCGCGGACGGCAGCGAAGAGGCTGTCACGTGGTCCGACCTGTCCTCGGTGATGGTGCGGGTCATCCCGGACGGCCCTTGGAACGAAGACGTGTTCTTCATGCTCGTGGGCACCGACGGCAAGGGCACCGCGGTACCCAGCGGCGACCCGGCGGCCGACGCGCTCATCGAGCGGCTGCAGTCCCTGCCGGGATTCGACAACGAGAAGTTCATCGAAGCCATGACGACCGACGCCGACCAGGCCTACGTCGTCTGGGAATCCAGCCAGAACTGAGATGCGTTGCACCGTCTGCTGATCCCGGTCGCACCGGACCCTACGCCGGGAACTCCTCCGTCACCGGAATCCCCTTCTTGAGGGTGCGGCTCACCGTGCAGAGCCGGTCGATCGCGCGGTCCACGGCGCCGGCCAGTGCCGCCCGCTGATCCGCCGTCAAAGTCGACACGTCGACATCGAAAGTGACGTGGACGGCGTCCAGCTCCGAAGCGCCCTCGCGCCGATCGGCCGAGACACCGACCCGGAACTCCGCGTCTTCGCCGATCCGCCGCGTGATCAGCTCTTCCGCGGTCACCGCGCTGCAGCCCGCGGCCGCGATCTGCAGCAACTCGGCGGGCGAGAAGGCCCCTTCGGCGCCCGCCCGGCCCAGCCGGACCTCCGCGCCCCGGTCGTTGCGCCCCACGAACGCGTGCCGCCCGGTGCGCTGTACTTCGAGTCCCATGCCCGCTCCAACCGGCTCAGCCGGGCACTTGTTCCGGCGCCCACTGGGCAAGAACCGTGATCGTGCCCGGATCGACCTCGGTGAACCCGGCGTCCCGGACGGCGATCACCCGGTCGCGCAGCCACGCGCCCTCGGGGTCGTCACCGGGGTGCAGTTCCTTCCAGTGCGCGACGCTCGCCGCGCGCACGGCGACCCGGTAGCCCTGGGCGGCCCAGCCGGCCAGCTCGGTGGCGCCCAGCAGCGCGGCGAGGATCATCGTCGCGTGGCCGACCTGCGCGGCGGCCTTGCCGACGGTCATCGGGACGTGCGGGTTGAGCAGCAGCAGCGGCACGCCGTCCGGGATCGGGCCGGGCTCGTCGGGCGGCAGTTCACTGCCCGAGATCTGCAGCCGCGCGACCTCCTTCGGCGTCTCGGTGACCAGTCCCGGCACCAGGGCCCGCGCCTCGGCGCCGTCGACCTCGACCGTGATGCCCGGCAAGTCCTGCACGGCGGCCCAGTGCGCGCCGCGCGCCCGCCGCGCGACCTTCCGGATCCGGTTGTCGAGCCACGCGTGCATCGGCTCGGCCCACTCGCCGCCGGGCCGCGCGCGCTCGTCGAGGCACACCGCCAGCGCCGCCGCGGCCGCCGCCTCCAGGAGCGGGGTGCGGCGCGGCGGCTCGGCGCGTTCGATGCGGAGGATGACCGGCATCGCCCGGACTTCCTCCGGGAGCTCGTCGGAGGTGTCCGAAGTGTCTTCGGCCGGAAGCCCCAGCCAAAAGGCGTAGCGGGCACCCAGGGGGTCGAGAACGCTGCTCACGGACGCATCAGCTCGAACCCGTCGGCGGCGTCGGCCGCTTCGACCTCCCCGCGGGTGAGGCCGAGCACGAACAGCACGGCGTCGAGGTACGGGTGCGACAACGCGGTGTCGGCCACCTCGCGCAGCGCAGGCTTCGCGTTGAACGCGACGCCCATGCCGGCGGCCGAAAGCATGTCGATGTCGTTGGCACCGTCCCCGACGGCGACGCACTGCTCGAGCGGGATGTCGTACTCGGCGGCGAAGCGGCGAAGCACCTTCGCCTTGCCCGCACGGTCGACGACGTCACCGATGACCTTCCCGGTGAGCTTGCCGTCCACGATCTCGAGCTCGTTCGCCACCGCGAAGTCGAGCCCCAGCTCCTCCACCAGGCCCCCGATGACCTGCATGAAGCCGCCGGACACCACGCCGGTGCGGAAGCCCATCCGCTTGAGCGTGCGGATCGTCGTCCGGGCGCCGGGAGTCAGCTCGATCGACGCGGCGACCTCGTCGATCGCCGTCGCCGGCAGGCCGGCCAGCAGCGCGACCCGCCGTTCCAGCGATTCGGTGAAGTTCAGTTCGCCGCGCATGGCCGCGTCGGTGATCTTGCGGATCTCCGGCTCCACCCCGGCGTGCGCACCCAGCATCTCGATGACTTCGCCCTGGATCAGGGTCGAGTCCACGTCGAACACGACGAGCCGCTTCGCCCGGCGCATGATGCCCGCCCGCTCCACCGCGATGTCGATCCCCGCCTCGACGGCGGCGTCGGCGAGTTCCGAGCGCAGCGCGGCGTCGGCCTCGGGGGTGTCCTCGTCGACCGAGACGTACAGCTCGAGCCCGGTCACCGGGTAGTCGGCGACACTGCGGATCGCGTCGATGTTGGCGCCCAGCGAGGCCAGCCGGCGGGCGACCTCGGAGAAACCCCGCGCGGTCACCGGGCGGCCCAGCACCACCAGCACGTGGGAGGAGTCCCGGCGGCCGAGCGCGAACGGGTCCTCCCCGATGGCCGACCCGATCTTGACGTCGACCTCCATGCCGACGGACGCCATCGCCTGCTCGACCGTCTCCTGCAGGCCCTCCGGGTCGCGGTAGACCCCGGCGAGCACCCCGAGCACGAGCTGCCCGCGGATGACCACCTGCTCGACGTCGAGCACGTCGACGTCGTGCCGGGTCAGCACGGCGAACAGCACGGACGAGACGCCCGGCTTGTCGGGACCGGTCGTCGTGATCAGGACGGGAGTCTGGCTCACTGGTCATCCCTCGTTCGGCAACGCTGCACGGCCAGTCTGCCGGTCCGCGGTCGAACATAAGTAGAACGCGTGCCCGGCTTCACAAAAGCCGGGCACGCGCTCACTCGATCAGGGTGTTACTCGCCGTCCTGCTCGCTCGCGTTGTCCCTGGAGTGGTCACCCGGGATCACCGCTTCGGTGAGCAGCTGCGACGGCGCCGCGTGGCTGTTGACCCTCTGCTTCCCGAAGAAGCCGATCTCACCCTCGCTGTGGATGCGCTCGATCATGTGCGGGTAGTGCAGCTCGAACGCGGGCCGCTCGGAGCGGATCCGGGGCAGCTCGGTGAAGTTGTGCCGCGGCGGCGGGCACGACGTCGCCCACTCGAGCGAGTTGCCGTAGCCCCACGGGTCGTCCACCGTGACGATCTCGCCGTACCGGTAGCTCTTGAAGACGTTCCAGATGAACGGCAGCGTCGAGGCACCGAGGATGTACGCGCCGATCGTGGAGATCGTGTTCAGCGTGGTGAAACCGTCACTGGACAGGTAGTCCGCGTACCGCCGCGGCATGCCCTCGGCACCCAGCCAGTGCTGGACGAGGAACGTGCCGTGGAAGCCGATGAACGTGGTCCAGAAGTGCCACTTGCCGAGCTTCTCGTCCATCATCCGGCCGGTGATCTTCGGGAACCAGAAGTAGATGCCGGCGAAGGTGGCGAACACGATCGTGCCGTAGAGCACGTAGTGGAAGTGCGCGACGACGAAGTAGCTGTCCGACACGTGGAAGTCGATCGCCGGCGCGGCCAGCAGGATGCCGGTCAGGCCGCCGAAGAGGAACGTGACGATGAAGCCCATCGAGAAGATCATCGGCGTCTCGAAGGACAGCTGGCCCTTCCACATCGTGCCGATCCAGTTGAAGAACTTGATGCCGGTCGGGACGGCGATCAGGAACGTCATGAAGGAGAAGAAGGGCAGCAGCACGGCGCCGGTGGCGTACATGTGGTGCGCCCACACCGCGACCGACAGCGCCGCGATGGCCAGCGTCGCCCAGACCAGGCTCTTGTAGCCGAACAGCGGCTTGCGGCTGAACACCGGGAAGATCTCCGACACGATCCCGAAGAACGGGAGCGCGACGATGTAGACCTCGGGATGGCCGAAGAACCAGAAGAGGTGCTGCCAGAGGATCACGCCGCCGTTTTCGGGGTCGAACACGTGCGCCCCGAGGTGCCGGTCCGCCAGCAGGCCCATCAGGGCCGCGGTCAGGATCGGGAAGGCGAGCAGGACCAGGATCGACGTCACCAGGATGTTCCAGGTGAAGATCGGCATCCGGTACATCGTCATGCCCGGCGCGCGCAGGCAGACCACGGTGGTGATCATGTTGACCGCGCCGAGGATGGTGCCGAGACCACCGATCACCAGGCCGGAGATCCAGAGGTCCGCGCCGACGCCCGGCGAGTGGATGGCGTCCGACAGCGGGGTGTAGGCGAACCAGCCGAAGTCGGCGGCGCCACCCGGGGTCAGGAAGCCGGACATCACGATCAGGCCGCCGAAGAGGTACAGCCAGTACGAGAACGCGTTCAGCCGCGGGAAGGCGACGTCCGGCGAGCCGATCTGCAGCGGCAGGATGAAGTTCGCGAAGCCGAACAGGATCGGGGTCGCGTACAGCAGCAGCATCACCGTGCCGTGCATGGTGAACAGCTGGTTGTACTGCTCCTGGGACAGGAACTGCTGCCCGGGCCGCGCCAGCTCGGTGCGGATCAGCATGGCCATCGCGCCGCCCGCCATGAAGAAGGCGAACGACGTGACCAGGTACATGATCCCGATCTGCTTGTGGTCCGTCGTGCGGAACAACCGCAGCAGGTACGAACCCTTAACCGACTCGCGCGCGGGGTACGGGCGCGTGGCGATCGGCTTGGGGGCTACGGCCGTCACTCCTGCCTCCAACACTGAAACCTTGTGGTGGTCATCGTCGCGCCACCGGGGCTCGGGAAAGCCCGACCCGGCGGCTTAGGGGGATCGTAGCCCTCGCTACCGACAGTCGCGCGCACCGGCTGGCAAGATCGGGCCGTGGCCGACGACTACACCCTGGCGGCGGTGCGCGCGGCCCTCGCCGTCACTGCCCGGCTCGGCCTGCCCGCCCACGATCCCGATGTGCTCCACGAGCGGTCGAACGTGCTGGTGAGGCTGGGTCCGCTGGTCGCCAGGGTGCCCGCGACGACCCGGCTGCTCCGCCCGGAACCGGCGCCCTGGCTGACGCGGGACGTCGAGCTCTCCCGGTTCCTCACGGACCGTGGTGTGCTCGTCGTCTCACCGACGACCGATCCCCCGGCGGGACCGCATTTCGCGGACGGGCTGCCGGTCACGCTGTGGCACCACACCCCGCACGATCCGGACCACCGGTACGCACCGGACGTCGTCGCGCGCTCCCTCGCCGAGGTGCACGCGGCCCTGCGCGAGTACCCGGGCGAACTGCCGCGCCGCGGGCCGCTGGACGAGCTCGGGCGGCTGTTCGACCGGCACGACCTCGATCCCCGCCTGCGTCCGGAAGCCGCCCGGATCGAAGCCGCCCTGCCGGACGTCGCCGTCCAGCCGCTGCACGGCGACGCGCACCCCGGCAACCTGATCGCGACGGCGGCCGGGCCCTGCTGGCTGGACTTCGAGGACACCTGGCGCGGGCCGCTCGCCTGGGACCTCGGCGTCCTGGCGCGGCAGGGCGGCCCGGAGTACCTGGCCGCCTACCCCGGTTCAGTGCCCGACGACGCCCTCCGCGCGTATACGCAGCTGCGAGAACTCTTCGCCGTCGCATGGCGCTTGGTCCTCGCTCAGCGGTTCCCGCACCGGCTTCCCGAAGCCCGCTCCGCGCTCGCCGCCTACTTCTCGCTCTCGTGAGTCGCCGGGTACCAGGACAGGATCGCCTCGACCACGCCGGCGGGGTCTTCGAGCGGGGTCAGGTGACCGGCGTCCGGCAGCACCACGAGCGTCGCGCCTGCCATGGCCCCGGCCATCGCGCTCGCCGCCGCCACCGGGGTGATCGGGTCTTCTTCCCCGACGACGACCAGCGCCGGGACGCCGCAATCCCGCAGCAGGTCGAGGGAATCGGGCCGGGTGCGCAGCGCCAGCGCCGTCCAGGAGATCCCGGCGGGCGGCTGGGACTCGATGATCTCCCGGACCGTTTTGACGAGCTCGGGACGCCGCTCACGCGTCGACGCGGCCAGCAGGGTGGGCAGGGTGGCCTCGGCCAGCCAGGTCTTGGTGCCTTCCTCCTCGACGCGGGCCGCGACGTCGAGCCGCGTCTGCGCGGCCTCGGGCGTGTCGGGCGTCGCCTTGGTGTCGATCAGCACCAGGCCGCCGATCCGCTCCGGCGCGAGCCGCAGCACGGCCATCGCGAGGTAGCCGCCCATCGAACAGCCACCGAGCACGACCCGGTCGAGGTCCAGCCGGTCGAGCAGGGCGACGACGTCGCGCGCGGCGTCTTCGAGGCTCGGTTCGCGCGAGGACTCCGGCAGCGGCGAGCGGCCGAGTCCACGCTGATCCGGTGTGATCACCCGAAGGTGTGAAGCGAGGGGCTCGCGCACCGCGTTCCACATGCGGGAATCCAGGGGAAAGGCGTGCAGGAGGACCAGTGGCAGTTCGGTCATGCGCATCATTTTGTCGGACCCCCTCGCTAGCTTCGCCGATGTGTTCACCGACATCGAAACCGACCGGCTGCTGCTGCGTCGGCCCCAGGAGGCCGACCGGCAGGCGATGGTCGACATCCACACCGATCCCCGGACCAACCGCTTCCACCCCGACCCGCCCGGCGTTCCGCGCGCGTCGGCGATGTTCTCGGAGTGGCTGGCGCACTGGGCCGAGCACGGCTTCGGCTACCCCGCGGTGCTCGAACGCGGCGGTACCGAGGTGATCGGCATGTGCGGCGTGCGGCTGCGGGAGTTCCACGGCGAGAAGGTGCTGAACCTCGGTTACCGGTTCCGGCCGTCCGCGTGGGGCAAGGGCTACGCGGTCGAGGCGGGGCTGGCGGTCCTTGAGTGGTGTGCCCGCGAGCTGCCGTCGGTGCCGGTGCTGGCGAGCGTGAGCATCGCGAACAAGCCGTCGTTGCGGGTGGCCGAGCGGCTCGGCTTCACCGAGTACACGGAGGAGATGTACGACGGCGCGATGTCGCGGCACTACCGGCGCTGAGCCGGGCGGTGTTTGACAACTCCAGAGCGAATCACCCGCGGCGGTGCGGCCGTCGCCGGGCCCGCGCTTCCCAGCAGGCCCGGTGCCAGTGCCGCCGGTCGGCGATCGAGCCGGTCTCGTCGGCGGGCCAGACGACGAGGTGCGGCGTGCCCGGCCGGATCTCGTGGTCGCAGCCGGGGCAGCGGTAGACCTTGGTGGCCTGGCTCCCGGGCACGGTCCGCACGAGCCAGTCACCATCGGTCCCGCTCTCGGCCCGCGCCCACCCGGTGGCCGCCCCGAGCTCACGCTCGGGCGGCCCGCCGTCCGCGCGGCGGCCGGGACGGTTGCGTCGTGGCACCCCAAAACGGTAGCTGCCACGCACCACCCCCTCCCCCACCACCTACGCGAGATCCGCCCCCAATCACGCGAGTTCCGTCGCTGATCACGCGAGATCCGTCTCCCATCACGGGTGATGGCCCGTCGGGGCTCAGGCCGCCCGGTCCGGCGGAGTCCTCGCCGCCGAGCACCCGACATGCCACAGCGGGAACGGCCCGTCGAGCGTCCGCGCGGCGATCTCCGGCACCCCCGTCAGCCCGGTGGACAGGTCGGCACCGGCGACGCGAAAGGTCCGACCGGCGCACGTGCGCGTGAGCCGGCCGGCCGGGGGCGGGTCAGCCCTGGGCGAGCGCCAGCGGCACCAGCTGCTCGGCGGTGGTGAGCGAGCCGTGTTGCCCGATCAGCGACGTCTCGACGGCTTCCGCGAGTCCCCGCACCATCCCGAACCGGTCCCGGGCCGCGGCGACGACGTCGCCGATGCGGGGCAGCACCCGGTCGCTGACCGTGTGCCCGAACCAGCCGTCGGCGACGGCCTCCTCGCGCGAGCGCACCCACGCCCGCTCGCCCAGCACCTCCCGCCAGGCCGCGAGGACGTCCGCGGCCGCGCCCGGTTCGGTGTAGACGTGCCGGGCCCGGACCTCGCCACCGAACGTCCGGACACCCGCCAGCAGTTCCGGGACGTCTTCGAGGTCGAGCTGGTCGTCGACGGTCACCATCCCGTGGTCGGCCACCACCGCGAGCAGCGCGCCGGGCGGCAGACCCTCCACAAGGGACTCGACGAGCCGGTCGATCTGCCGCAGCTGCATCCGCCAGGCGGCCGAACCGGGGCCGTAGACGTGCCCGAGCAGGTCGAGTTCGCTGTGGTAGGCGTAGCAGAACGCCCGCCCGTCGAGCACCGACAACGTCCGCGCGGCCAGGTCGCCCAGGGCGTGGACCCCGGCGTAGCACGCCCCGCTCTGGGTGGCCCGGGTCAGTGCCGTGTCGGCGAACTTGGCGGCCGAAACCACCGCCGCGTCGATCCCCGCGGCAGCGGCACGCTCGAACGTCGTCGGCAGCGGCTGCACCTCGCGGGGCGGGAGCGCACCGCGGAGGTCGCTGCCGTCCTCGTGGCTGCACCAGCGCAACGCGTTGAGCACGCCCGTGCCCGGCATTTCGAAGGTGTAGCCGACCATGCCGTGCTCACCCGACGCGAGCCCGGTGCCGATGGCGGCGACGCCGGCCGCCGTCGTCGACGGAAACCCGACGCGCAGCGGCTCGCGGGCGAGCTCGGTCAGCACCGGGGCGTCCGCGGCGTGCTCGGCGAGCAGCTCCGCGCCGAGCCCGTCGACGAGCAGCACGGCGGCACTGCGCGCCTCCGGCAACGCCAGCGTGTTCGCGCAGCCGGGTACCCCGAGCGCAGCGAGCAGGGACGGGACGACCTGGCCGAGGTGCGGGACGTCGGCGAGCGAAGGCGGCTGCACGCGCCCAGCTTCCCATCCACGGCGGTGTCCGGCGATAATCTCGGCATGCCGACCTACGCCTACCGCTGCCGCGAGTGCACCGAGACGTTCGAGCTCCTGCGCCCGATGAGCGAATCCGGTGCGCCGGCGGCCTGCCCGGAGGGCCACGCCGACACCGTCAAGCTGCTCACCACCGTTGCCCTCACCGGGGCCGCGGGTGGTCCCGCGGCCCCGGCCGGTGGTGGTGGCGGCTGCTGCGGTGGCGGCTGCTGCGGCTGACCGGGCTCAGAGCGCCTTCAGCGCCTGGTCCAGATCGGCCCACAGGTCCTCGACGTCCTCGAGCCCGGCGGAGAGCCGGATCAGCTGGTCGGAGACGCCGGCGTGGTGCCGGTCGCCGGCATCGACGATCCGGTGGCTGATCGAACCGGGGTGCTGGATCAGCGTGTCGACGCTGCCCAGGCTGACGGCCGGCGTGATCAGCCGGACGGCGCCGATCAGCGCGTGCGGGTCGCCGTCGACCTCGAACGCGACCAGCGGCCCACCGATCCGCGGGTAGTGGACGGCGGTCACGGCCGGGTGCTCACCGAGGCGTGCGGCCAGCGTCGCCGCGGTCGCGGACGCGGCGTTGACCCGCAACGGCAGCGTGGAAAGCCCGCGCAGCAGCAGATATCCGGCGAGCGGGTGCAGCACGCCGCCGGTGGCGAACCGGATCTGCCGCAGCCTCGCAGCTTCCGAAGCGTCGCAGGCGACGATCCCGCCCATCACGTCGCCGTGGCCGCCGAGGAACTTCGTCGCGCTGTGCAGCACCATCCGGGCACCGTGGCGGCCGGGTCGTTGCAGGACCGGAGTGGCGAACGTGTTGTCCACCGCCAGCGGCACGTCCCCGCAGGCGGCCGACAGCTCGGCGATGTCGGTCTCGGCCAGGGTCGGGTTCGCCGGGGTCTCCACGAACACCAGCCCGGTGTCCGGCCGGAGCGCGGCGGCGACGGCATCGGGCGCGGCCCAGGTGACTTCGGTGCCGAGCAGTCCGGACTCGAGCAGGTGGTCGCTGCAGCCGTACAGCGGGCGCACCGCGACGACGTGCCGTTTCCCTTGCGCCACCGCGGAAAGCAGGCAAGCCGAGACGGCGGCCATGCCGCTGGCGAACGCGACGCCGTGGTCGAAGCCTTCGAGCTCGGCGAGCGCACGCTCGAACCGCTCGACGGTCGGGTTGCCGACCCGGCCGTAGATCGGCGGGCCGTCGAGCTCGGCGCCCGCGGTGAAGGCGTCGATCCGGGCGGCTTCGGCGGCACTGTCGCGGGACGGGTAGGTCGTGGACAGGTCGAGCGGAGCGGCGTGCACGCCGAGGTCCGTGAGATCGTCACGGCCGGCGTGGACGGCTCGCGTGCGCAGCGAGGAGGTCATGGCAGCATGGTCGAGCTTTCCCCGGACCAAGAGCAATGGTCTCGGATATGATTCGGCAATGTCCGCTTCTGTCGAACTGAGTCCGGTGGACCTCGAGATTCTGCGGCTACTGCAGAACGACGCCCGGATCACCAACAAGGACCTGGCGGCCGCGGTCGGCATCGCGCCGTCGACGTGCCTGGACCGCGTCGCCCGGCTGCGGGACACCGGCATCATCACCGGTCAGCACGCGTCGGTCGACGCGGCCAAGCTGGGCCGGCCGCTGGAGGCGTTCCTGTTCGTCCAGGTCCGCCCGCACCGGCGGCCGCTGGTCGATCCGTTCATCGAGCACCTCCTCTCGCTGCCGGAGGTGCGCGCGGTCTACCACCTGACCGGGCCGGACGACTTCCTCGCGCACGTCGCGACCAGCTCCGCCGGGGAGCTCCAGCGCCTGGTCCTCGACGAGCTGACGGCCCGTGACGAGGTCGCCCGCGTCCACACCAACCTGGTGTTCCAGCACTGGAACGGCGGCCCGCTGCTGCCCCCGGGCGCCTGACCTCAGAGGGTGTCGAGCCAGCGGCGCGTCTCGCGCGGGGACGTCAGCCGGACGACGGCGGGGCCGGCCGGGTCGGCGGCCCAGGCGCGGATGCGCGCCCGCTTTTTCGCGAACGACGCGAAGTGCCAGCGGATGATCGAGTCCGCGGAGAAGATCTGGCGGACGGACTCGACGTTGCCGTTGCAGATCCGCTTGCGGGTCACGGCCCGGACGACCGTCCGGCGCACCAGGCGGCTCAACGAAAGCCAGCGCGGGTAGTCGAGGCCGACCACGAGCTGGGTGCGGGCCAGCACGATGTCCCGCCACTTGCCGTAGGCGGCGTCGAGGACCCAGCGCTCCCCCGCGCACACCTCGGCGATGCGGCGGCGCTGCTCCTCGTCGGGGACCTGGACCCAGCCCGGCTCCCAGGAGAGGTCGTCCCCGGAGTGGTAGGGCAGGCCGGTCCGCTCGGCGATCCGGGCCGCGAGCGTCGACTTGCCCGAGCCGGTCACGCCGTAGACGACGATGCGGTCAGGGATCGAGGTCACGGGCGGGCTCCCGCGGTCCGCGGTAGGGCAGGGTCTGGCTGTAGACGAGGTTCGTGGTCGTGCTGCCGAACTGGGCCAGCTCGTCGACCGTGCGCTCCAGGTGGGCCATGGACGCCGCGGCGATCTTGAGCGTGTAGCAGTCGTCGCCGGTGGTGCGCAGGCATTCGAGGATCTCAGAACGCTCAGCGAGCAGCTTGTGCAACGGCTCGTGCCGGCTGCCGGGGTACTTGAGCCGGACCACGGCGAGCACCGGGTAGCCGACCTTGCCGAGGTCGATCTCCGCGCGGTAGCCGGTGAGGACGCCGGCCGCCTCGAGCCGCCGGAGCCGTTCGGTCGCCGCGGACGCGCTGAGGTTCACCCGGCGGCCCAGCTCGGTGAGCGGCAGCCGGGCGTCGCGCTGGAGCTCGGCCAGGATGGCCCAGTCCGTCGGGTCGAGACTCTCGGCCATAGGCCGAAGATACCGTGGGATCCACGGCCGAAGGGGCCGAACGCCGTGATCGTTCCCTTCCGATCGGGGCTGGGGCGTCGATAGCCTTTTCGGCGTGAAGATCGGCGTCAACGTCCCCAACTTCGGGCCCGGCACGGACCCGGGAGTCCTGCGCGCCTGGGCGCAGACGGTGGAAGGCCTCGGCTACGACCTGCTGATGGTGTCCGACCACGTCGCCATCACGCCGGACGTCGCCGGGCAGTACCCGGCACCGTTCTACGAGCCGTTCACGACGCTGTCGTGGCTGGCCGGAGTCACGCAGCGGGTGCGGCTGGGCACCACCGTGCTGGTGGTGCCGTACCGGCATCCCCTGCTGGTCGCGCGGATGGCGGCGAACCTCGACGCGCTCAGCGGGGGCCGGCTCGTGCTCGGCGCCGGCATCGGCTGGGCGAAGCAGGAGTTCGCTGCTCTGGGCGTGCCGTTCGAGCAGCGCGGCAAGCTCACCAGCGAGTACCTGCGGACGATCCGCGCCGCGTGGGCCGGGCACGACGACTACCGCGCGGGTCCGATTCCGCTGTGGCTCGGTGGGCACAGTGACGCCGGGCTGCGCCGCGCGCTGGAGCTCGGCGACGCGTGGCACCCGCTGCGGCTGACGATGGCCGGGTTCCGGGAAGGGCTGGCACGGCTGGAAACGCTGGCCGACGACCGGCCGGTGCCCGCCTTCGCGCCGCGGATCCTGCTGCGGGTCACCGCCGCTCCGGTGTTCGACCCCGACCGGCGCGCCGGAGAAGGCACGCTCGACCAGGTCCTGGACGATCTGGCGCAGTTGCAGGCGCTGGGTGCGGACACCGTCGTGCTCGACCCGTTCGACGCGGACCCGGCCGAAACGCTGCGCCCGGAAGTGGCGTGGCGGGACCTCGCGGCCGTGGCCGCACTGTGGAAGGAGAAGGAGAACCGGTGAAGGAAACCGAAGAAACCCTGCTGCGGCGGGCGATCGAGCTCGCCCGCGAGGCGCGCGAGGACCACGGCAACCCGCCGTTCGGCTCCCTGCTGGCCGACGCCGACGGGAAGATCCTGGCCGAAGACCGCAACACCTCGCTGACCGACAACGACATCACGGCGCACCCGGAGCTGAAGCTGGCCCGCTGGGCAGCCCAGCACCTGGCCCCGGAAACCGCGGCGGCCACGACGATGTTCACCAGCACGCAGCCGTGCGGGATGTGCACCGGCGCGATCGAGCGGTCCGGCTTGGGACGGGTCGTGTACGCACTGTCGACCGAGCAGTTCCTCACCCTCCGCCCGCCGGTCACGTGGGGCGGGTACCAGCTGGACGGCCCGGCCCTGTTCGACGAGGCCCGCGTCCCGGTCGAGGGCTATTACCGGTGACGAGCTTCCCCGTGCGGCCGGTGGCCCGGGTGGAGTCGGCCCTGACCGACCTGGCCACCGCCCCGAAGCAGGGCGACGAGGGCGCGCCGCCGGCTCGCGTGGTGTTCGCCCCGGAGTTCCACGCCGCGGCCGCCGATCTCCGGCCGGGAGATCGCCTGGTGCTGCTGACCTGGCTGCACGCAGCCGACCGCGCTGTCCAAACCGTGCACCCGCGCGGCGACCCGGACCGGCCGGCCACCGGGGTGTTCTCGACCCGCTCCCCGGACCGCCCGAACCCGATCGGCCTCCACACGGTCACGGTGACGGCCGCGGAGAGCGGCTCGATCACGGTGACCGGCTTGGAAGCGATCGACGGCACCCCGGTGCTCGACGTGAAACCGGTCCTCGGCGAGGTGGCTGGGCGTTGAGCCGGCTGATCACGATCGGGGCACCGGGGTAACAGCCGCCGTCGCCCAGCCGACCTCATCCGGGCGATCGGAGCAATGCCGAGCGCCGAACGGAGGAGCCGCGATGACCAACGCGTTCGAGCCCATCCAGCCGGGGTCCGTGGCCGCCACCGCAGACCCCACCACCGGTGCGCACCAGGACCAGCCCGTGGCATCTGCTCTTCGCGGGTGTGGCAGGTGCGGCTTTGGTGGGTGCCCTGTGGGTCGGCCTGGACCTGGCCCACTCCGGCTCGCCGAGCGCGGACGGCGCAGGCGTCCCCGCGGGCGAAAAGTTCTCCCTCGTCGAGGTGTCCCACCGGGGCCGGATCATGGTGCAGCCCGAGGACGCGCGAACCGGGAAAGTCGCGTTGAGCCTGGGCAGCTGATCAGTAGTCCTTGAAGCCCTTCCCGGTCTTCCGGCCCAGCCGGCCCGCGGTCACGAGGTGCTCCAGCAGCGGCGCCGGCGCGAAGCCTTCTTCGCGGAACTCGTTGTACAGCGTCCGCTGGATGGCCAGGGAAACGTCGAGGCCGACGACGTCCAGCAGCTCGAACGGGCCCATCGGCAGGCCGCAGCCGACCTTCATGGCCGTGTCGATGTCGTCCGCGGCCGCGTAGTGGGCTTCCAGCATCTTCACCGCGTCGTTCAGGTACGGGAACAGCAACGCGTTGACGATGAAACCCGCGCGGTCACCGCAGTGCACCGCGTGCTTGCCCACCGCCGCGCAGACCGCGCTCGCCGTCGCGACCACGTCCGGTGCGGTCGAGATCGTCGACACCACTTCGACCAGCTTCATCACCGGCGCCGGGTTGAAGAAGTGGAGGCCGATCACGTCGGACGGCCGGGACGTCGCTGCCGCGCACTCGATCACCGGCAACGAAGACGTCGTCGTCGCCAGGACCGCGCCTGGGCGGACCACCTCGTCCAGCGCCGCGAACACCGCCTGCTTCACCGAGAGCTCCTCGGCCACCGCCTCGACGACCAGGTCGACGTCGGCCAGTGCCTCGAAGTCGGTCACCGGAGTGATCCGGGCCAGTGCCGAAGCAGCGTCCTCTTCGGACAGTTTGCCCTTGACCACGGCCTTGTCGAGTGATTTCTTGACGCGAGCCACCGACGCCTGCGCCTTTTCCAGGCTCCGGGCCCGCAGCACGACGTCGAGGCCGCGTTTGGCGAACACCTCCGCGATACCGGTCGCCATCGTCCCGGTGCCGACCACGCCGACCCGCGCCACCGGGCGCGGCGGGACACCGTCCACCGTGGACACCACATCGGCGGAGACCACGGTGGGCGAGTCCGGGGCGTCGTAGGTGTAGAAGCCCCGGCCGGTCTTGCGGCCCAGCAGGCCCGCCGTGATCATCTGCTTGAGCAGCGGCGCCGGTGCGTGCAGGCGGTTGCGGGACTGGTGGTACATCGTGTCGAGGATTTCGTTCGCGGTGTCCAGCCCGATCAGGTCGAGCAGCGCGAGCGGGCCCATCGGGTAGCCGCAGCCGAAGCGCATCGCGGCGTCGAGGTCCTCGCGCGTGGCGTACCGCTGCTCGTACATCCGCACCGCGTGGTTGAGGTAGCCGAACAGCAGCGCGTTGGCGATGAACCCGGCCCGGTCGCCGATCACCACCGGCACCTTGCCGAGCCGCTCGGCGAACTCGACCGCTTCGGCGACCACGTCCGGCTCGGTCACCACGGTCTTGACGATCTCGACGAGCTTCTGCACCGGCGCCGGGTTGAAGAAGTGCAGGCCGACGACCTTGCCGGGACGCGCCGTGTGCACGCTGATCTCGGTGATCGAGAGCGACGACGTGTTCGACGCGAAGACCACCTCGGGCCGGGTGATCTTGTCGAGCTCGGCGAAGACTTCGGCCTTCAGCTCGAGGCTCTCCGGGATCGCCTCGATCACCAAGTCCACTTCGGACAGATCCGACAGCGACGTGCCGTACCGGATCCGGCCCAGCAGTGCCTCGCGCCCGGGCCCGTCCAGCTTGCCGCCGGAGAGCGCCCGTTCGGTGGAGTGCTCGAGGTGCCCGCGACCACGGGCGATCCCCGCCTCGTCGAGCTCGACCGTGACGACGTCGAGCCCGCTGCGCGCGAGCACTTCGGCGATACCGGCCCCCATGGTGCCCAGGCCGACCACACCGACCGTCGAGATGTCCCGCGCCATCGAGGCCTCCAGAGATGTTACTCGCTGGTAATTGCCCCGACTCTCCCACACGGGACCGCCGGAAGCCCAGACGGAATCGAGTCAGTACCGCTCAAGTCACCCGGCCGAGCTCCCGGCTTCACTCGCCGAAATTGCCGTCCACCAGCTCCTTGACCTTGGCCAGCGCGGCTTCGGCCTGCGGCCCGCTCGCCCGCACGCGGAGGCGGTCGCCCTGGCGCGCGCCGAGCGACATCAGGGCCAGCACGCTGTGACCGTCGGCCTCCTGCTCGCCGAGCCGCACGGTGACCTCGGCATCGACGCCGCTCAGCGTGCGCACCAGCAACCCGGCCGGCCGGGCGTGCAACCCGACCTCGTTGTGCAGCTCCAGCTCGATTTCGGCGCCGTCGGCCGTGGCCTCGGCGGGCGCCAGGTCCTCGGGGAGCCCGGCCGCCGCGGCGGCCTCCGCCACCGCCCGGCGGTCCCGGCCGGCCTGCGCCGCGACCGCCGCCGCGATCGCGCCCTCCACCAGCGGGCCGTCCGCGACGACCGCGGCCGAGGGGTCGGCCAGCGATTCGACGGCGAGCTCGGCCGTCATCTGCGCACTGCCCAGGTCGTAGAGCAGCACGACGCCGTCGCCGGAGTCGGCGCGCTGGGTGGCCGCGACGACCTCGTCGTAGTCCGTGCCGATCGAGCCGTCGGAGAGGCCGCCGGCAGGCAGGATGGTGACGTCCGGTGCCATCTGGGCGGCCAGCTCGGCCAGGCCTTCGGCGAGCTTCGCACTGTGCGACACGAGCACGATTCCCACGCTCACCGGGCCGCCTCCGCGAACGCCCGCAGCAGCAGCGCCGAGGAGCAGGCGCCGGGATCCAGGTGCCCGACGGCGCGCTCGCCGAGGTAGGACGCCCGGCCCTTCCGCGGCACCAGGTCCACTGTGGACTCCGCGCCGCGGTCGGCCGCGTCGGCCGCCGCGGTCAGCACCGCGGCGACGTCACCGCCGTCCTCGGCCGCCTTCTCCGCGGCCGACACCGCGGGGATCAGGGCGTCGACCATGGTCGCGTCGCCGCCCACGGCCTTGCCGCGGGCCTGGACGCCTTCGAGGCCGGCGCGCAGCGCGTCCAGCAGCGCCGGGACGTCGAGGTCGGCGGCCGTGCCGAGCTTGGCCGACGCACGCAGGAAAGCCGTGCCGTACAGCGGGCCCGCGGCGCCGCCGACCTTGGAAATCAACGTCGTCGCGACGAGCTTGAGTACCCCGCCGGGGGTGTCCGGAACAGCGGAATCGAGCGCCGCCACGACGGCCGTGAAGCCGCGGTTCATGTTCTCGCCGTGGTCGCCGTCACCGATCGCGCGGTCGAGCTCGATCAGTTCCGCACGGTGCTCGGCGATCACCGCCGCGGCAGCGCGCACGGCCGCCGCGACCCCCTCGGCCTTGCAGGCCATCAGAGCCCCCACCGCAGCGCGGCGGTGTTGACCGGGGCGTCCCACAGCTCGGTCAGCTCGTCGTCCAGTTTGAGCAACGTCAGACTCATCCCCTGCATCTCGAGGCTGGTGGTGTACGGGCCGACCAGCCGGCGCTCGACCACGATCCCACGGTCGGCCAGCAGCCGCTCGGCGATGCCGTGGGCCAGGTAGAGCTCGACGAGCGGGGTGCCGCCCATCGAGTTGGTGAACAGCAGCACCCGGTCGCCCGAAGCGAACGGCAGGTCCGAAACGACCGCCTCGACCATCCGCTCCACCAGCGCGTCGGCCGGCTCGGCCGGGATCCGTTCGCGGCCGGGCTCGCCGTGGATGCCGATACCGAATTCGATCTCGTTCTCCTCGAGGTCGAAGCTGGGGGTGCCGGCGTGCGGCACGGTCGGCGCGGTGAGCGCGACGCCGATCGACCGGACCTGGCCGATCACCTTCTGCGCCAGCGCGGTCACGGCGTCGAGCGAATCACCGCGCTCGGCGGCGGCGCCGGTGATCTTCTCCAGCAGCACCGTGCCGCCCACGCCGCGCCGGCCCGCGGTGTACGTCGAGTCCTTGACCGCGACGTCGTCGTCGATCACCACGCTGCGCACCTCGAGGCCCTCGGCGGCGGCCAGCTCGGCGGCCGTCTCGAAGTTCAGCACGTCACCGGTGTAGTTCTTGACGATGAGCAGCGCGCCCGCGTCGCCGGTGGTCGCGGTGACCGCGGCCTGCACCGCGTCCGGCGTCGGCGAGGTGAACACCGCACCGGGCACGGCGGCGGCGAGCATGCCTTGGCCGACGAAGCCGCCGTGCAGCGGCTCGTGCCCGGACCCGCCGCCGGAGATGACGGCGACCTTGCCCGCGACCGGCGCGTCGCCACGCACCACGACGTCCGGGTCGTACTGGACGCGGAGGATGTCGGCGTGCGCGGCGGCGAGCCCCCGCAGCGACTCGGCGACCACGTTCGCCGGATCGTTGATGATCTTCTTCACGGCAGCCTCCGGCGGCATCGGCGGGTGGGTGCCCCCTTCCTACCTCTCCGCGCGGCCCACCGCCAGGTCAGGCTTTCGGGAGCTTGGTGACGACGTTCTTCGCCACGGTCACCGCCTGGCCGCACGGGTCACCGCCGCCGTCGGTGTCGCCCTGGTAGTCCACCTGGGCCAGTTCGACGTCGTCGCCCTGCCACGGCCGGTGCTGCCACTGGACCTTGCACCGGGCGGAATCCCCGGTCTGCTGCTTCCGGAACCCGGTCACCCCGTTGCCGAGGTCCACCTTGGAGTAACCGTCGCCGACGAGCGGGGGCAGGCCCGGCAGGAACCCGACCGTCACCCCGGGGCCCCCGGCCCGGTCCTTCCACTCGCAGGAGTGCAGGCCCGAGGGCGTGGGCTTCGCCGACGGCACGACGGAAGTGACCACCGCGGTGTCCGCCATCGCGCAGGGATCGGCGGTCAGCACGGTGCCCGAGGGCGTCGAGTACTTCTCCGGCGAATCGTGCACCTTCTGGACGACGGCCTCGACCAGCGTCTGCCCGGGACGGCAGGGGTCGCCGGCGTAGGTGACCGAGACCGCGAGCGCCAGGTCCGGGTTGAGCGCCGTCATCGCCGCCACCGTGCAGTCGGTGTCGCCGGTCTTCTCCACGCGCACGGGCAGCCCGCCGGCCTGCCCGGTCGTCTTGTCGGCCCGAGGCAGCAGAGTGCTGCCGATCTCGAGCTCGAGCCGGATCTCCTTGCCGCCGGGGTCCTTCACCTTGTTCCTGCAGGTGTCGAAGGCGATCGACGACGGCGACGGGTCGTCTTCGACCGTGCCGAGGCCCAGCGCGCCCAGTGCGTCCTTCGTCAGGAACTGGCAGGGCTGGATCGTGCGGAGCACGGCCGCCGCCACGGCGGGGTCGGTGATCGGGCCGTCGGCGACCTGGCCGGCGCCGGCCGCCGCGGGCACCGTCGTCCGGGCGAAGTTGGACTTGCCGAGGTCCGGCCCGCACGCCGTCAGCGGCAGCGCCAGGGCGGTGACCAGCAGGAACAGCTTCGGGAGCCGGCGGTGCCGAACGTCTGAGAACACGCGGAGCACGGTAGCTGCACCCGTGCGCCGCTGTCCGGACAACCCGGCTATTCGCCCGCGACGGCCGGGGTGTCGTCGCTCTCGGGCTCGGCCGGCACGACGAGGGGGCGGACCACGGCCCAGGTGACGAACAACGCGGAAACCACCAGCATGCCGATCCCGGCCCACAGGTTGATGTTCACCCCGGCGGCCTTCGCGATGTCCTCGTCGGAGGTGAAGCCGATGCCCATGACGGTGAGGATGACGCCGTAGACGCCGATCAGCAGGGCGATGATCAGCCGGATGTCGAACGCGCCTGCCTTGTGCGCGCGCGGCTGCGACTCGGTAGCCATTCCGACCTCCTAGAAGATGGCGTTCAGGGCGATGGTGAGGACGAGCACGATGCCGGCGAGTAGGCCCGGCCTGCGGTACCAGCCCGCGTTCTCGCCGGTGTCGTCGTGCCGGCGGGTTTCCTTCGGCGTCAGCGAGTAGACGAGGCCCACCAGTTCCTCGTCCGGCTTCGGCTTGGTCGCCAGCGAGACGACGACGCTCACCACGATGTCCACCACGAACGCGACGCCGGCGGCCACGAAGCTGGTGCCCTGGCCCTTCAGGCCGATCACCCCGGCCTGCGACAGCCCCCAGATCGTGATGGCGGACGCCGTGCCGAGCACCAGGCCGCTCCAGCCGGCGTGCGGGGTCATCCGCTTCCAGAACATGCCCAGGATGAAGGTCGCGAACAGTGGCGCGTTGAAGAAGGAGAACAGGTCCTGCAGGTAGTTCAGGATGTTGCCGGAGTTCGACGCGATGAACGCCGTGCCGATCGCGAGGATCGTGCCCGCCGACGTCACGATGCGGCCCAGGTTGAGGTAGTAGTGGTCCGGCTTGTCCTTCTTCACGTACGTCTGCCAGATGTCGTACGTGAAGACCGTGTTGAACGAGCTCAGGTTCGCGGCCATGCCGGCCATGAAGGACGCGAGCAGACCGGCGATGGCGATGCCGAGCATGCCGTTCGGCAGCAGGTCGCGCATCAGCAGCAGGAGCGCGTTGTTGAAGGTGACGCCGCTTTCGGCCTTGCCGCCGTCGAGCAGCACCTGCTTGTCCTTGACGTACTCGGACACGGAGACCGCGGCGATCATGCCGGGGATGATCACGATGAACGGGACGAACATCTTCGGGAACGCGCCGATGATCGGGGTACGCCGCGCGGCCGACATGCTCTTCGACGCCATCGCGCGCTGGACCTCGACGAAGTTCGTCGTCCAATAGCCGAAGGAGAGCACGAACCCGAGGCCGAAGACGATGCCCAGCACCGAAAGCACGCTGTTGCCGAAGCCGGTCAGGTTGTCACCGGGCCACGAGTGCAGCTGCGCGGTGCCGCCCGGGCTGTTGGTCACCTTGTCGACCAGGCCCTGCCAGCCGCCGACCTTGACCAGGCCGATGATCGTCAGCGGGACCAGCGCGATGACGATGACGAAGAACTGCAGGACCTCGTTGTAGATGGCGGCGGAGAGGCCGCCGAGCGCGGTGTAGGAGAGCACGATCGCGGCGGCGACGATGATCGACACCCACAGCGGCCAGCCCAGCAGCAGGTTCACCACGCTGGCCAGCAGGAACAGGTTCGCGCCCGCGATCAGGATCTGAGCGGCGGCGAAGCTGACGCCGTTGACGAGGTGGGCCGGCTTGCCGAAGCGCCGCCGCATGAACTCGGGGACGCTGCGGACCTTGGAGCCGTAGTAGAAGGGCATCATCACGATGCCGAGGAACAGCATCGCCGGGATGGCGCCGATCCAGAAGTAGTGCACGGTCGGCAGGCCGTACTGGGCGCCGTTGGCCGACATGCCCATGACCTCGACCGCGCCGAGGTTCGCCGAGATGAACGCGAGCCCGGTGACCCAGGCCGGCAGCGAACGGCCGGACAGGAAGAAGTCGAGGCTGCTCGACACCTGCCGTCGCGCCAGGTACCCGATGCCGAGCACGAGCACGAAATAGAACGCCAACTCGATGTAGTCGATCGCACTCGCGTCGAGTCGCAGGTTCGCATCGGCTAGGACGAGCACCCGACCCACCTCCGGCAGTGACCTTTTCCAGCGGGACAATATCCGACAGGAATCACCAGCGCCCTGTCGGATCGCGACAGTACTGCATGGATTCAGGGTCGGCACGCTGACCGGTCCACAATGGCCGGAGGGCGCGTCTCCCCCGGTCATCACCTGGGGAAACGCGCCCTCGTCACGCGCCGCGGGAGCGGCTGGGAATCACCGGTCGGTCGGCACCGCGATCTCGCCGTCCTCCTCGATCAGCTTGGCGAGCACCGCGTCGGGCAGGTAGGTCCGGTGCGGGAATCCCGGACCCCAGGAATTGAGCAACGGCACGGCGCCGAGCGCGTCGGCGCGCGGATTGGCGAGCACGGAGTGCACGTCGTCGACCGTCTTCGCCCAGCGGAACGCCTTGATGCCCTGCTTGGTCTCGGCGGTGTACTTCTCGCGGGCGTGCCAGTCGTCGCCCTCGTAGGACTCGTCCCACAGGACGTGCCCGGTGTCCTTGAGCACCTCGGCCGCGGCCCGGACCGACGTGCCGTTCTCGTCACCGGGGTTGGTCTCGGGCCACTCGTCGCGCTTCTTGGCCGAGTCCCAGAGCCAGCGGGCCGTGTACTCGCTGCCGTTGAAGATCGACATGCACCGCGACCAGCCGAAGCCGACACAGGCGCCTTCGTGGCCCTGGTCGTAGAACGCGTACCAGGCGTCGGTGTCCGGGGTGCCACCCGGCTCGAGGCACACGCAGTGGCCGCCGCGGATGTGGCCGAGTTTCTTGACGCCGGCCTTCGCGATGAAGAACTCGCCGGACTTCTCGTCCTGTTCCGGCGTGTCGAACGCCGAGTACCAGTTGACGCCGATCACGACCGGCGAGCGGGTGGGCCGGTCCTTGTCGGCCAGCGCGCCGAGCGGATACCTTTCCACGTGCCGCCAGTCGTCCGGAATGAACCGGCCCAGGCGCGGGTCGACCGGATCGGAACCGAGTGGGCGATAACGCATGACTTCCTCCTCCGTGCAGGCGAAAATGCGCGCGCGCCGACCGGATGACATGCGCACGCCGAGCTCGAAGGCGGACTGAAACGTTGGCACGACGAAGAAAGACGGCCGAGCGCACCACCCTCCGGCCACGCCGGACGCACCGGCGGAACCCCTCGAATCGAGTGTCGCACGACAACGGCGAATAGGATCCCGAACTCACCCGAACAGCGCAGGAATAGCGATGAAAAAGTAACTGCTCACTGCGCGGACGGCTAACGGGTTAACGATTTCCTGGCGGAGCGACAATCAACGAATCAGATACGTCGATTTCGGCATCGATTCGGTCTCGGCGCCGAGACCGCCCCTTCGGGCAGCCGGGGGTCAATTTTTCAACGACCCGCGGTCAGTCCGCCGCCCGCCGGAAGAGCGGGACCCGGCCGGCGGGCGTCTCGACCGTCCCGGCGAACATCGCCTTCGGCCGCACCCACAGCCCGCGCTCCCCGTAGAGAGCGCGGTACACCACGAGTTCCTCTTCGGTTTCGCTGTGCCGGGCCACGCCGAGCACCTCGTATTCGCCGCCCTTGTAGTGGACGTACCGGCCCGGTTCCACGTCAGAACAGCCGGAACTCGTCGGACTCGATGCCGCGGAGTTCGTCGTAGTCGAGGGTGAGGCAGCGGATGCCGCGGTCTTCGGCCAGCGTGCGGGCCTGCGGCTTGATGATCTGGGCCGCGAACACGCCCTGCACCGGGGCCAGGAGCGGATCGCGGTTGAGCAGCTCCAGGTAGCGGGTGAGCTGCTCGACACCGTCGATTTCGCCGCGGCGCTTGATCTCGACCGCCACCGAGCGGCCGTCCGCGTCGCGGGCCATGATGTCGACCGGGCCGATTGCCGTCGGGAATTCGCGGCGGACCAGCGTGTAGCCGTCGCCGAGGGTCTTGATGTGCTCGGCCAGCAGTTCCTGGAGGTGCGCTTCGACACCGTCCTTCTGCAGGCCCGGTTCCGCGCCCAGCGCCTGGGAGTAGTCGTGGAAGATCTCCTCGATCGAGATCACCAGCTTCTCGCCCTGCTTGTTTTCTACGATCCAGAGTTTGCCGTCTTCGATGAGCCAGCACGGCGGGCTCATCCAGTTCAACGGCTTGTACGCACGGTCGTCGGAGTGCACCGACACCGAGCCGTCGGACTTGACGAGCAACAGGCGGGTGGCCATCGGCAGGTGGGCGGTCAGCCGGCCGGCGTAGTCGACCTGGCACCGCGCGATCACGAGACGCACCCGAGGAGGGTAGGACAGGGTCGGTGATACTGGGTGCGTGGACCCCATTCAGCGTGTCGCGTCCCGCGAGGTGTACCGGAACAACTGGATGACGGTGCGGGAGGACGAGATCCGCCGTTCCGACGGCTCGGCCGGCATCTACGGCGTGATCGACAAACCGGCGTACGCGCTGGTCATCGCCCAGGACGGCGACCGGTTCCGGCTGGTCGAGCAGTTCCGCTACCCGCTCGGCGAGCGACGCTGGGAGTTCCCGCAGGGCACCGCACCCGATCTGGCCGACGTGCCACCCGCGGAGCTCGCCGTGCGGGAACTGCGCGAGGAGACCGGGTTGCGGGCCGGCTCGATGGTCCCCCTCGGCCGGCTCGACGTCGCGGCCGGCATGAGCAGCCAGCGCGGTTGGGTGTTCCTCGCCACGGACATCACCGAAGGCGAGCCGGAGCGCGAGCACGAGGAGCAGGACATGCGCAGTGCGTGGTTCGCGCGCGCGGACGTCGAGAAGATGATCCTCGCGGGCGACATGACCGACGCGCAGTCGATCGCCGCGTGGGCGCAGCTCCTGCTGACCGAGCGGTACCGGGGTTGAACCGCCCCGGATCTCCGGGGACGCGAGCGGTCAGTCGTGCCAGGAGGGCCTGCGCTTCTCCAGGAACGCCGCCATGCCTTCGCGGGCGCCGGGCAGCTGGGACGTCGCGGCCATGACCTCCAGTGCGATCGCGTACGCGTCGGCCTCGGGCCGGTCGAGCTGGGCGTAGAGCGTCCGCTTGCCCATCGCCTTGCTGGCGCGGCTGCCGCGCGTCGCCCGCGACAGCAGGTCCCCGACGGCGTCGTCGAGCTGGTCGTCGGGCACCACCCGGTTGACCAGGCCCCAGTCGAGCGCCGTCGCCGCGTCGACGACGTCGCCCGTCAGCGCCAGCTCCATCAGCCGCTTGCGGCCGATGGAGCGCGCCACCGGGACCGCCGGGGTGTGGCAGAACCAGCCGCCCTTGCCGCCCGGCAGCGCGAAGGCCGCCGACTCGGCGGCCACGGCCAGGTCGCACGAGGCCACGAGCTGACAGCCCGCCGCGGTGGCCAGCCCGTGCACCCGCGCGATGACCACCTGCGGGATCGACTGCATCGTCTTCATCAGGTCCGTGCACAGCGTGAGCAGCTCGCGCACGTCCATCAGGTCGCGTGCGGCCACGTCGCCGAAGTCGTGGCCCGCGGAGAACACCGGTCCCTCGCCGGCCAGCACGACGCCGGTCGCGTCGGACTTCCCGGCCTCGCGGAACGCGGCGAGCAGCTCGGCGAGGTGGTCGGCGGACAGCGAGTTGCGCCGCGCCGGCCGGTTCATGGTGATCGTGACGGTGTCGCCGTCGCGGTTCAGGCGGAGGTGCTCGTGCATTCCCCGACCGTAGCCCCTCCGGATCGGAAAGTGCGCCGGTAACTGTCCGGCCCGACGCCGGCCTCGGCGTGCATCCGGCGACGCAGGTTCGCCGCCGTGCCCAGCCCGGACCGCTCGGCGACCCGCTCGACCGGCAGCTGCGTCGTTTCCAGGAGCCGTTGCGCGAGCCGGACGCGCTGCACGCGCAGCCAGCGGCCCGGCGTCACGCCGGTGGCCGCCGCGAACTCCCGGTGGAACGTCCGTTCGCTCATCCGCGCGTGCCCGACGAGGTCCTCGACGCCGATCCCGGAGCCGAGGCGCGCCAGCGCCCAGTCCATCGTGGACGCCATGCCGGGCTGGGCCGACGACGGCGGCAGCGGGGTGTCGACGTACTGCCGCTGCCCACCCTCGCGGGCCGGCGGCATCACGAGCCGGCGCGCGAGCGTGGCGGCGACGTCCGCGCCGTGGTCGCGCCGGACCAGGTACAGGCAGAGGTCGAGGCCGCCGACGACACCGGCGGACGTCAGCACACCGCCGTCGTCGGTGTAGAGCACGTCACGCTGCAGGTCCGCCCGCGGCGCGACGAGGGCGAGCGCGTCCAGGTCGCGCCAGTGCGTGGTCGCCGGGCGGCCGTCGAGCAGGCCCGCGGCGGCCAGGGTGAACGCGCCGGAGCACAACCCGGCGACGGTCGTCCCGGCCCGGTGCGCCCGGCGCAGCGCGGTGAGGGCGGCCGGCGGCACCGTCGCCAGCGGGTCGTCGCGGCCCGGCGCGAGCACCAGGTCGCAGCCGTCGAGCCCGGCGAGCCCGTGCGTGGCCGCGACGTCACCGAACGGCGACACGGGCGTGCGCACCCGGCCCGGGCTGCACAGCCGCAGCGTGAACGGGCCGATCCCGCTGTCGGTCCGGTCCTGGCCCCAGACCTCGCCGAGCACCGCGAGGTCGAACAGCCGGGTGCCGGGCAGCAGGAGGACGCCGATCGTGCGCATGGCAGGAAAGTACCGCATCGCGCGTCTTCTGCCACTCCCGTGCGCTGCAAGCAACGGCGAAACTCGACGGCATGACCGAAACAGCACTCATCCTGATCGACGTCCAGCGCGGGTTCGACGAAGCGGAATTCTGGGGTCCGCGCAACAACCCGGGCGCCGAAGCGAACATGAAGGCACTGCTCGACGCGTGGCAGGAACGGCGGCTCCCGGTGGTGCTCGTGCACCACGACTCACCGAAGCCCGGCTCGCCGCTGCGGCCGGGACAGCCGGGCAACGACTTCAAGCCCGAACTCGACGGCGCGCGGCCGGACCTCGTCTTCGGCAAGAAGGTCAACTCGGCGTTCATCGGCGACGTCGACCTCGACGCGTGGCTGCGCAAGCGCGGCATCACGAGCTTCGTGCTCGCCGGGATCCAGACGAACTTCTGCTGCGAGACCACCGCGCGGATGGGCGGAAATCTCGGCTACGACGTGACCTTCGCCCTCGACGCGACCTTCACGTTCGACCTCGAAGGCCCCGACGGCAGCGTGCTCGCCGCCGACGAGCTGTACCGCGCGACGGCGACGAACCTGCACGGCGGCGGCTTCGCCACCGTGCAGTCCACAAAGGACGTTCTCGCCGGGCTCAGCTGAGGTCGTGCCGCTCCCGGATCAGGCTGACGATGCCGTCCATGATCCCGGTGAGCTCGTAGTCCTTGGGTGTGAACACGCGGGCGATACCGCGCTCGGTGAGCAGCGCGGCATCGTCCGGCGGGATGATGCCGCCGACGATCACCGGCACGTCGCCCGCACCCGCGGCACGCAGGCCGTCGACGACGTGCGGGACCACCTCGAGGTGCGAGCCGGACAGCACCGAAAGCCCGACGACGTGCACGCCTTCCTGCACCGCGGCCGCGACGATCTGCTCGGGCGTCAGCCGGATGCCCTGGTAGATGACCTCGAAGCCGACGTCGCGCGCCCGGACGGCGACCTGCTCGGCGCCGTTGGAATGCCCGTCGAGGCCCGGCTTGCCGACGAGGATCCGCAGCCGCTCGCCCAGCTCCGCCTCGGTTTCCCGGACCCGGGCGCGCACGCGCTCCAGCTCGGGATCGCCGGTGCCGGCGACCGCGGAAGCGGAAACCCCGGTGGGTGCCCGGTATTCGCCGAACACGTCGCGCAGCGCGCCGGCCCACTCGCCGGTGGTCACGCCGGCCCGCGCACAGTCCACAGTGGCCTCGAAGAGGTTTTCCGTGGTCCGCGCGCGGTCCTTCAGCGTGGCCAGCGACCGCTCGACGGCGGCGTTGTCGCGCTGGGTGCGCCACTCCTCGATGGCGGTGACGGCGGCCTTCTCCACGGCGGGGTCGATCGTTTCGATCGCCTTCGCGCCCTCCGCCTGCAGCGGCGACGGCTCGGTCGTCCCGAACTTGTTGACCCCGACCAGGACCCGTTCGCCGTTTTCCATCTCGCGGCGGTACTCGGCCAGTGACGCGACCAGCTGCGACTTCATGTAGCCGCTCTCGACCGCGGCGACCGCGCCACCGAGGTCCTGCACGCGGGCGATCTCCTCACGGGCGCCGGCCATGATCTCGTCGACCTTGGCCTGGATGACGTGCGAGCCGTCGAAGATGTCCTCGTACTCCAGCAGATCGGTCTCGAACGCGAGCACCTGCTGCATCCGCAGCGCCCACTGCTGGTCCCACGGGCGAGGCAGGCCGAGGGCTTCGTTCCACGCGGGCAGCTGGATCGCGCGGGCGCGGGCGCCGCGGGAAAGCGACACCGCGAGCATCTCCAGCACGATCCGCTGGACGTTGTTCTCCGGCTGGGCTTCGGTCAGCCCGAGCGAGTTGACCTGCACGCCGTAGCGCAGCCGCCGCGCCTTGGGATCCGTGACGCCGTACCGGTCCCGCGTGAGTTCGTCCCAGAGCGCGGTGAACGCGCGCATCTTGGACATCTCCTCGACGAACCGGACGCCGGCGTTGACGAAGAAGGAGATCCGCGCGACGACCTTCGCCATGTCGGCCGGTTCGACCTGCCCCGAGTCGCGGACCGCGTCGAGCACGGCGATCGCGGTACACAGCGCGTACGCGACTTCCTGCGTCGGCGTCGCGCCGGCTTCCTGCAGGTGGTAGCTGCAGATGTTGATCGGGTTCCACTTCGGCACGTGGTGCACGGTCCACGCGATGACGTCGGTGATCAGCCGCAGGCTCGGCCCCGGCGGGAAGATGTAGGTCCCGCGGGACAGGTACTCCTTGATGATGTCGTTCTGCGTGGTGCCGGCGAGCTTCGCGAGCACCTCGTCGACGTCCCGGCCCTCGGCCTCGGCCTGCTCACGCGCCACGGAAACGTACAGCGCGAGCAGCCACATGGCCGGCGCGTTGATGGTCATGGACGTGTTCGCCTCGGCGAGCGGGATGCCGTCGAAGAGCCGCCGCATGTCGCCCAGGTGCGACACCGGCACGCCGACCTTGCCGACCTCACCGCGGGCGAGCTGGTGGTCCGGGTCGTAGCCGGTCTGGGTGGGCAGGTCGAACGCCACCGAGAGGCCGGTCTGCCCCTTCGCGAGGTTGCGCCGGTAGAGGTCGTTCGACGCGGCGGCCGAGGAGTGTCCCGCGTAGGTCCGCATCACCCACGGTCGGTCTCGCTCGCGGTCCGTTGGATACGGCACTGGACACCTCCGGCGGTGGATGTTCCCGGACCGGGGGATCCGGGGGCTTGCCCCCGGCGGGGGGCTTGGGGGGCTTGGCCCCCGGCGAACAAGCAGAGTGTACCGACCGGTAACTTATGGTGGCAGTGGAATCGGACACGTCCGGGTGACCTCAGTCCGCGGTCTGCGCCTGCACGATCAAGGCACACAACCCGTCGGCCTCCGGCACGAACAGCTCGATCGGGGCCGGCGCGCCCCGCACCGGCACGGAGACGCCCAGCAGGTTCGTGGACGCGTCCCGCCTGGTGAGGGTGAGCGTGCCGGCTCCGTCCTGGCCGAGCCCGACGAACGGGGGCTCCAGGTCACTCAGGTACTCGGACCTGCGGGTGCGCCCCGAAACGCGGTCGGCGACCACGACCCGCTGGTCGGTCACGGCGTACACCGCGCGGCGCGTCGTCCGGAGCCGCCAGAGCACCGGCCCGCCGACGACGGCGAGCCCGATGACCGCCAGGACCACGGTCACGACCGGGAACTCGCCGTCCGGGACCGGCAGCCCGGCGGCGGCGGCGAACCCCGCCACCATGACCGAGCCGAAGACGAGGCGGAACCACTCGAGGCCCGTCAGGGCGATCCGCTGCGGCAGTCCCGACCACAGCAGCCGTTCACCCGGCTCCAAGACGATGATCGGCTCAGCCACAGCGACCTCCTCGGCGTTCTTCTCGGCGTTCTTGCCGGGCTGACGCTCCGAAGGGCCGCGCGGGTTGCCCCGGTACCGGCTCAGGCGGCCGAACTGTCCGGTTCCGGTGGCGCCTGGCGGCCCTTGGCCTCGTCGATGGCCTTGGTCAGCAGGTCGCGGACGCGTTTGGGCTCGCCGACACCCATCAGCGTCACCGTTCCCGGGCCGCCGAAGGCGATGGTCCCGGTTCGGGACGGTCCCGCCTTGAGGACGGGGGCCGGCAAGCTCGCCAGTTCGCTGGACCGTTCCTTCTGCCGGAACAGGCCCGAGCGCGCGATGATCCGGCTGTCCGTCACCGCGTAGGTCGTGCGCCCGAGCGCGAGGTAGCGGACGGCCGACCGGCCGATCGCGCCGTAGAGCCCGAGCACCAGCGCCACGACGGCCGCGACCATGGTGAGCCCGCTCGGCTGCCGCGTGAACAGGAACCAGAGCGCGGCGACGGCGAGGACGAGCCCGGCCGGGGCGATCACCCCGTCGGCGGCGACGTAGAGCGGCCGCTGGACCGGCTCTCCCGCCCAGAGCACGCGTTCACCGGGCAACAGCTCGATTTCCCCTGCTGACATGGCCGAACACTACATCTGCCGAGGCCCGTCCCGCCGAGTTCGGCGGGTCCGGCACGAAGAAACTGTGTGACGGAAAACCGCGGGACCAGGGCGTGTCCGTCGGTTAGCGTGGACAGCCATGACGTGGAGTGTGTACGGGAGTTACCTGGTCATCGTGGTTTTGATCGTCGTCGCCCCGGGCCCCGACACGATGATCATGCTGAAGAACGCGCTGTCCGGCGGGTTCCGCGGCGGGCTGCTCGCGTCGCTCGGCATCTTCGCCGGCAACGCCGTGCAGGGCAGCGCCGCGGCGCTCGGCCTCGGCGTCCTCATCGCCCGCTCGCAGCCGGTGTTCCTCGCGCTCAAGTGGGCCGGCGCGGCCTATCTCGTCTTCCTCGGCGTCCAGGCGCTGCGCGGCGCGGTCCGCGGCGACTACCAGGCCGTCGAAGAGGCCCAGCGACGCCGCGGCGGGGGCTTCCGGCGGTTCCGCGAAGGGTTCCTCTCGAACATCACCAACCCGAAGGTGCTGGTGCTGTACCTGTCCGTGCTGCCGCAGTTCCTCGACCCGGTGCGCACGACGACGTGGGACGCGCTCGCGCTGGCCTACACCGTCGCCGTGCTCGGCGTGCTGTGGCTGCTGGCGCTGCTGGTGTTCGTCCGCCGGGTGCGGACGTGGCTGGAGCGCCGCCGGGTGCGCCGCGCCCTGGACGGCGTCACCGGCACCGCACTGCTCGGGTTCGGCGCCGCCCTCGCCCTGGAGTCCTGATGACCTGGAGCACGTACGCCGGTTTCGCCGGGATGATGGCCTTCCTGGCGATGATGCCGGGCCCGGACACGATGGTCGTGCTGAAGAACGCCCTGACCGGGGGCGCCCGCGGCGGCGGCTGGGCGTGCGCCGGGATCGCCGTCGCGAACGTCCTGCAGGGCACGGCGGCGGCGCTCGGCCTGGGCGCGGTGATCACCCGCTACCGCCCGGTGTTCGAAACGGTGAAGTGGCTCGGCGCGGCGTACCTCCTCTTCCTCGGCGTCCAGGCCCTGCGCGGCGCCTGGCGCGGCAACTACGAATCCCTCGACGACGTCCGGAAGGCCCGTGCTTCCGACGGACGGCGGTTCCGCGAAGGGTTCCTGTCCAACATCACCAACCCCAAGGTGATCGTGCTGTACCTGTCCGTGCTGCCGCAGTTCCTCACGCCGGGCGTCACGGACCAGGCCGACGCGCTGCTGCTGGCGTACACGGTCGCGGCCATGGGCGTGGGGTGGCAGGTGCTGCTGCTGGTGTTCGTGCACCGGGTCCGCGACTGGCTGCGGCAGCGGAAGGTCCGCCGGGTGCTCGACGGCGCGACGGGCACCGCCCTCCTGGGTTTCAGCGCGGCGCTCGCCCTCGAAGGTTAAAGCGTCCGGTCCAGCCAGTCGTAGATCCGGCCCGTCGCGAGCCGCTGGGCGCCGACGTGGCAGTGCGCGTCCGCGCCCTCCTCCGCCGTGAACGTCAGCAGCGTCTTCGGTGCCTCCAAGTGCGCGTACAGCCGCCGGGGCTCGGTCTCCCGCGAACCACCGAAGAACAGGTCGTCGGCCGCTTCGCACACCAGGACCGGGCAGGTGATCTTCTCCGCCACGCCGTCTTCGAGCGTGTACTCCAGGTACTTCGCGACGAACTCGCGGTCGGTCGCCGCGCCCAGCACGTACCGGCCGTGGTCGCACGCCCAGCGCAGCGTCGGGTTCGCTTGACGCCCGGCGGCGAGCAGCGCGTCGAACTCCTCGTCGTGCGGCGCCCGGGCCCGGCGCACGATCTCCTCGCGCGGCCACGGCAGCATCGACGTCACCGCGGCTCCCGCGTCGTACACGCCGTCCACCGCGACCACCGCGGCCAGGCGGGGCTCGAACGCCGCCGCGCGCGGGGCCAGCATGCCGCCCAAGCTCACGCCGAGCAGGGCGATGCGCGCCGGGTCGACTCCGTCGAGCGCCAGCGCGAAGTCCACCACCGGCGTGACCACGTGCTCCCAGTCCGGGCGGAAGAGGAGCTTCTCGCGCCGGACCGCGCTCGGCTGGCCCGGACCGTCGAACGTCAGAACGTGATAACCGTGCGAAGCGCCGGCCGCCGCGCCGAGGTGGTGCAGTTCCTCGGCGCCGCCGTCGAAACCGCTGTGCATGACCAGCAACGGCTTCGGGCCGTCACCCGGCGCGCGGTAGAAGTAGCCGTGCAGAACCGTGCCGTTGTAAGGGATTTCGACCGGCTCGGCCACCCCCGCGCGCCGGAAGCACTCGACGCTGCGGTCGTACGCCGCCGCGATCCGCGGGTCCCCCGGGTCGCCGTGCAGGAAGAACTCCGCCGCGAAGTAGTACGTCGACGCGCGCAGCAGCAGGTCGCGCGCGGTGACCGGCCCCGCGCCGGCCGCTTCGGCGTACAGCCGGTCGGCCAGCGCGCGGTAGGCGTCGTGCCAGCTGTCGTAGTCGCCCGGCGTCACCGTCGAGGCCGCCGCGAGGACCTCGCCGAAGTCCGAGCCGCCGTAGGCCGCGTGCCCGAACAGGCGCAGGGTTTCGAACCAGAACTGGACGTCGTCTTCGAACATCAGCTGCTTCACCGGATCTCCTCCTGCACAAAGGTTTCGAACGACCGGGCCGGCCGTCCGGTGACCTGTTCGACGTCCGTGGTGACGCGGTCTTCGGCGCCGCGGCGGATGTCCTCGTCGAGGGCGGCCAGCACGCGGGCGAACTCGGCGGGGGTCCCCGACGCCGTCACGTGCTCGGCGAACTCGGCCCTGCCGACGGCGCGGTGCCGCACCGGGCGGCCGAGGTGTGCGGCCACGATCGCGGCCGCTTCGGCGTAGCTCAAGGCAGCCGGTCCGGTCAGGACGTGTTCGGTGTTGTGCGGTTCGGGATCGGTCAGCGCGCGGACGGCGACCGCCGCGATGTCGCCGGCGTCGACGAACGCGACCCGGGCGTCGCCGGTGGCCGTGACGATCTCGCCGTCCCGCACGCCCTGGGCGACCAGGTGCTCGCCGGTGAAGTTCTGCATGAACCAGGACGGCCTCAGCACGGCCCACTCCGGCGCCGCGCGCACCAGCCGCTGCAGTGCGCCGAGCCCGGGCGTGTCCTCGGTGACGGCCGACGAGCTGAGCAGGACGACTCGCCGCACGCCCGCATCGAGGGCATCCGCCAAGAACGGCTCCACCAGCACCGCGGGCGAAGCCTCGCCGATCGGAGCCAGCAGGTACACCGCGGCGACGCCGCGCAGCGCGCCGGCGTGGGTCGAGCGGTCGGTCCAGTCGAACCGCACCTCGCCGGGCGCGTCCGGCTTCCGCGTGGCCGCCCTGGCCGTGACGCCGGCCGCGCGCAGGCCCGCGACGACCCGGCGGCCGGTGGTGCCGGTGCCGCCGAGGACCAGGACGTCAGCCACGGTCGCCTCCGGTGAAGGCCGCGGTCAGCTCTTCGACGCCGCCGAGGACCTCGGCCGCGGCCAGCGGGCTCCAGTAGTCGCGATAGGTGCGGATTTCGCCGTCCTCGACGGTGATCACGGCGATGTACGACAGCTCGTACGGCTTCTGCGTCGCCACCACGACCCCGGCGACGGTGAACTCGGCGACGACCACGGCCGGGTCGGTGGTCTCGTGCACGGTCTTCGCGGTGACTTCCCGGACGTCCAGCAGGTTCGGGTAGTCGCGCAGGTATTCGCGGATCGCGTCGCGCCCCTCGACGCGCTTCGGGTAGCCCGGCCCGGCGAACGGGAACTCGAGGACACCGTCCTCGGCCCAGAGCCCGGCGAACCCGGCCATGTCGTGCTTCAGCAGCAACTCGAGCGCTTGCTCGACGAAGTCGCGCATCGCAGCCTCCTTCAACGTTCGGACGATACGGTACCGTCCCGTCGTAACTCTAGACGGAACGGTACCGTCTCGTCCACCCGTTAGACTGCGATCCATGGCACGTACCCCGACCGGCGCCGCGGTCCTCCAGCCCGAGGTCACGCAGGCGATCACCGACGCCGTCCTGAACGAACTCGCCGAGCAGGGTTACGGGCGCCTGTCCATGGAAGCGGTGGCCAAGCGGGCGGGCGTCGGCAAGAGCGCGCTGTACCGCCGCTGGCGGTCGAAGCACGAGATGATCACCGCGGTCATCGCGGAGTTCAGCGTCACCCGCGCGTCCGACGTCGACACCGGCTCACTGCGCGGCGACCTCCGCGAAACGATGCAGGGCCTGATCGACTGGCTCACGCACCCGCTGTTTTCGCGCATCCTGCCGGACCTGGTCGCCGAGGGCGTGCGGAACCCCGAGACCGCGGAAAGCACGCGCACGACCATCGGCGGGCCGCGACGCGAGGTCGGCGAGGCGATGCTGCGCCGGGCCATCGCGCGCGGCGAACTGCCCCGAGACCTCGACATGGAAATGGCGCTGGACGTCCTGGCCGCGCCGATCTACTGGCGCCTGGTGGTCCGGCGGGCTCCCGCCGAGCCGGACTACCTGGACCGGCTGGTGGAGTACGCCCTGCGCGCACTGGGCGCGCAGGGTGGGTGATTCACTTCCGTTCCGGCTCGCCGGCCACGCGCTTGATGTTCGCGCCCAGGCGGTTCAGGTTCTCGACGAAGTGCGGGTACCCGCGGTCGATGTGGAAGACGTCCCAGACCTCGGTGATGCCGTCCGCGCACAGGCCCGCCAGCACCAGCCCCGCGCCAGCGCGGATGTCCGACGCCCAGACCGGCGCGCTCGACAGCCTCTCGACGCCGCGGACCACCGCGTGGTGGCCGTCCGTGCGCGCGTCGCCCGACAACCTGACCATCTCCTCGATGAAGCGGAAGCGCGCCTCGTAGACGTTCTCCGTGATCATCGACGTGCCTTCCGACACCGCCGACAGCGCGACCGCGAACGGCTGCAGGTCGGTCGCGAAGCCGGGGTACGGCAGCGTGACCCAGTCGACGGCCTTCGGGCGCTCGGGCTGGAGCACCCGGAAACCCTTGTCGCCGAACGTTTCGACGTCCGCGCCGGCCAGCTCCAGCTTGTTCAGCACCAGGTCGAGGTGGTGCGGGTTGACCCCGCGCACGGTGATGTCGCCGCGGGTCATCGAGGCGGCGAACGCCCAGGTCGCGCCCACGATCCGGTCACCGATCACGCTGTGCGTCGTCGGGTGCAGCTGCTCCACGCCGTGCACGGTCAGCGTCGAGGTGCCGGCGCCGTCGATCTTGGCGCCCATCTCGACCAGCATCGTGCAGATGTCGACGATTTCGGGCTCGCGCGCGCAGTTGTCGATCACCGTGGTGCCCTCGGCCAGCACGGCGGCCATCAGGATGTTCTCGGTCGCGCCGACGCTCGGGAAGTCCAGCCAGATCTGCGCGCCGACCAGCGTCTCGGCCTTCGCGACGACGCAGCCGTGCTCGATGGTGCTCGTCGCGCCCAGCTTGCGCAGGCCGTTCTGGTGCATGTCCAGCGGGCGCGAGCCGATCGCGTCGCCGCCCGGCAGCGCCACGACGGCCTGCTTCAGCCGGCCGACCAGCGGCCCCAGCACGCAGACGGACGCGCGCAGCTTGCCCATCGCGGCCGAGTCCGCGCGGTGCGACAGCTCGGCCGGCGTCGTGATGGTGGCGGTGTCGCCCTCGATGACGACCTCGCAGCCGACGCTCCGCAGCACGTCGCCCATCAGCGGGACGTCGAGGATCTGCGGGCAGTTCGTGATGGTCGTGGTGCCCTCCGCGAGGAGGGCGGCGGCCATCAGCTTCAGCACGCTGTTCTTGGCGCCGACCACGTCGACCTCACCGACCAGCCGGGCTCCGCCATGCACGTCGAAGTGCTCGCTCATGGCCGCCAATCATGCCCTCTCGCCCGGATTCGGCCCGGGCGGGGGCCGCTATGGTGGGGTTCATGG
Organism: Amycolatopsis sp. NPDC026612; assembly: GCF_040638285.1. Lineage (NCBI taxonomy): Bacteria > Bacillati > Actinomycetota > Actinomycetes > Pseudonocardiales > Pseudonocardiaceae > Amycolatopsis > Amycolatopsis sp. NPDC026612. Next base: position 171,768 of record NZ_JBEZYB010000002.1, read on the forward strand.
TCGTTCGCATCAACCGCGTGTACACGAAGGTCGGCGACAACGGCACGACCGCGCTCGGCGACGGGTCCCGCGTGCCGAAGACGTCCCCGCGGCTGGGCGCCTACGCGGACACGGACGAGACGAACTCGGTGCTCGGCCTGGCGATCGCGGTCGGCGGGCTGCCTGCCGAGGTGACGGACGTGCTGCGCTCGGTGCAGAACGACCTCTTCGACGTCGGGGCCGACCTCTGCCTGCCGATTTCCGACGACCCGCCGTACCCGCCGCTGCGGATCACCGAGAAGTACGTCGAGCGGCTCGAGGGCTGGTGCGACGAGTTCAACGAGCGCCTGCCGAAGCTGACGTCGTTCATCCTGCCGGGCGGCACGCCGGGCGCGGCGTTCCTGCACCAGGCCCGGACGGTGTCCCGACGCGCGGAGCGGTCCGCGTGGGCGCTGTACGAGGCAGAGCCGGAGACGACGAACCCGGTGGCGCTGAAGTACCTGAACCGGCTGTCGGACCTGCTGTTCATCCTCTCCCGGCTGGCCAACCCGGACGGCGACGTCCTGTGGCAGCCGGGCGGACAGGCCTAGATCCCCCAGCTCTGCCGCAGCGACCCCAGCGCCTCGTGAAAGCCGGGGAAGGTCTTCTTCACGCAGTCCGGATCGTCCAGGGTCACGTCGTCGACCAGCAGCCCCGTGATGCTGAACGCCATCGCGATCCGGTGGTCGCGGCGGCACGACACCAGCGTGCCAGTGGGGCGTCCGGGCTGGATCTCGATCCAGTCGCGTCCGGTTTCGACCTCGATGCCCATCGCGCGGAGGTTCTCCTCGCACGCGTCGAGCCGGTCGCACTCCTTGATGCGGGTGTTGTAGACGTCCTCGATGCGCACCGGGCCGGACGCGAAGGGCGCGATCGCGGCCAGGGTCGGGACGGTGTCCGAGATGTCGCGCATGTTCACCGTGATCCCGCGCAGGCCGTCCGACGGTCCCGCGACCGTCACCGAGTCCGGCGCCAGGTCGACGTGCGCCCCCATCTCCCGCAGCACGTCGGCGAACTTCACGTCGCCCTGCAGGGCGTCCGAGCCGAGGCCCGGGATGGTCACCGTGCGGCCGGTGACCGCCGCCGCGGCCAGGAAGTAGCTCGCCGTCGACGCGTCCGGCTCCACCGGGTACTCACACGCCTGGTACGGCTGCGGCGGGACGACGAACGTCTTCCCCTCGCGGCGGACGTCGACGCCGAAGCGGCGCATCATCTCCAGCGTGATCTCGACGTACGGCACCGACACGAGGTCGGTCACCGTGATCCGCAGGCCCTCCGCGGTCAGGGGCCCGACCAGCAGCAACGCCGTCAGGAACTGCGACGACAGGCCCGCGTCCAGGGTCAGCTCGCCGCCCTTGATGCCGTTCGCGCGGACCGTCAGCGGGTGGTGGCCCGGCTCGCCGCGGAACTCGAGGTCGACACCCAGCTCCTGCAGGGCGTCGGTCAGCGGCCCGAGCGGGCGGCGGCGCATCTGATCGGAGGCGTCGAAGCGGAACGTGCCGGTGCCGGCCGCGGCGAGCGCGGGCAGGAACCGGGCCGTCGTGGCGCCGTCGCGGCAGAAGACGTCCGCTTCGGCGACACCCGGGCCCGACGGACGGCCCTCGATGGTCCACGCGTCCGGCTGCCTGTCGACGCGGTAACCGAGCTTCACGAGCCCCTCGGCGAAGCCTTCGGTGTCGTCCGAGTGCAGCGGACGGCCGAGCACGGTCGTGCCGTGCGCGGCGGCGGCCAGGAACAGGCCTCGGGCGGTGACGGACTTGGAGCCGGGGATCTCGACGAGAGTCACGTCTTGAGTCTACGGAGTGCCCGAAACCCGGAACTCACGTGATCGGGAGCGTAACTCGCGTGATTGAGCGCGTAACTCGCGTGATTGAAGACGTGACTCGCGTGATTGGAGGCGTCAGGAGGCGCGCGGGAGGCGTCGGCCGGGTGGGGCGGACTCGAGCCAGGAGAGGAACCCGGTGAGCGCGCCCGGCCCCATCGCGATTTCGATCGCTTCCTGGGTCTCGGACTCGCAGCGCAGCACCGTCGAGCCTTCGGGAACGGCGTAGGCCTCGCTGCCGGAGGGGTCGCGGCGGTCGGCGATCTGCATGCTCTCGCGCTGGAAGACGCGGTCCGGGCCGCTCCGCAGGCTCCACACCCGGTACCAGACGAACTCGTCGCCCTCGTAGCGGCCCAGCCCCAGGTGCCAGCTGGCACGCGGGCTGTCCGGACGCCATCGCAGCGCGACGCTCACGCCACCGCCGCGGCGCATCCGGATCCAGCGCTGGCCGTACCAGGCGGCCAGCACCGCGAGCACGACCGGGAGCCCCACTGCCACCAAGGTGATCTCCACGGCCCGGCTCCTGCCCGTCTCGCGCTCAGGCCGACTGACCCGCCGCGCGAAGCTGGGCCGAAGCCCTCGCCCGCTCGGTCTCGTCGTCGCCGGTCAATGCTGCCTTCGCCGCTTCGACGTCGATCTCGTCGGAGAGTTCGGCGCTCTCGGCGAGGATGCTCACCCCGGTGCCGGTCACGGAGAGGAACCCGCCGTGGACGGCCGCGCAGACCGTCTCACCGTCGGTGGTCGTCACCTTGACCACGCCACCCTCGACGAGCTGCCCGAGCACGGGTTCGTGACCGGCCATGATGCCGATCTCACCCTCGGTGGTCTGGGCCACCACGAAAGTGGCAGTACCCGACCAGAGACGGCGCTCGACGGCCACCAGCTCCACGGACATCTCAGCCACGTAGCACTCCTTCGCTCGGGGTGTTACCACCGAGTGTAATAGGTCTGTCCTGAGGTACGAGAACGGCGGGGGCTCGAGTCCATAGTGGACACCGCCCCCGCCGCACCCGGGAGATCACTTCTTGGTGATTTCCTTGTACTTCTTCTCGAGGTCCTCGAGGCCACCGATACCCAGGAAGGCCTGCTCCGGGTAGTGGTCGAAGTCACCCTTGGAGATGCGGTCGAACGACTCGATGGTCTCCGAGAGCGGCACCGTCGAGCCCGGGATCTGCGTGAACGCCTCGGCGACCAGCATGTTCTGCGACAGGAACCGCTCGATGCGGCGCGCGCGCTGAACGGTCAGCTTGTCCTCTTCGGAGAGCTCGTCCATGCCGAGGATCGCGATGATGTCCTGCAGTTCCTTGTACTTCTGCAGGATCCGGATGACCTCGGAAGCCACGCGGTAGTGGTCCTCACCGACGATGGCCGGGTCGAGGATCGTCGACGTCGACGCCAGCGGGTCCACCGCCGGGAAGATGCCCTTCTGGAACACCGACCGGGAGAGCTCGGTGGTGGCGTCCAGGTGGGCGAACGTCGCGGCCGGGGCCGGGTCGGTGTAGTCGTCCGCGGGGACGTAGATCGCCTGCATCGAGGTGATCGACCGGCCCCGGGTCGAGGTGATCCGCTCCTGCAGCTGACCCATCTCGTCGGCCAGCGTGGGCTGGTAACCCACGGCCGACGGCATGCGGCCCAGCAGGGTCGACACCTCGGAACCGGCCTGGGTGAACCGGAAGATGTTGTCGATGAACAGCAGCACGTCCTGGTTCTGGACGTCGCGGAAGTACTCCGCCATGGTCAGCGCGGACAGCGCGACCCGCATGCGGGTGCCCGGCGGCTCGTCCATCTGGCCGAAGATGAGGGCGGTGTCGTTGATGACGCCGTCCTCGGACATCTCCAGGAAGAGGTCGTTGCCCTCACGGGTGCGCTCGCCGACGCCGGCGAACACCGAGGTACCACCGAAGTTCCGGGCGACGCGGGTGATCATCTCCTTGATGAGCACCGTCTTGCCGACACCGGCACCGCCGAACAGGCCGATCTTGCCACCCTGGACGTACGGGGTGAGCAGGTCGACGACCTTGAGGCCGGTCTCCAGCATCTCGGTCTTGCCTTCGAGCTGGTCGAAGGACGGCGCGCTGCGGTGGATGCCCCAGCGCTCGAGGTCGTCGCCGTAGCCGGGCTCGTCGAGGCACTCGCCGAGGGCGTTGTAGACGTGGCCCTTGACCTTGTCGCCGACCGGGACCGTGATCGGGCCGCCGGTGTCGGTGACCTCGGCGCCTCGGACGAGACCGTCCTGCGGCTGCAGGGAGATGGTGCGGACGAGGTTGTCGCCCAGGTGGCTGGCGACCTCGAGGGTCACCGTCTTGCGCAGCTGCTCGAACTCGATCTCGACCTTGAGCGCGTTGAACTGCTCGGGAACGGAACCGCGCGGGAACTCGACGTCGACGACCGGACCGGTCACCGACACGATGCGCCCCTTGGCGCGCGGGGCTTCAGTACTGGTCATCAATCATCACTTCCTGCTGCGGTGAGCGCGTTCGCGCCACCGACGATTTCGGAGATCTCCTGGGTGATCTGCGCCTGGCGGGCCTGGTTCATCTCCCGCGTCAGGTTGCCGACCAGGTCGTTCGCGTTGTCCGAGGCGGCCTTCATCGCCGTCCGGCGGGCGGCCAGCTCGGACGCCGCCGACTCGAGGAAAGCCGCGTAGAGCCGCGTGTTGATGTACTTCGGCAGCAGAGCGTCCAGCAGCGTGTCGGCACTCGGCTCGAACTCGTAGCTGGGGAGCAGCTCGCCCGGCTTCGGCTGCTGCTCCTCCTCGCCGTCGGTGTACTCGACCTCCAGCGGCGCGACGCGCTTGGCGACCGGCCGCTGCGTCAGCATCGACACGAACTCGGTGTAGACGATGTGGATCTCGTCGACGCCGGTGATGCCGTCGGTGTTGCCGTGCTCGTCGTCGACGCCGGCCATGAACGACGCGACCAGTGCCTCACCGGCCGCCACCGCGCCGGCGTAGGTCGGCTGGTCGGAGAAGCCCGTCCAGCTGTCCTCGACCGGGCGGTTGCGGAACCGGTAGTAGTTCAGGCCCTTGTTGCCCGTGACGTAGACCTGGGGTTCCTTGCCCTCGGAACGCAGGAGGGCGAGCAGCTCTTCGGTCGCGCGCAGCACGTTGGAGTTGTAGCCACCGCACTGGCCCTTGTCACTGGTCACGACCAGGACAGCGGCCCGCTTCGGGTTCGGGCGCTCGACCAGCATCGGGTGGTCGAGGTTGGCCGCCGCACCGGCCAGCGCCGAGAGCACCTTGGTGATCTCGTCCGCGTACGGCCGGGAAGCGGCGACCTTCGCCCGCGCCTTGGTGATGCGCGCGGTGGCGATGAGCTCCATCGCCTTGGTGATCTTGCCGATCGACTTGGTCGCCTTGATGCGCGACCGGAGTTCCCGGAGTTGTGCGGCCATGAGCTATCAGCTCACTTCTTCGGGGCGGGCTTGTTGACCTTGACGGTCTCGTGCCCGACCTTGTCGGCGTCCATGGCGTCGGCGTCCGCCCCGACCAGGGACTTGCCCTCGGCGGTGGTGAACTCCTTCTTGAACTCGTTCACCGCGGCGACCAGCTTGTCGGCCGTCTCGTCCTCGAACTTGCCCGAGTCGCGGATCGTGCCCAGCACGTCGGAGTGCTTGCGGCGAGCCGAGTCGAGGAACTCGAGGTTGAAGCGGCGGACGTCCTCGACCGGGACCGAGTCGTAGTGGCCGTTCGTGCCCAGCCACACCGTGCAGACCTGCTCCTCGACCGGGATCGGCGAGTACTGCGGCTGCTTGAGCACCTCGTACAGCCGGGCACCGCGCTCGAGCTGCGCCTTCGAGGCGTCGTCGAGGTCCGAGGCGAAGGCGGCGAACGCCTCCAGCTCGCGGTACTGGGACAGGTCGATCCGGAGCGAGCCGGAGACCGACTTCATCGCCTTGACCTGCGCGGCACCACCCACGCGGGACACCGAGATGCCCACGTCGATGGCCGGGCGCTGGCCGGCGTTGAACAGGTCCGACTGGAAGAAGCACTGACCGTCGGTGATCGAGATGACGTTGGTCGGGATGTAGGCCGACACGTCGTTCGCCTTGGTCTCGATGATCGGGAGACCGGTCAGCGAGCCGGCGCCCAGCTCGTCCGAGAGCTTCGCGCACCGCTCGAGGAGACGGGAGTGCAAGTAGAAGACGTCGCCGGGGAACGCCTCGCGGCCCGGCGGGCGGCGCAGCAGCAGCGAGATCGCGCGGTACGCGTCGGCCTGCTTGGTCAGGTCGTCGAACACGATGAGGACGTGCTTGCCCTCGTACATCCAGTGCTGGCCGATGGCCGAGCCGGTGTACGGCGCGATCCACTTGAAGCCGGCGGAGTCCGACGCGGGGGCCGCGACGATGGTGGTGTACTCCATCGCGCCCGAGTCCTCGAGGGACTTCTTGACCGCGGCGATCGTCGAGCCCTTCTGGCCGACGGCGACGTAGATGCAGCGGACCTGCTTCTTCGGGTCGCCGGTCTCCCAATTGGCCTTCTGGTTGATGATCGTGTCCACGGCGACGGCGGTCTTGCCCGTCTTGCGGTCACCGATGATCAGCTGACGCTGGCCGCGCCCGATCGGCGTCATCGCGTCGATCGCGGTGATGCCGGTCTGCAGCGGCTCCGACACCGGCTGGCGCTCGACCACCGAGGCGGCCTTCAGCTCCAGCGCGCGGCGGTCGTTGGTCTCGATGTCGCCGAGGCCGTCGATCGCCTGGCCCAGCGGGTTGACGACGCGGCCGAGGTAGCCGTCGCCGACCGGCACCGAAAGGACCTGGCCGGTGCGCTTGACCTGCTGGCCCTCTTCGATGCTTTCGAAGTCACCGAGGATCGCGGCACCGATGGAGCGCGCGTCCAGGTTCAGTGCGACGCCCAGGACGCCGCCGGGGAACTCGAGCAGCTCGTTGGCCATGGCCGAGGGAAGGCCTTCGACGTGGGCGATACCGTCACCCGCGTCGATCACGACGCCAACTTCTTCCCGGCTCACGTCCGGGGCGTAACTCGAGACGTAGTTCTCGATCGCGCTACGGATCTCATCCGAGGAGATCGTCAGCTCGGCCATGTCTTTCCCGCTCTCGCTTCGTTCTTGCCAGTATGCAAAGTCTTGTGTGACCTGGGGCTATGCCCGGGCCAGCCGCCGCCGCAACGCCGCCAGCCTGCCCGCCGCGCTCCCGTCGATGACCTCGTCGCCGACGCGGACGACGAGGCCGCCGCCGAGACTGGGGTCGACCTCGACGTGCAGCGCGATCGCCCGCCCGTAGATGTCGGTCAGCTTGGCGCCCAGCTGGGCGGTCTGCTCGTCGGTCAGGGCACTCGCGCTGGTCACGTAGGCGACCGAGCGCTGACGACGGTCCGCGGCCAGCTTGACCAGCGCGTCGAGCCCGACGCCGAAACCGCGCCCCTTGGCCCGGCGGACGACCTGCTCGACAAGGGTCTCGGTGACCACGTCGACCTTGTCGGCGAACAGCCCGCGCACGAGGTTCCGCTTGGCCTCCGCGGGACCGGCCAGGTCCGACAGTGCGGTCTCGAGCTCCGGGTGGTGGGCCACCACGCGCGCGACCTGGAACAGCTGGGTCTCGACGGCGTCGATGTTGCCGGTCTTCTCGGCCGCGGTGAGCAGCGCGGAGTGCCCGAGCGACTCGAGTCCGTCGACCAGCTGACGAGGGCTGGACCAGCGGCTGCCCGCCACGGCGTCGAGCACCTTGAGGGCCGGTTCGGACAGCTTGCCGCCGAACAGCCGGCGCACCAGCCCGGTGCGTGACTCCGGCGTCGCCGAAGCGTCACTCACCGCCCGGCGCAGGCCGATCTCCCGGTCCAGCAGGTCGACGACGGAGAGCAGCTCGTCGCCGACCGTGGCGGCATCGGCTCCCGCGTCGGCCAGAACCTCGCCGAGGCGTTCCTCGGCGAGGCCGAGCGCTTCACGGCTCGCAGCATGCAGCGTCATCTCTGGTCTACTTCCCCGCTCCGTTGGAGGCACCGGCGGTCTCCAGCTCCGCGAGGAACCGGTCGACGGTGCCGCGGCGGCGCGCCTCGTCCTCGAGCGACTCGCCGACGATGCGGCTGGCCAGCTCGACCGCGTTGCGGCCCATGTCGGCCCGCAGCTCGGCGATGATCTGCGCCTTCTGGGCCTGCAGCTGGGCCTGGCCCTGAGCGACGATGCGCTGGGACTCGGCCTCCGCCTCGGCCCGCAGTTCCGCCTTGATCTGCTCGGCTTCGAGCCGGGCGTCGTCGCGGATCTTCGCGGCTTCGGTGCGGGCTTCGTGCAGCTGGGCCTTGTACTTGGCCAGCGCCTCTTCGGCCTCGGCCTGGGCCCGCTCGGCCTTCTCGATGCCGCCCTCGATCATCTGGGCGCGCTCTTCGTACGCGGCCTCGAAGCGAGGAACGACGTACTTCTTCAGAACGAGCAGCAGGATCACGAAGGCGACGATCCCGAGGATGACCTCGGGAATGTGCGGGATGATCGGGTTGGGCGCCTCTTCGGCGGCCAACACCAAGTCAGTCTTCAGCACGACGTCTCCTTAAGCGATGAGCTGACGAACTCAGGCAGCGGAGGCGATGAAGTAGATGACGATGCCGATCAGGGCCAGCACCTCGGTCAGCACGAAGGTCGAGAAGCCGATGCCCTGCAGCTTGCCCTGCGCTTCCGGCTGACGCGCCGTGCCGTTGATGACGGCGGCGAAGATCAGACCCACACCGATGCCCGGGCCGATCGCGCCCAGGCCGTAACCGATGGCGGCGAGACCGGGGTTGATGTTGACGGCCTGCTCCGCGGCCTGGGCCAGAACGATGTTGCTCACGTGCATTTCCCTTCACTTCGGTCCACGCGCTCGCGCGGATCGGGGGCTTGTGTTCTCAGTGCTCCGACGCCAGTGCGGCGCCGATGTACCCGGCCGACAGCAGGGCGAAGATGTAGGCCTGCAGCACCTGGATGAAGGCCTCGAGGAAGGTCATCAGGATCGCGAAGATGAACGCCACCGGCGAAACGAGCTTGAGCCCGACACCGTCGGTCCCGGTCAGCAGGAAGCTGCCGCCGAGGGTGAACACCATGATGATGAGGTGCCCGGCGAACATCGCGGCGAACACTCGGATGGCGAGCGTGGCCGGCGCGATGAAGAACTTCTGCGCGAACTCGATCGTCGAGAACAGCGGCAGCACGAAGCCCGGGACTCCGGCCGGCGCGAGCTCCTTCTTCAGGTAGCCCTTGAAGCCGTAGCGCTTGAAGCCGACGTAGTGGTAGACCGGGTAGACGACCAGCACCGAAAGCGCGAGCGGGAAACCGATCCGCGCCATGGTCGGGAACTGGAAGAACGGGATGATCCCGAACAGGTTGTTCACCAGCACGAAGGTGAACAGGCCGAGGATCAGCGGGATGAACGGCCTGAAGTCCTTCGAGCCGATCTGTTCCCGCGCGATGTTGTTGCGGCCGAAGTTGTAGACCGACTCGGCGATGAACTGCGACTTGCCGGGGACGACCTTCAGCTTCCGGGACGCCAACACGAAGTAGGCGATGATGATGATCAGCGAGATCACCACGAGCAGCATCGGCTTGGTGAAGCTGCCCCAGTACCCGGAGCCGAACAGAGGCGGCAAGTTGAAGTCCGCCACACCGGGGGGCGTGAAAGTGCCACCCTCGGTCAGTACCAGCGCGCCCACTGGGCTCCTTCCGGTTCTCCCGGCCGGCGTTCACTCCGCCGGGGGAATCGTCACGATCTGGACTTAACGTACCCGATACGTATCGGGACGTCGGAGGCGGCTGCCCCACTGTGCGCTGAACACGCCTTCACGTTCTGCACACGGGGTTCTCGCGTGAACACTGCCCTGCGGTCTACTTCGGACCAGCGGCCGGACGGCGGAACTACACGGTCGCCACACTGCTGATCGCGGTTCGTCTCGGGAAGCGTGCGGCCGAGGCCACCACCCTTGACGCGGACCATACCAGCAGGTCAATCAGTGCCGGACAGGCGTACTCCTAACCAACCGATCAGCCCAGGACTTAGGTCCCGGGTCGTCCCGGGACCCAGGTCCGGCGCGGGCCGGGACCGGCTCGGGAACGCCGCAGGCACCAGCTTCGGCGGGGTCCCGGCGACTGCGGCGAGGTCGGCCCCTGTGGTCCCGGTCACACTCAGGTGGCCGCGCCCGGTTCACCGTCCGTGACCGACGGCTCCGGCGAAGCGGACCGGCGTCAGGACGGGATGATCGTCGGGATCTTGGTCTTGCGGAAGGCGGCGAACTCGGCCGCGGCGGCGACCATGATGGCCACGATCATCGTGATGCCGAGCGACATCGGGTGCAGCGCGGTGACGCCCTTCAGCAGCGTCAGCGCCGCGAAGAGCAGGACGACCTTCACGACGTACCCGCCGAGCGCGATGACCATGACGAACATCGGGTCCTGGCCCGCGCTGAACTTCATCAGCCCCAGCGTCGACAGCGAAGCCAGCAGCGCCAGTACCCCGCCGACGAGCGAGCCGAGGAAGCCGTGCAGGCCGTTCAGGATGCTGAACAACGCGATGCAGACCAGCACCGCGGGCGGGGTCACCAGCAGCGAGGCCTTCGTCATCGCCCGGGCCGCCTGCAGCACCACCTTGGCGTGCGGGTTCTCCTGCTCGTGCGTTTCGGTTTCGCTCACACTGGCTCCCTGCTCGGTTCACCCCGAGTGTAGAGACCCCGGCGGATCAGGTGCCCGGCTGGTTGCGCGAGCGCAGCCGCGGGACGACCGAGACCACCACCGCGAACGCCAGCCCGATCACGATGATCCACAGTGCCGCGGCGTCGTCGAACAGGGTCACCGACACCGCGCCGAACGCGAGGATCCCGGCCCACAAGTAGATCAGCAGGACCGCGCGCCGCTGGGAGTGGCCGATCTCCAGCAGGCGGTGGTGCAGGTGCATCTTGTCGGCCGCGAACGGGCTCTCGCCGCGGCGGGTGCGCCGGACGACCGCCATGATCAGGTCCAGCATCGGCACGAACAGCACCGCCGCCACGACCACCAGCGGCGACAGCAGCGCGATCGCGTCCTTGCCGCTGAACTGCGGGTACGGCACGCGCCCGGACGCCGACGTCGTCGCGCCGGCGAGCATCAGGCCGATCATCATCGAGCCGGAGTCGCCCATGAAGATCTTCGCGGGCTGGAAGTTGTACGGCAGGAAGCCCAGACACGCGCCGGCGAGGGTGGCCGCGATCAGCGCGGGCGGGTAGGTGCCGACGTCGCCGCCGGAGCTGTCGAGCAGGCCGAGGGAGAACGCGCAGGTGGCGGCCGCCGCGATGAAGCCGAGGCCGCCGGCCAGCCCGTCGAGGCCGTCGACGAAGTTCATCGCGTTGACCATCACCACGACCATCACGACGGTGAGCAGCGCGCCCTGGTTCTTGTCGAGCACCAGCACCGAGCCGAACGAGGCGCCGGTGCCGCCCCACGGCACCCAGAACGACACCCACTGCACGCCGAAGATGACCAGGATCCCGGCGCACATGACCTGGCCGGCCAGCTTCGTCCAGGCGTCCAGTTCGAACCGGTCGTCGAGCGCGCCGATCAGCGAGATCACCCCGGCCGCGAGCAGCACGCCGACCGAGTCGAACGAGGCGTCGAAGCCGTGCGACAGCGCCGGCAGCTGGTGGGCCAGCCCCATTGCGCCGGCGACGCCGAGGAAGATGCCGATCCCGCCCATCCGCGGGATCGGGGCGACGTGGACGTCGCGGGCGCGGGGGTTGGCGATCGCGCCGACCCGGATCGCGATCCGGCGGACGACGCCGGTGAGCAGGTAGGTCACGGCCGTCGCGGTCAGCGCGACGAGGATGTACTCCCGGATGGGGAGGAGACCGGATGTGGGCGGCACGGGGACGTCACGCTCGCGGGGTCGGGGTCACCCGCGACACGCTATCGTGTCGCGGAATCCCCCGTGATCCGGCTTCAGGCCAACGATTCCGCGGGCACACCGAGCACCTCCGCGACGGCTCCCTTGCTCACGGCGCCCTCGCGCAGCACCACCGGTTCGGTGCCGGTGAGGTCCACGATGGACGAGGCGACGGGCTCGCCGCTCGACCCGCCGTCGAGGTACACCGCGACCGAGTCGCCGAGCTGTTCCTGCGCCTCCTGCGCGGTGCTCGCCGGCGGGCGGCCGGAGACGTTCGCGCTCGACACGGCCATCGGCCCGACGTCGCGCAGCAGCTCCAGGGCCACCGGGTGCAGCGGCATCCGGAGCATCACGGTGCCGCGGGCGTCGCCGAGGTTCCACTGCAGGCTCGGCGCGTGCGGCAGCACGATCGACAGGTCGCCGGGCCAGAAGGCTTCGATGAGCGCACGGGCCTGGGGCGGCACGCCGAGCACCAGGCCGTCCACAGTGGACCAGGAGCCGACGAGCACGCCGACCGGCATGTCCGGGCCCCGGTTCTTCGCGCGCAGCAGCGCCTGGACGGCGCCCGCGTCGAACGCGTCGGCGCCGATGCCGTAGACCGTGTCGGTCGGCAGGACGACCAGCCTGCTCGACCGCACCGCACCCGCCGCCGCGGCCAGTCCGTCGGCCCGGGTCTCCCGCTTGCTGCAGTCGTAGACCACGCTCATGGCGCCCAAGCGTAGTCCCGCCGCCGGAGGGGCCGTTCGCGGCGTCACACCGTCCCGGCGCCCGGGGGCGCCCCCCGTCTTCCACGCTACCGGCCGGCACCGACGGTTCCCGGCGCTCCCGGTGCGTGCGGCCGGACTTGTCCACAGTGCCGTCCGGACCGTTCACCGCGCCCGCGGCCGGGCGGGCAACCGGCCCGACTTTCGTCGTGGGGCAAGCGGGTGGACCCTCGCTCCGGGGCCGAACCCGGGCACCGGGGCTCAATACGGTCGATCTTCGGGAACCACCACCCGCGGGTTCCCAGCGAAGGAGCCGCAGATGCGTGCCAGAACCTCGAAAGCGCCGGCCCTGCTCGCCGCCGTCACGGTCCTCACCGGGCTGGGCGCGGGCACGGCCGCGGCGGAGCCGCTCACCCGTGACTGGCCCGCCCCGATCGACGCCGCGCACTGGGAGAACCAGGACCACATGACCTGGTCCGACTACCGCAAGGTCCCCGGTACGAACTGGGCCGACCCGAGCCTCAAGGCGACCCAGCGCACCTTCAAGGGCGCCGTCGTCCTCGCCGACTACCCGGACCAGGACTTCGTCGTCACCCGGCCGGCGCGCTCGACCGTGTTCGGCAACCCCTCGCCGGCCGCCGCGGACCTCCCGCGGACGCAGGTCGCGCGGTACTACCAGGACTTCCTCAACAAGCCGGAGGCCCTCAACAACGGCCACACCATCAACGAGTACTGGATGGAGGACTCCGGGGGCCGGTTCGGCGTGCAGCTGACCGCGTTCGGGCCGTACCGGATGCCCGGGAAGTCCTACGAGTACGGCATGGAGTTCCAGCCGAACGCATGCCCGCCCGGCGCGAACTGCGCCCGCGACCTCCGCAAGGACGCCGGGACGCCTGGCGCGCCGACGTCGGCGACACCGCGAAGCAGTTCGACTTCGTCTTCTACCTCTCCGCCGGCCAGGACGAGAGCTCGACCTGGCAGGAGTTCGGCGAGATGAAGTTCGGCACGAAGGAGAACGTGCCCGACAGCTTCGGCCCGCCGAACCACGACCTGCCCAACTACGCCGCCACCCGGTACGTGCCGTGGACGTCGTGGGCGTCGGCCGCCAGCATCTGGCCGAACGCGCAGGACGGCAGCTCGGTGCAGGCCGAAAGCTCCGGCCAGTCGACCTACGCCCACGAGTTCAGCCACATCCTGGGCATCGGCGACAACTACAACAACCCGTTCGGCGTCCCGCCGTCCCGCAGCTACAGCGGGCCGTGGGACATGCTGTCGCGCGGCACGTTCAACGGGCCCGGCGGCCCGCACACGCGGTGGCAGATCCCGGCGACGCAGGGCAGCTCGATGGGCGCCCAGCACCAGCTGCGCAACAAGCTGAAGCTCGGCATCGTCGACCCGGCGGACGTGCTGCAGCTCGACCGGAACGAGCTGGCCACGACCGGGCCGGTGTCGGCCCGCCTCATCGCGCGGGAAGCCGAGGCGCAGCCGGGCGCGTTCACCGGCCTGAACATCAAGCTGACCGGCGGGGACAAGGCGCCGAAGTGCGACCGCGCGAAGGACCCGTTCTGCGACGGCGGCGGCTACGACAACTACACCGTCGAGGTCGTCGACCGGATGGGCTCGGACTCCTTCGCCCCGGACTCCGGCGTCATGATCACCAAGACGAAGAACAAGGACAACGCGCCCTTCGACTGGGTGATCGACGCGAACCCGCAGGACATCGGCATCACCGACTACACGAAGCCGGACGGCACGCCGGTGAAGATCACCATCGGTGACTACCGGCAGCTCGACGACGCCCTGTTCAAGGCGGGCACCGAAGCGGCGAGCCCGTACGAGTACACCGACGAGGCGAACCGGCTACGCTTCCTGATCACGGACCTGGCGCGGGACCGCCGCGGAATCCTGTCGTACACGGTGACGGTGGCCTCTCTGGACGGTTCGGGTGGCCAGGCCCGCGGGGCGGCGCTGACCCCGGCACTCCCGGCCGTCGCCCGCGGCGGGCTCGCGACCTGCGACTTCGGCCTGCTCAACACGGGCTCGGCGCGCGGCGCCCAGGCGCCGTACGACAGCGACACGTACCGGCTGAGCGTGTCGACGGACGCCCGCGGCTGGGCGGTCCGGCTGCCGAACGAGCTGGCGACGGCGAAGTTCGGCGGGCACGTGAAGGTGCCGGCGTACGCGAAGCGCAGCGCCGGAGGCGACCTCGCGGCGCGGGTGAAGCTGACGGCGACGTCGGTGAGCGACCCGTCGAAGACGGCGATGGCGAGCTGCACGGCGTTCGGCTTCTGAGCAGGTCTGCCTCGTTGTCCACAGCGGCCGCCGTGGACAACGAGGCCGGCAGCGCCTTCTGCTCGAGGGCCTTCCGGGCGGCTGCTCAGCCCAGCCGGCGGGCCGTGACGAACCGGGCCCGGCCCGTCAGGTCCGCGTGGTCCTCGACGCCGGTCAGCACCCGCCGGGCCCGGACCAGGGCCGGGACCGCCGAACCGTGCGTGTCGTCGTGCTCGATCGCCAAGCCGCCGCCCGGACGCAGCAGCCGGGCCCCCGCCGCGATCGCGTGGCGGATCACCGCCAGGCCGCTCTCCTCGGCGAACACCGCGCGCGGCGGGTCGTGCTCGGCGACCTCCGGCGGCACCGGCGTGCCCTCCGGGACGTACGGCGGGTTGCACAGCACCAGGTCGACCAGGCCGTCGAGCTCGGCGAACATCGTCGGGTCGCCGATGTCGCCCGAGTACAGGCGGATCGGCGTGTGGCCCGCGTCGGCGTGCACGTCGGCGTTGTGGCGGGCCCAGGCCAGCGCCTGCGGGTCGATGTCCACGGCGTAGACGACCGCGTCCGGGCGCGCGTGCGCCACCGCCAGCGCGAGCGCCCCGGAGCCGGTGCACAGGTCCACCACCACCGGGAACTCCCGGCCCTGCAGGAACTTGACGCCCCACTCGAGCAGCAGCTCGGTCTCCGGCCGCGGCACGAACACCCCGGCCCCGACCGCGACGGTGATCTCGCCGAGGGCGGCCCAGCCGGTCAGGTACTGCAGCGGGATGCGCTTGGCGCGCTGCTGGACGAGCTGGCCGATGGCCTCGATGACCGGCGGATCGACCAGCGGCACCATCGGCAGCCGGCCGCGCTCGACCCCGAGCACGTGCGCGGCGATCACCTCGGCGTCGAACCGCGGCGAGGCGACGCCCGCGCGCTCGAGGATCCGGGTGGCCTCGATGATGGCCAGGCGCAGCGGCTGCCGATTCACTCGTCGTCCTTCACCTCGTCAAGCCTGGCACACCAGGCGGAATCCCTCGTGAGGACACGCGCCGGTCCTACGGCTCCAGCGTATCGATGCGCGCTCACCGTCCGGCCGACATGTACCCCGCCGGACGACCCCCGGACCGTTGATCGGCGCGGCCTGGCCGGGCCGGCGCCGCGGCAGGCTGACCGGGTCCCGGCGTCCCGGCCGCCCGGATCTCCTAGGATGCAGGGCACCGGGTCGGGGATTCGCCTGCTCGACGGCGCCGCCCGAACCGTTCCGCACCGAAACTCCGGGGAGCCCCGCAGTGTCCACAGAGCCGATCACCCGCCGGGTGGCGTTCATCTTCCCGATCTACAACGAGGAAGAGAACATCGACCTGCTGCACCGGACCGTGGACGAGGTGACCGCCCCCCTCGCCGGGAAGTACGACTTCAGCTTCCTCTACGTCGACGACGGCAGCCGGGACGGCTCGCTGGCCAAGCTCACCGAGCTCAGCGCCCGCGACGAGCGGGTCACGGTGGTCGAGCTGTCCCGCAACTTCGGCCACCAGATGGCGGTCACCGCCGGGCTGGACCTGGTCGACGCGGACGCCGTCGTCATCATGGACAGCGACATGCAGGACCCGCCGCGGGTGGCGCTCGAGCTGGTCGAGAAGTGGGAAGAGGGCTTCGACGTCGTCTACGCGCAGCGCCGCTCGCGTCAGGACTCGGCGTTCAAGAAGCTCACCGCCGGCGGGTTCTACTGGTTCCTGCGGAAGATGGCCGCGGTCGACATCCCCAAGAACACCGGCGACTTCCGGCTGGTCGACCGCAAGGTGGTCGACGAGCTGCGCAAGTACCGCGAGCGCGACCGCTTCCTGCGCGGGCTGGTCAGCTACATCGGCTTCAAGCAGACGGCCGTGCTGTTCGACCGCGACAAGCGCCACGCCGGCGTCACGGGCTACCCGCTGCGCAAGATGCTGCGCTTCGCCGCCGACGGCATCCTCGGCTTCTCGGTGACGCCGCTGCGGATGATCACGCGCATGGGGTACCTGATCTCGTTCCTGAGCTTCGTCGGGATCCTCTACGTCGGCGGCGTCAAGCTGTTCGCCCCGGAGACCGCGGTGCCCGGCTGGGCCTTCCTCGGGATCGCGATGTTCTTCCTCGGCGGGATCCAGATCATCATGCTCGGCGTGCTCGGCAGCTACATCGGCCGCACGTACTCCCAGGTGCAGAACCGGCCGCTGTACGGCGTCGCGTCGGTGCGCACGAGCCCGGGGGTGCCGCTCGAGGCCCGCGAAGGCGCCGAGGCGGGAAGAGGCACCCGGTGAAGCTGATCACGGCGACCCAGCTGCGCTTCGGGCTGGTCGGGGTGGGAAACACCCTCGTCGACGCCCTCGGTTACGCACTGCTGGTGACGCTGGGCGTCCCGCTGTTCGTGGCGAACTTCATCTCGACGACGGCGGGCATGCTGCTCAGTTTCACCCTGAACCGCAACTTCACGTTCCGCGCGAAGGACGGCGACGTCCGCCGCCAGGCGCTGCTGTTCTTCGGCGTCACCGCGTTCGGCCTCTGGGTCGTGCAGGCGGCGATCATCTTCGGCGTCACCGCGGCGTTCCCCGGGGTGAACCTGCTGATCCCGAAGTTCGCCGGGATCGCGGTCGGCCTGGTCTGGAACTACGTGCTGTACCACAAGGTCGTCTTCCGGCAGCGGCCCGTGACGGTCGAGAAGCCGGTCCCGGAGGTTTCGCATGACTAGCACGGCCGTCTCGTCCCGGCTGACCGAGGAGGCCGAGCCGGAGCGGCCGGAGACGGCCCCGGCCAGTCGCTGGGCCTGGGTCAACGGCGACTACGCCCGCGTCTTCGCCGTGGTGCTGGCCTGGCACGTGGTGCTGATCGCCGTGGCTTACCTGTTCGCGCCGTCCAGCCCGGTCAGCGAAGGCATCCCGAAGACCGGCATCGGCTCCACGATGAGCCTCCTGGCGCACACCTACCGCTGGGACGCCGGCAACTACGGCGAAATCGCCGTGCACGCCTACACCGGCAGCTACGCCCCGACCCGGGCGTTCTACCCGGTGTTCCCGATCCTGGTCTGGCTGGTGCAGACGGTCAGCTTCGGCACGCTCGGCCTGCTCGCCGCCGGGTTCCTGGTCAACCTGGTGGCCACCTGGCTGGCCGCGGTCGCGCTGCTGAAGATCGGCCGCCACTTCTTCGACGGCGAGCGGGCGCCGTGGCTGGTCGTCGCCGCGTTCCTCACCGCGCCCGCCGCGTTCTTCCTGCACTCGTTCTACAGCGAGGCGGTGTTCTGCGCGCTGGGCTTCTGGGCCTACCTGTTCGCGCTGCGCCGCCAGTGGCTCTGGATGGGCCTCACGCTGATCCCGCTGACGGCCTCCCGCATCACCGCGGCGGTGTTCGTCGGCCTGTGCTTCCTCGAGTTCTGGCGGTCGAAGAACTGGAAGCTGCGCGGCCTGCTGTCGTGGCACCTGCTGTGGTTCCCGGTGGCGTTCCTCGGCCTCGGCGCGGTGCTGGTCTACATGAAGATCCAGACCGGGGACGCGTTCGCGAGCTTCAACGCGCTCAAGGGCGTGAAGAGCTGGTCGTACCACCACTTCGACCCGAACATCCTCGGAACGCTCTGGGGCGAAGCCAAGATCACCGGCCACGCGCTGCTCGGGGACACCCGGATGGACGCGTGGACGCTGATGAGCCACGTGCTGCCGATGATCGGCCTCGCGCTGCTGTTCGTGTCGTCGGTGTACGTCCTGGTGGCGCTGCGGTCGAAGGGCGTCCCGCTGGCGTTGTTCGGGTTCGCGGCCATCGTGATGCTGACGATGAACAGCAACGTGGTGTCGGTGCACCGCTACCTGCTGCCGTGCCTGGTGATGTACGTGGCGCTGGTCCTGTTCGGCGAGCGCCGCCCGCAGCTGCGAGGTGCGGTGCACGTGGTCCTGTACGCGAACGCGCTGGTCTGCGGAGCGATCTACGTCCGCTTCATCACGGGCTTCTGGGCCGGCTGAGGGGGTCCCCATGCTGCGGATCAAGCACCAGGTCGTCACCTTCGACGCGGCCGATCTCGCGGCCGAGAGCCGCTTCTGGGCGGGCGTGCTCGGCGGCGAGGTGGACGAAGACGGCGACTGGCACATGGTGCTGGTCGACGGGGCGCCGAGGATCGGGGTGCAGCTCGCACCGGACCACACGCCGCCGGAGTGGCCGGACGGCCCGACTCCGCAGCAAGTGCACCTCGACCTGTGGGTCGAGGACTTCGCCGAGGCGCACGAGCACGTCACGGCCCTCGGCGCCACGGTGCTGAAACCGGCCGCCGGGAACCCGGCCGGGGACGACTTCCAGGTCTACGCCGACCCGGCCGGTCATCCCTTCTGCCTGTGCTGGCTGGTGCCCGCGCAGCCCGGGGCTCAGCCCGACTGAGCCGCCAGGCGCTCTTCGCGGTCCGCCGTCGCCAGCGCGTCCAAGACGTTGTCCAGGTCGCCGTCCAGCACCTGGTCGAGGTTGTACGCCTTGTAGTTCACCCGGTGGTCCGAAATCCGGTTCTCCGGGAAGTTGTACGTGCGCACCCGCTCCGAGCGGTCCACGGTCCGGACCTGCGAACGGCGGGCGGTGGACGCCTTGGCCGCCGCCTCCTCCTCCGCGATCGCCTGCAACCGCGCCTGGAGCACCTGCAGGGCTCGCGCGCGGTTCTGGATCTGGGACTTCTCGTTCTGGCAGGACACGACGATGCCGGTCGGCAGGTGCGTGATCCGCACCGCCGAGTCGGTCGTGTTGACGCTCTGGCCGCCCGGGCCCGAGGACCGGAACACGTCGATGCGCAGGTCGTTCGGGTCGACCTCGACCTCGACCTCCTCCGGCTCCGGGTAGAGGAGCACGCCGGACGCGGACGTGTGGATGCGGCCCTGCGACTCCGTCGCCGGCACGCGCTGGACGCGGTGCACGCCGCCCTCGAACTTCAGGCGGGACCACACCCCGTCGACGGTCGCCGTCTTGCTCTTGATCGACAGCGTGACGTCCTTGTAGCCGCCCAGGTCGGATTCCACCGAGTCGAGCACTTCGGCCTTCCAGCCGTGACGCTCGGCGTACCGCAGGTACATCCGCAGCAGGTCGCCGGCGAACAGGGCCGATTCCTCGCCGCCCTCGCCCGACTTGATCTCCATCACGACGTCCGAGCCGTCGTACGGGTCACGCGGGAGCAGCAGCTCGGTGAGCTTCGACTCCAGCTCGGGGATCCGCGCGCTCAGCTGCTCGGCCTCGGCGGCGAACTCGGCGTCCTCCGCCAGCTCCGTCGCCGTCGCGAGGTCGTCGCGGGCGCTGTCCAGCTCGTGGACGGCCCGCACCACCGGCGACAGCTCCGCGTAGCGGCGGCCGAGCTTGCGGGCGCGCGCCTGGTCGGCGTGCACCGCGGGGTCCGCCAGCTGCGTTTCCAGCTCCGCGTGCTCGGCGAGCAGCCCCTTGAGCGAGCTCGAATCCACCTCAGCCACCTCTCAGCCCGGAAATCGAAGACCAAAGCAGTATCACTTCAAAGAAACGGCGCCCACCCGGAATCACCGGATGGGCGCCGTTGATCAAGCTACTTGGCGTCGGCTTCCTTCTTCTGCCGCTTGCCGTAGCGAGCCTCGAAGCGCGCGACCCGGCCACCGGTGTCCATGATCTTCTGCTTGCCCGTGTAGAACGGGTGGCAGTTGGAGCAGATCTCGACGTGGATGTCGCCACTGGTCTTGGTGCTGCGCGTGGTGAAGCTGTTTCCGCAGTCGCAGTTCACGGCCGTGACCACGTACTCGGGGTGAATACCGCTCTTCATGGTGTCCTCTCTCGTTGGCTCCGGGTCCCCAGTCGTTCTCGCGGGGTGAACCGGCGCCGGACTTCAGCGGGTGATTCTGCCAGACGGGCTGACGTGTACTGGAACGCACCCCGCTGACCAGCTATTCCCGGCGTGGCAGGGCCTCCCCGGCTACCCGGGGAGGCCCCTTCCACGGACCGGGACTCAGTCGTCTTCGCCGCCGCCGAGGGCGGTCTTCGAGACCTGCATCAGGAACTCGACGTTCGTCTTCGTCTTCCGCAGCCGCGAGATCAGCAGGTCGATGGCCTGCTGCGAGTCGAGCGCGTGCAGCACCCGGCTGAGCTTCACGGTGACCGCGAGCTCGTCCGGGTTGAGCAGCAGCTCGTCCTTGCGGGTACCGGACGGGTTGACGTCGACCGCCGGGAACACGCGGCGCTCGGCGATCTTCCGGTCGAGCTTGAGCTCCGCGTTACCGGTGCCCTTGAACTCCTCGAAGATGACCGTGTCCATCGTCGACCCGGTCTCCACCATCGCCGTGGCGAAGATGGTCAGCGAGCCGCCGTTCTCGATGTTGCGCGCCGCACCCAGGAACCGCTTGGGCGGGTACAGCGCGGTCGAGTCGACACCACCGGACAGGATCCGGCCGGACGCCGGGGCCGCCAGGTTGTAGGCCCGGCCAAGGCGGGTGATCGAGTCGAGCAGCACGACGACGTCGTGGCCCATCTCGACCAGGCGCTTGGCCCGCTCGATGGACAGCTCCGCGACCGAGGTGTGGTCCGCCGGCGGCCGGTCGAAGGTGGAGGCGATGACCTCACCCTTCACCGAGCGCTGCATGTCCGTGACCTCTTCCGGACGCTCGTCCACGAGGACGACCATCAGGTGGCACTCGGGGTTGTTCGTCGAGATCGCGTTCGCGATGTCCTGCATGATCGTGGTCTTACCGGCCTTCGGCGGCGACACGATCAGGGCGCGCTGCCCCTTGCCGACCGGCATGATCAGGTCGATCACGCGGGTCGTGAGCTTGTGCGACTCGGTCTCGAGGCGCAGGCGCTCGTTCGGGTACAGCGGGGTCAGCTTGGTGAAGTCGGGACGCCGCTTGGCCTCGTCCGGCTCCAGGCCGTTGATCGAGTCGACGCGCACCAGCGGGTTGAACTTCTGCCGCTGCTGCTCGCCTTCCCGCGGCTGGCGCACGCTGCCGGTGATGGCGTCACCGCGGCGCAGGCCGTACTTGCGGACCAGCGAAAGCGAGACGTACACGTCGTTCGGGCCGGCGAGGTAGCCGGAGGTCCGCACGAACGCGTAGTTGTCGAGGACGTCCAGGATGCCCGCGACGGGCAGCAGGACGTCGTCGTCGCGGATCTCGGTGTCCGGCGAGCCGGCCTCGACCCGGCCGCCACCACTGCCGCGGCGACGGCGGTCGCGGAAGCGACGGCCGCGACGGCCGCCTTCCTCGTCGTCGTCCTGCTGCTGCTGGGCCCGGTTGTCGCGGTTGCTGTCCTGCCCGCCGCGGTTGCCGTCCTGCTGGTTGCGCTGACGATTGCCGTCCTGCTGGCGGTTGTCGCCGCGGTCGCCGCGATCGTTGCGGTCGCTGCGGTTGCCACCGCCCTGGCGCTGCTGGTCGCGGTTGCCACCACCCTGGCGGTCGCCCTGCGGACGGTCGCCGCCCTGCTGACGGTCACCGCCCTGCTGACGGTCACCTGCGACCTGACCCTGCTGACGGTCGCCGCCCTGACCCTGCTGGCGGTCACCGCCCTGCTGGCCGTCGGGCGCCCCGGCGGCGCGGTTGGAACCGCGGCGACGCCGGCTGCGGCCGCCCTCCTCGGGCTGGCCGTCCTGACCCTGCTGGCCATCCTGCTGCGGGCGCTCGGCCTGCGGCTGGGTGTCCGACGGCGCGGCGGCGGGCGCCTCGGCCTTCGGCTCCGGCTTGGTCTCGACCGGGGCGGGCGCCTCGGCCTTCGGCTCGGCCTTGCGGGCCGCCTTCGGCGGCTCGCCGACGCCTTCCAGCGGCAGCGTCTCGGCCGCCGCACGCGGCTTGCGAGACTTGCCCTGGCGCTCACGGATCGCGGCGATCAGATCGCCCTTGCGCATCCCCGTCGTCTCACCGACGCCCAGCTCCCCAGCCAGCGAACGCAGTTCGGCGACGGTCTTACCGGTCAGCCCGCCGACCGTCCGCTTGGGAGCGGGGGCGGTGCCGTTCGTCTCGGCCGTGCCGCTCACGTCGCTCAAAAGATCGGTGTTGCTCACACATGTCCTTCCTGACCGATCCACGCCTCCAGGCGGATCAGCGGACTGCCGCTCGCTTCTGATCGCGAACCGGCGTAATTGCCCCCCGATACGGGAGATGAGCTCTTCGGCCGTGCGAAACACAGCTGGAGCGCCTCCACCACAGGGGTTTGCGTCCTCCATTCGGAGGACACGGAATTCGGCACCGCCGAGACCGGAAACCCGCCTGCGTCCCTCCGCGTTACCCCGCGTGCCAGGCGGTGCGGATTCGGCGGATCGACGAAGGATGCGATCCGGGAGATTTCCCGGGACCGGCATCGGGTGCGGAAACGCACGGTGATCGAACGCCCCCGAGGGTAGACCGCAGCGGTGCCGGGTGCAACAACCACCCCCCGCGTGGCGGGCCTGACGGCAGGCACGTGACCCAGCCTTTACTGAGCCGCAACCTGCACGCCCGTGAGATCCACGGGCAGCTCGAAGACGTCGAAACCCTCAACGCCGACTTCGGCGGGGAGTATTCCCCCGGCGGTCAGCGCGAGCACCGTCGGACCGGCACCGGAGATCGCGGCGGCCACTCCGTGTGCACGCAGCGTCGCCACCAGCTCCGTGCTCGCCGGGTACGCGGGGGCGCGGTAGTGCTGGTGCAGCCGGTCCTCGGTGGCCGCGAGCAGGAGCTCCGGCTTCGCCGTCAGCGCGTGCACGGCGAGGGCGGCGCGGCCGGCGTTGTGCGCGGCGTCTTCGTGCGGCACGGTCGACGGCAGCAGGCCGCGCGTGGTCGCGGTGGCCGAGCGCACCGACGGCACGGCCACGACCGGCCGGATCGACGCGTGCGGCGTGAGCCGTTCGGCGTGGAACCGCCCGCCGTCGCACCAGGCCAGTACCAGCCCGCCGAGCAGGCTCGCGGCGGCGTTGTCGGCGTGGCCTTCGAAGCCGGCGGCGAGCTGCAGCGCGTCGGACGCGTCGAGTTCGCGGCCGGCGAGCGCGTACCCGGCGGCCACCCCGGACACCACGGCCGCCGCGGACGACCCGAGGCCGCGCGCGTGCGGGATCGAGTTGAAGCAGCGCAGGTGCAGGCCGGGCAGCTCGACGCCGAGGTGCGCGCAGGTCCTGCGGATCGCCCGCACGACCAGGTGGGTTTCGTCGGTGGGGACGTCCGCGACCCCGCCCGCACCGGCGTCTTCGACCTCGACCTTCAGGCCGGAGTCGATGACCCGCACCTCGACGACGTCGTACCGGCTCAGCGCCATCCCGAAGGCGTCGAAGCCCGGCCCGAGGTTCGCAGTGGACGCCGGGACGGTGATCCGGAACCCCCCGCTCACCGAAGCGCCCCAATGTGGCCTTCGGTGCGTTCAACGCACCCAAGGTGGCCTTCGGTGCGTTGAACGCAACCAAGGCCACATTGGGGCGCTTGCCGGGTGGTGCTCACCGCAGGTCCAGCGCCGCCGCGACCGCCGAGGGGTCCACGGCGAGGGGTTCGACCTCGACGTTGCCCGCCAGCGCCGTCTGCGGGTCCTTGAGGCCGTGGCCGGTCACCGTGCAGACGACCTTGGCCCCGCGCGGGAGCCTGCCGTCGGCGGCCGTCGCGAGCAGGCCCGCCACGCTGGTGGCCGACGCCGGCTCGACGAACACGCCTTCGCGGCCGGCCAGCAGCCGGTACGCCTCGAGGATCTTCTCGTCGGTGACGGCTTCGAAGAGCCCGTTCGACTCCTCTTTCGCCTTGACCGCGGCGGTCCACGACGCCGGGCTGCCGATCCGGATGGCGGTGGCGATGGTGTCCGGGTCGCGCACCGGCTCGCCCAGCACCAGCGGCGCCGCACCGGCCGCCTGGAAGCCGAACATCCGCGGCGTGTTCTTCACCACACCGTCGGCCGCGTACTCCGCATAGCCCGCCCAGTAGGCGGTGATGTTGCCCGCGTTGCCGACCGGCAGGCAGTGGAAGTCCGGTGCTTCGCCGAGGACGTCGCAGATCTCGAAGGCCGCGGTCTTCTGGCCGGCGATGCGCACCGGGTTGACCGAGTTGACCAGTGTGACCGGGTAGTCGGCCGCGGTCTTGCGGGCCAGCTCGAGGCAGTCGTCGAAGTTGCCGTCGACCTGCAGGATCCGCGCGCCGTGCAGCACGGCCTGGGCGAGCTTGCCCATGGCGATCTTGCCCTGCGGCACCAGCACGGCGCAGGTGAGCCCGGCGCGGGCGGCGTAGGCGGCGGCCGAGGCGGAGGTGTTGCCGGTCGACGCGCAGATCACCGCCTTGAGGCCGCTGGCGAGCGCGTGCGTGATGGCCACGGTCATCCCGCGGTCCTTGAACGAGCCGGTCGGGTTGGCGCCCTCGACCTTGAGGTACACCTCGCAGCCGGTCAGCTCGGAGAGGTGACGCGCGGGCAGCAGCGGCGTGTTGCCCTCCCCGAGGGTGACGATCCGCGCCCCGTCCGGGACCGGGACGCGGTCCCGGTACGCCTCGATGAGTCCCGGCCAGGGTTGCCTGATCATGCGATCGCCTCGCTCCGCGAGACAGTGTCCGATCCCTTTCGGCGCATGATGCCCATGGTTCGCTCGCAAGCGTCGCTCACTGGTCTTCGCCTTCCACGCGCATTACGCTGACAACTTCGTGCACGACGTCGAGCCGCCCGATTTCGTCCACAGTGGACTTGAGGGCGGCGTCCGGCGCCTGGTGTGTCACCACGACCAGGCTCGCGCGGTCGCCGACGTCGCTCTGCCGCACCGCCGCGATGCTGACGCCGTGGTCGGCGAACGCCTGCGCCACCTGGGCGAGCACCCCGGCGCGGTCGGCCACGGAAAGGCTGACGTGGTACCGGGTCGGGGTCTGGCCCATCGGCCGCACCGGCAGGGCCGCGTGCGCGGACTCGCGCGGGCCGCGGCCGCCGACGACCCGGTTGCGGGCCACCGCGACGAGGTCGCCCAGCACCGCGCTCGCGGTGGGCGCGCCACCCGCGCCCTGGCCGTAGAACATCAGCTCGCCCGCGGCGTCGGCCTCGACGTAGACGGCGTTGAACGCGCCACCGACACCGGCCAGCTGGTGGCTGCGCGGGATCATCACCGGGTGCACCCGGGCGGACACCGACTCGACGCCGTCGTCGTCGGTGACCCGCTCGCAGATGGCCAGCAGCTTCACCGTGCGGCCGAGCATCCGGGCCGCGGCCAGGTCCGCGGCCGTGACGTCGGCGATGCCCTCGCGGTGCACGTCCGACGCCGTCACGCGGGTGTGGAAGGCGAGCGACGCGAGGATCGCGGCCTTCGACGCGGCGTCGTAGCCGTCGACGTCGGCGGTCGGGTCGGCCTCGGCGTACCCGAGCCTGCTGGCCTCGTCGAGCGTCTCGGCGTAGCCGGCGCCGGTGGAGTCCATCGCCGACAGGATGTAGTTCGTGGTGCCGTTGACGATGCCCATCACGCGCGTGATCCGGTCGCCGGCCAGCGATTCCCGCAGCGGGCGCAGCAGCGGGATCGCCCCGGCCACCGCCGCCTCGAAGTACAGGTCGGCGCCCGCGGCGTCGGCGGCCTCGAACAGGTCCGCGGAGTGCTCGGCGAGCAGCGCCTTGTTCGCGGTGACGACCGACTTCCCGGCCTTCAGCGCCGCGACCAGCCAGCCGCGCACCGGCTCGATCCCGCCGACCAGCTCGACAACGACGTCGACGTCTTCGCTGGTCACGAGCTTCTCGGCGTCGGCGGTCAGCAGCTCCGGCGGCAGCTCGGGGTGCTTGTCCGGACGGCGGACGGCGATGCCGGCCAGCTCGACCGGCACACCCGCCCGGGCGGCCAGCTCCTCCGCCTGCTCGGTGAGCAGCCGGGCGACCTCGCTGCCGACGGTCCCGCAGCCGAGCAGGGCGACCCTGAGGGCCCGCTTGTGCATGACGCTGTGTTCCGGGGCGGACACTGTTCAGACCTCCAGGCGCAGCATGTCGTCGGTCGTCTCCCGGCGCAGCAGCAGCCGTGAGCTGCCGTTGCGCACCGCGACCACGGCCGGCCGCGGCAGCCGGTTGTACGTGCTCGCCATCGAATAGCAGTAGGCGCCGGTCGCCGCGACCGCCAGCAGGTCGCCGGGAGCCAGCGTGTCGGGCAGCCAGCAGTCTCGTACGACGATGTCGCCGGATTCACAGTGTTTTCCCACGACCCGGGAAAGCACGGCAGGCACCGGCTCCTCGTTGTCGCCCGCGGACCGGGAAACCAGCCGGACGTCGTACACCGCGTCGTACAGCGCGGTCCGGATGTTGTCGCTCATCCCGCCGTCGACGCTGACGTACCGGCGCACCGCGTCGTCACCCAGCGAGACGTCCTTGATGGTGCCGACCTCGTAGAGCGTGATCGTGCCGGGCCCGGCGATCGCGCGGCCCGGCTCGCCGGCGATGCGCGGGACCGGCAGGCCCGCGTACGCGCACTCCTTGCGGACGATCTCGCGGATCTGCGTGATCATCTGCGCGGGGGGCGGCGGGTTGTCCTTCTCGGTGTAGGCGATGCCGAACCCGCCGCCGAGGTCGACCAGGCTCAGCTGGTCGAGCAGCTCCGGGCCGTGCTCCTTGGCCAGGTCGGCGAGCAGCCCGACGACGCGGCGGGCGGCGACCTCGAAGCCGTCGGCGTCGAAGATCTGCGAGCCGATGTGGCTGTGCAGGCCGACCAGCTTGAGCGAGCGCGCGTTGAGCACCCGGCGAACCGCCTCGGCCGCGCCGCCCGCCGCCAGCGAGAACCCGAACTTCTGGTCCTCGTGCGCGGTCGCGATGAACTCGTGGGTGTGCGCCTCGACGCCGACGGTCACCCGGATCAGCACCGGCTGCACGACGTCGTGGCGCGCGGCGATGTCGGCCAGCCGCGCGATCTCGAAGTACGAGTCGAGCACCACCGTGCCGACACCGGCGACGATCGCCGCTTCGAGCTCGGCGGGCGACTTGTTGTTGCCGTGGAAGGTGATCCGCTCGGCCGGGAACTCCGCGCGCTGTGCCACGGCGAGCTCGCCGCCGCTGCAGACGTCGAGGCTCAGCCCCTGCTCGGCCACCCAGCGGGCGACCTCGATGGACAGGAACGCCTTGGACGCGTAGTGCACGAGCGACGGGTCGTCGAACGCCTCGGCGTAGTCCGCGCAACGCGACTTGAAGTCGGCCTCGTCGACGACGAACAGCGGCGTGCCGTGCTGCTCGGCGAGCTCGCGGACGTCGACGCCGGCGATCCGGACGACGCCGTCGGCGGCGCGGAAGGTGTTGCGCGGCCACACTTTCGCGGGCAGCTTGTCGAGCTCCTCGACCCCCGAAGGCTGGTGGCCGGAGGTGTCGGCGTGGGTGTGGACGTCGGCGTGCCGTGGGCCCGCGGGGTGCGCCATTTCTTACATCCGTTCCGGAGCGGAGACACCGACCAGGGCGAGACCGTTGGCGAGCACCACGCGCGCCGCCTCGCACAGAGCCACCCGGGCGCGGTGGGCCGGCGTGGCCTCCTCGTCGCCCTTGGGCAGCACGCGGGCCTCGCGGACCGCGTAGAACTTGTGGAGCGCGCCCGCCAGCTCCTCCAGGTAGCGCGCGATCCGGTGCGGCTCCCGCATTTCGGCGGCGCGGCGCACGGTTTCCGGGAACTCCCCGATCGTGCGGATCAGGTCGCCTTCGACCGGCAGCGTCAGCTGTCCGAGATCGACGTCCACACCGGACTTGAGCCCGAGGTCGTCGGCACCGCGCAGCATCGTGCACAGCCGCGCGTGGGCGTACTGGACGTAGTAGACGGGATTGTCGTTGGAGTGCTTGCGCAGCAGGTCGAGGTCGACGTCCAAAGTGGAGTCCACCGAGTACCGGATCAGCTCGTAGCGGGCCGGGTCGACGCCCACCGCCTCGACGAGGTCCTCCATGGTGATCACGGTGCCCGCGCGCTTGGACATCCGCACCGGCTTGCCGTCGCTGACCAGGTTGACCATCTGGCCGATCAGCACCTCGACCGTGGCCGGGTCGTCGCCGAAGGCCGCGGCCGCCGCCTTCAGGCGGGCGGTGTAGCCGTGGTGGTCGGCGCCCAGCATGTAGATGCACAGCTCGAAGCCGCGGTTGCGCTTGTCCTTGAAGTAGGCCAGGTCACCGGCGATGTAGGCCGGGTTGCCGTCCTGCTTGATGACGACGCGGTCCTTGTCGTCGCCGTACTCGGACGACCTGAGCCACCAGGCGCCCTCGTTGAAGTAGAGGTTCCCGGAGTCCTTCAGCTGCTGGACGGCGGCGTCGACCGCGCCGGACTCGTGCAGCGAGTTCTCGTGGAAGTAGACGTCGAAGTCGGTGCCGAACTCGTGCAGGCTCTGCCGGATCTCGGTGAACATCAGCTCGATGCCGATCCGGCGGAACGTCTCGTGCCGCTCGGCCTCCGGCAGCGACAGCGCGCTCGGCTCGGCCTTGATGACCTCGGCGGCGATGTCGTTGATGTAGCCGCCCGCGTAGCCGTCTTCCGGCGCGGGCTCGCCCTTCGCGGCGGCGATCAGCGACCGGACGAACCGGTCGATCTGGGCACCGGCGTCGTTGAAGTAGTACTCACGGGTGACGTCCGCGCCCTGGGCGGCCAGCACCCGGCCCAGCGCGTCGCCGACCGCGGCCCAGCGGGTGCCGCCGAGGTGGATCGGGCCGGTCGGGTTCGCCGAGACGAACTCGAGGTTGATCCGCGTGCCGGCCAGCACGTCGCCGCGCCCGTAGCCCGCGCCGGCCTCGAGCACCTGGCGCACGATGTCGCCCTGTGCGGCCGCGGCGAGGCGGAAGTTGAGGAAGCCGGGGCCCGCGACCTCGGCCGAGTCGACGCCGTCGGCCGCCGAGACCGCCTCGGCGAGCGCCTCGGCGAAGTCGCGCGGCTTCAGGCCGGCCTTCTTGGCCACCTGCAGGGCCAGGTTCGTCGCGTAGTCGCCGTGGTCGGGGTTGCGCGGGCGTTCGATGGTCACCTGCTCCGGCAGCACGGCGTCGTCGATGCCGCGTGCGGCGAGCACCTGCACGGCGGAGCTGCGGACCAGGTCGGCGAGAGCGGCGGGAGTCACTCTCGGAATTCTAGGTGTGCCCAGGTCCGGCGCTCGCAGCGGTCTCGGCCACGTCACGGCCGATGGGTGTGTGAGGCGTTAACCGTGATCAGACGCGTGGTCTCTACACTGGCCCGGGCGGGAATCCGTCCGCAGCCACCAGAGGGAGAACGCGGGAGCCATGGCGAACGGGACAACTCGGAAAAAGGGGTCGGCGGTGAAGGCGGCCCGCGGTTCCGTCGTGAGCAAGAAGGGCACGCCCTGGGGGACGATCATCGCCGTCGTCGGCATCGTCGCCCTGCTGGCCTCCGTGATCACCTACTACATGGTGAAGTCGGCGCCGAAGCGCGACCAGGCCGACCGCGAGGCGGCCGCCGCTTCCTACGCGCCGACCGCGACCGACCCGGATCCGTCCAAGCGCATCCCCGGCGTGGTGACGGCGACCTACACCGGCAGCGTGCACGTGCTGCCGACCGAGCGCGTCGCCTACGACAAGACGCCGCCGTTCGGCGGCCCGCACGACCAGACGTGGGCCACCTGCACCGGCATCGTCTACCCGAACGCGGTCCGCACCGAGAACATGGTGCACGCGCTCGAGCACGGCGCCGTCTGGATCGCCTACAACCCGCAGCAGGTCACCGGCGACGCGGTGAACACGCTCAGCGTCCGCGCCAAGGGCAAGCCGTACACGATGATGTCGCCCTACCCGGGCCTGGACAAGCCGATCTCGCTGCAGTCGTGGGGCCACCAGCTGAAGGTGGACGACGTCAAGGACGCCCGGATCGACGAGTTCATCGCGGCCCTGCGGTCCAACCCGAACGGTGTCTACCCCGAGGTCGGCGCGTCTTGTGACGCGGTGCCCGGCTCGTTCGACCCGGACAACCCGCCGCCGTTCGACCCGTCGAAGCCGGGCCCGGACGCGAAGCCGATGGACTACAAAGGCAGCGCCAGCGCGCAGAACGAGCAGGGCCAGATGAACCAGCCGTCCGCCCCGGCATCCGCTCCGGCGTCGGCCCCGGCCTCGGCGACACCGACGAAGAAATGAGTTCCGAAGCCGGCCTCGATCCCGCCGACGACACCGAGCAGCCGACCTGGTCGCGCTGGGTGATCATCGGCGGGACCTTGCTGGCCGTCCTGCTGATCGGCGCGACGGCCGGCATGTTCCTCACCCGGGCGATCGACGACCCGGGTGCGGCCGCCGTGCCGGCCCGCGGGTCGGTCGAGGTCGGCTTCGCCCAGGACATGTCGACGCACCACCTGCAGGCGGTCACGATGGCGGGCATCGCCCGTGACCGCACGACCGACCCGGAGATCAAGCAGCTCGCGTTCGACATCGAACGCACGCAGCTCGAGCAGGTCGGCCGCATGAAGGGCTGGCTCATGCTCTGGGACCAGCCGGAGCAGGCGATCGGCGCGCCGATGCAGTGGATGACCGAGCCGATGTCCGGGATGTCCGGGATGTCGATGGCGCCGTCGTCGGTCAACCCGGCCGGCGGCGCGCTGATGCCCGGCATGGCGTCCGACACCGAGCTGACCAGGCTGCGGTCCCTGTCGGGCCGCCCGTTCGACGTGTACTTCCTGCAGCTGATGCTCCGCCACCACCAGGGCGGCACGGCGATGGCACAGTACGCGACGGCGCACTCGAGCCTGCCGGCGCTGAGGGCGCTGGTGAACAGCATGACGGCGTCCCAGGGCGCCGAGATGGACCAGATCAAGCTGATGCTCTCGGTCCGGAACGCCCAGCCGCTGCCGGCCTAGGTCCGCGTCACCAGGACAGCTCCTGGCAGCGGCGGGCGCACTGCGGCGCCTCCACCTGCAGCGTCGCGTGCTCGATCGCGTACCGCGACGACAGCAGGTTCTGCGCCTCCGTCAACACGTCCGACTGCTTCGCCGGCGGCGCCAGCGTCAGGTGCGCGGAAGCCACCTCCATGCCCGACGTCAGTGTCCAGATGTGCAGGTCGTGCACGTCCGCCACGCCCGGGAGCGCGGCCAGCTCGGCGTTGATCGCGCCGACGTCGACGCCGTGGGGCGCGTGCTGGAACAGGATGCGCAGCGCCCGCCGGGCGAGCGTCCACGTGCGGGGCAGCACGAACAGCCCGATCGCGACACCGATGATCGCGTCGGCGTAGCGCCAGCCCGTCAGCAGCGTCACCGCGCCGCTGATCAGCACGCCGACCGAGCCGATCAGGTCGGCCAGCACCTCGAGGTACGCGCCGCGGACGTTGAGGCTCTCCTTCGCCCCCGAGCGCAGCACGGCGAACGACACCAGGTTGGCCACCAGGCCGGCCGCCGCGACCAGCAGCACCGGCAGGCCCGGCACCGCCGGCGGGTTGCCGATGCGGCCGATGGCCTCGATGAGGACGTACCCCGCGACGCCGAACAGCAGGATCGCGTTGGCGAGCGCGGCCAGCACCTCCGCGCGGTAGAGGCCGAAGGTGCGGCTGACGGTGGGCCCGCTGCGGCGCGCCAGGACGATCGCGGTCAGGGCCATGCCCACGCCGAGGACGTCGGTGAACATGTGCGCCGCGTCCGACATCAGGGCCAGCGAGCCGGTCGTCACGCTGACGACGAACTCGAGCACCATGAACCCGGCACCCACGCCCAGGGCAATGGCCAGCCGCCGCACGTAGCGCCCCGAGGCGCTCGCCGGCGCGCTCACGTGCCCGTGGCCGTGTCCGTGACCCATGCCGCCTCCGTTCCCGGTTCGCCGTCGGGCCAAACATATAGTCGGATGCGCATATGTGCAACAGAGGACAGGCTAAGTTCACTCACCCGCAAGCTACCCCGCCCGGCGGGGCCACCCAATCCACCAGCCGGGGTTTCCCGCCAGGCGGACCCGTCACGCTTCGACGCCGGGTCCTCTTGGTTCACTGCATCGACCACCACCCCCGAACAGATCGAGGTCCTCCCGATGAGCAACGACCGCGTCGCCCTGATCACCGGCACGTCCACCGGGATCGGCCTCGCCACGGCGGTGCAGGCGGCCCGGCGGGGCTTCCGCACGGTCGCCACGCTGCGCGACACGGGCCGCGCCGACCGCCTGCGCGCGGCCGCCGCCGACGCGGGCGTCGAACTGGACGTCCGCCCGCTCGACGTCACCGACGCCCACTCCGTCGGCACGGCGTTCGAAGGCGTCCTCGCCGACTACGGCCGGCTCGACGTCCTGGTCAACAACGCCGGCGCCGGCCACATCGGCACGATCGAGCAGGAGCCGCTCTCGGCGGTCCGCGAGACCATGGAGGTCAACTTCTTCGGCGTGGCCACCACGACCAAGGCCGCGATGCCGGCCCTGCGCGCGAGCGGCGGCCGCCTGATCACGGTGACCAGCGTCGGCGGCGTGGTCGGCCAGCCCTTCAACGAGGCCTACTGCGCGGCGAAGTTCGCCGTCGAAGGCATGATGGAGGCCCTGGCGCCGGTCGCCGCAGCCCAGGGCGTCACGGTGTGCGTCATCGAGCCGGGCGCGGTCGCGACGGAGTTCGTCAAGAACGTCGGCCTCGACGAACGGGTCTTCGCCGAAGCCGGGCCGTACGCCGGTTCCCTGCGCGCCTACGTCACCAGCGTCACGGGGTCGTTCCAGAGCGCCCAGACGGCCGACAAAGTCGCCGAAGTGATCCTGGGTGCGATGACGGCGGACGCGCCCGCGTTCCGCATCCAGACGTCGAAGCAGGCCGAGCAGTTCGCGGCGGTCAAGTTCGCCGACCTCGACGGCTCGGCCGTGCAGCGGCTGACCGGCGGGTGGCTCGCGTAGGCGCACACCCGGAGCATCCACAGTGGACATATCTCGGCCGGTGTTCACCCGGGACATCCACGCCGACGCGGCCGCCGCCGACGCTCGGTTCAGGTCCGGGCCCCTCGAGGCCGACCCGGCCCGGAGCGTTCGCGGATGCGGCAGCACCGTCGGCACCTGCACGCCGCTGACCAGGCCGATCACCGGTCGGACCACCTGCGGAACGGGGGGCGCGAGGCATGCGCTAAGCTTCTGGAGTAGCCCAGTGATGGGCCCTCGTAGCTCAGGGGATAGAGCACTGCCCTCCGGAGGCAGGTGTCGCAGGTTCGAATCCTGCCGAGGGCACAGACCCCTTTGACGCCGCTCGTATCGCGAGCGGCGTTTTTCATGGCCAAGGCCGGCAAGATCGCCATTCGAGCCCCGGCCCTTCGTTCCAGCCCGCGCGAGGAAAAACGGCGCAGGCGGCGCCGGCCACGCTCCGGCGTCGTCGTGGACCGAAGGTGGCACCAATCGACCGCCTCCTCGGCCCTTGCCCGAACCGCGATGACCCGGTGCGACGCGAGCGAACAAGGCAACCGGCGAGTAGCCGCGCTTCTTCGTTCTGTCCAGACGGTGTTCAGGTGAACTTGCGGAACAACGAGCACACTCAGATACGATATCTTCGCCGCACTATCGCCCCGACAGGGGTAGCGCCATCAGAATTTTGAGATTAATCTGATCAACAGCCGCGATATCGCGCCGCCGAATGGAGGCGGCCCAAGGGGCTGTACGCACTAACGAACGGTGAATGGCAGACCCATGGTCGGAGCAGGTGTGTCGATGGCCACTTTGTCACTCTACGAACACACCGGCAGGCAACTCGACACACTGTGCGAGTTGGTCGGTTTCGATAGCGCCGACCAGCGCCCACGCAAACTACTCGGCCAGTTGCTCGGGCCCGGCGGCGAGAGCAGTCTCGCCGATCCACCACCGTTCTCTTCGAATGTGTCCGACGACACAACCCCGATCGAATTCTCTCTCGCCTTCGACACCACCGGTGAATGCGCGATACGCGTGCTCGGAGAGAGCATCGGGACACCGTCGCCGCGACACTTCCTCGACGCCGTCGCCGGCGAGTACCACCTCGACACCACCCGGCTGGACACCGTGGGCGACCTCTTCCTCCCGCGCGGGGAGCACCAAGGGCCGTTCAGCCTGTGGCATTCGCTGATCTTCCGCGCCGGCCGCGCCCCGCGGATCAAGGTCTACCTCAACCCGCAGATCAGCGGCCCGGCCACGGCGAACCACCTGGTCAGCGAGGGATTCCGGCGGCTGCGCATCCCGGGCGCGTTCGAGCAGGTGGCCGGGCACGCCCTCCCCCGCGGCGAACAGGACAGCTTCGCCTTCTTCGCGCTCGACCTCGACCGAGGCCCGCTCTCCCGGGTGAAGGTGTACGTGGCGCACGAAGCCGCGGAGTGCTCCGACGTCGAACGCGCCGCCGAGCTCGTGCCCGGCATCGACCCGCTGCGGATCCGCGAATTCTGCGCGCTCCTCGGCGGCGGAAAAGGCCCCTTCCGCTCTCGGCCGCTGATCTCGAGCTACTCCTTCGTCGAAGGCGACCATGATCGGCCGAGCAATTACAGCCTTTACTTCCCCATCCGCAGCTACGTCCCCGACGACGCCGTCGCGCTGGCACGAGTACAGGCCATCCTGGCCCAGTACGACTTCGACGGCACAAAACTCGACGAAGCGATCTCGGCCATCTCCGGCCGCACGCTGCGAAACGGTGTCGGCTTGATTTCGCACGTTTCGCTGCGCTTGGGGGAATTCGGCTCCGGAATCACGGTGTACCTTTCTTCGGAAGCTTACCGGGTCATGCCGGCCCGCCGCCGCCCGGCGCTCGGCCTTCCGCACTGAAATACGAGTACCCGTCCCGGTCGCCGAAAGAAGAGGAAAACAGTCATGCGGAATTTTCCGCCGTACCGAGCCCAGGTCGTCGCCGAAATCCCGATCACCACGCGCCCGCAGCGGGAACGAGCGCTCGCCGAGGCGGGCTACAACGCCTTCAACCTGCCTGCGAACGTGGTCACCATCGACCTGCTCACCGACTCCGGCACCGGTGCGGTCTCCACCGCCCAGGAGGCGGCCGCGGTCGCGGCGGACCGCTCCTACGCCGGTTCCGACTCGTTCTTCCGCTTCCGGAACGCACTTTCCGAACTGACGCACTACCCGCACATCCTGCCCGTGCACCAGGGCCGGGCAGCTGAACGCGTGCTCTTTTCCTGCGTGCTCTCGCCCGGCAAGCTGTCCCTGAGCAACACCCATTTCGACACCACGCGAGCGAACGTCGAACTCCTCGGCGCCGAGGCGCGGGACCTGCCCTGCGCCGAGTTCGCCGACCTGGACAGCCACGAACCGTTCAAGGGCAACATCGACCTGGCCGCCGTCGAGCAGTTGCTGACCGGTCCGGAAGCGGACCGGATCGGCATGGTGCTCATCACGATCACCAACAACGGCGGCGGCGGGCAACCGGTGTCGATGGCCAACCTCACCGCGGCCAGCAGGCTGTGCCGCGCGCACGGCGTACCCCTCTTCCTCGACGCCGCCCGGTTCGCCGAGAACGCCTGGCTGGTCATCCAGCGAGAAAGCGGTTACCAGGACAAGACCCCCCGCGAGGTCGCCGAGGATGCGTTCGGGCTCGTCGACGGCTGCGTCGCCAGCCTGAAGAAGGACGGCATCTCCCCCATGGGCGCGTTCATCGGGCTGAACGACGCCGAGCTCGCGCAGCGGTGCGAGACGAACCTGATCGCGACCGAGGGGTTCCGGACCTACGGCGGCCTCGGCGCGCACGACCTCGACCGCGTCGCCAGGGGCGTGCAGGAAGTGCTGGACCCGAACTACCTCGGCGCCCGGGCCGCCGAGGCCGCGCGCCTGGCCCAGCAGGCCAACGACGCCGGGGTGGACATCGTGCAGCCGCCGGGCATCCACGCGCTCTACCTCAACGCCGGGCGGCTGCTCCCGCACCTGCCTGCCGGCCGGTTCCCCGGGCACGCGCTGGCCTGCGAGCTCTACCTGGCGGGCGGGATCCGCTGCGTCGAGCTGGGCTCGCTCTACCTGGGGACGCTCGACGAGCACAACGAACTCGTGACGGCCGCGCCGTTCGAGCTGGTCCGGATCGCGCTGCCCCGCCGCGTCTACACGCAGGGACACTACGACTACGTGGCCGAGGTGCTCGCCGACATCGCGAAGGACCCGGGACGCGTGCCCGGCTACCGGATCGTCGACGCGCCCGCGACGTTGCGGCACTTCAACCTGCGGATGGCACCGGCCTGAGCCCGGCGTGTCCCGCTACCAGGACACGCCGGACCCCGGCGTCAGACGCGCGCGGGCGAGGCCGCTGTCATCGCGTGCTTGACCAACCGGATCAGCGCGAGCTTGCTCGAGTCGCGGTCACGGGCGTCGCACATGACGATCGGCACCCGGTCCGGAACGACCAGGGCCTCGCGGATCTCGTCGGCGGTGTAGCGGGGCGCGTTGTCGAAGCAGTTCACGGCGACGACGAACGGGATCTTCCGGCGTTCGAAGAAGTCGATCGCGGCGAAGCTGGTCTCCAGCCGCCGGGTGTCGACCAGCACGATCGTCCCGATCGCACCGCGGGCCAGGTCGTCCCACATGAACCAGAAGCGCGCCTGGCCCGGCGTCCCGAACAGGTACAGCACGTGCCGCGGCGAGATGGTGATCCGGCCGAAGTCGAGCGCGACCGTCGTCGTGGTCTTCCGTTCGACACCGGACAGGTCGTCGATCCCGGCGCTCGCCTCGGTGAGCACCTCTTCGGTGGTCAGCGGCGGGATCTCGCTGACCGAACCGACCATGGTGGTCTTCCCCGCCCCGAACCCGCCGGCCACGATGATCTTGACCGGCGTGGGGACCATGTCGTCAGTACTTGATGAGGCCATCGAGAACCGCCTGGAGTGTTTCGAGGTCCGGCGACTGCGCCGAATTGTGGGCAGGGGAGCGCGTGATGACGAGGCCGCGTTCGATCAGGTCGCCGACGAGCACGCGCACGACCCCCAGCGGGATCTTGACGTAGACGGCGATCTCGGCGATGGACACCGGGTGGCGGCACAGCTGCACGATCGCCCCGTGCTCCGGGCCCAGCCCGACCGGCTCCTGCTCCGACCGCAGGGTCATCACCTGCGTGGACAGGTCGAGCCGCGCGGTACCGGACGGCGTCCGGCCGCTGGTGATCGTGTACGGCCGGACCAGCGGCCCGGCGGCCTCGTCGTACCAGCCGTCGTCCGAACTCATGTGGCCTCCCGAAGGACACTCGCCGCTTCGCGCGGTGCCGATGCCATGTAGTCCCCGACCCGTTTGACCAGCCGGCTCATCTCGTAGGCGATCATTTCGACGTCGACGCTGTCCGCCGCCAGCACGGCGAGGCAGGCGCCCTGCCCCGCGGCCGAGACGAACAGGTAGCCGCGCTCCATCTCGATCATGTTCTGCAGCACCGGGCCGCGGTTGAACTGCTTGCTCACCCCCTTGGCGAGGCTCTGCAGGCTGGAGGCGATGGCCGACAGCTGGTCGGAGTCGTCCTTGCTCATGCCGGCCGACTTGCCGATCAGCAGCCCGTCGGCGGACAGCACGATGGCGTTCTGCGCGCCGACCACGCGGTTGACCACGTCGTCGAGCAGCCAGTTGAGATCGGGTTTGGGGTTCCCGTACTCGTTCATGCGTCAGAGACCTTGACTTTCCTCTGTGGACATTGTGCGTGTGCTGTCGCGGACTAGTCGCGGTCCGAGCGGTCCCGGCCCCGGCGAGTGCCCTTGTGGAACGCGGCGAGCGTGCGCGCGGTCCCCTCACCGGGGGCGACGACGTCGTCGCTGTCGTCGGGTTCGTGCTCGAGCTGGGCGACGAGGTTCTGCTGGGGTTCGCGCCGGGGCAGCCGCGGCCGGTCGTCGACCGTCCGTTCGGCGGCCGCGGCCGGCTCCGGGACCGCCACCGGCGTGGCGGCGGGCACGGCGGGCAGGGGGTCGGGTGGGGTGAGCGCGCGAGCCGGGTACGGCCTCGGCTTGGCGTCTCGCTTCATCGGGATCTGGCCGGTGAACGAGCTGGGCGTGTCCATGGCACGAAGGGGGCTTTCGTCTGCCTGCGGCGCGGGCGCGCCTACCGGGGCGAGGACTGCGGTGGTCTCCGCCGGAGTGGTTTCGGGGTCCACGGCCGGGTTTCCGTTCGGCCCGACCAGGTGCTGGGCGGGAATGAGCACAGTGGCCCGGAGGCCACCGTAGCGGGACGGGTCGAAGGTGACGATCATGCCCAGCTTCGCCGCCAGGCGCGCGACCACGAACAGGCCGAGGCTGGAGTCGGCCCGCAGGGCCATCGCGTCGAACTCGGGGGCTTCGGCCATCATCGCGTTGGCCCACTCGCGGACGCCGTCCTTCATGCCGAGTCCCTGGTCGGACACGTCGACGACGACGCCGCGGGCGACCATGCGGCTGGTCACCTCGACCGGCGACCCGGGCGGTGAGAACGTCGTCGCGTTGTCGACCAGCTCGGCGACGAGGTGGATGGTGTCGGCCACCGCGGCGCCGACGAGCGCGACATCGGCCACCTGCTCGACCTGGACCCGCGCGTACTGCTCGGTCTCCGAGACGGCCGCGCGCAGCACCTCCATCAGCGCCACCGGCTTGCGCCAGCGGCGACCCGGCTGCTTCCCGCCGAGGATGATCAGGTTCTCGGTGGTGCGGCGCGCCCGTGCGGCGAGGTGGTCGAGCTGGAACAGCGACGCCAGCTGCGTCGAGTTCTCCTCGCGGGCTTCCATCTCGTCGAGGATCTGCAGCTGCTGGTGGACGAGCACCTGGTTGCGGTGCGCGATGCCGAGGAACACGTTGTGCACACCACTGCGGGCTTTCGCCTCGCTCGCGGCGGCGTTGACGGCGGTCAGCTGGGCGACGTTGAACGCCTCGGCCACCTGGCCGATCTCGTCGCGGCCGTGGTCGAGCTGCGGGAGCTCCTGCTTCAGGTCGACCGCATCGCCGTTCTTCAGCCGCTCCACGATGTTCGGCAGCCGGTTGCGGGCGAGGTCGAGCGAGTCGTTGCGCAGCCGCGCGAGGCGCGTCATCAGCGCGCGGTCGACGAGCGAACGGGACACCCGCACCGCGACGATGATCGCCGCCAGCGACGCCAGCAGGGCCACGATGCTGCCGATGATCACGTTGCGCAGCTGGGCGTCACCGGAGTCGATCGCGGCCGCCGAAACCCGGTCCGCCTGGGTGATCGTCAGGTCGGTGAGGCCCTTGGAGACCTGGCCGGTCGCGCTCTCCCAGTCCGTCGCGTTGACCGGCAGGCCCGCCTGCTCGCCGCCCGACCACGGGCCGTGCTTCAAGAGCGCGTCCTCCTGGCTCGACAGCTGCCGCCACGCGGCGCTGTCGACCAGCTTCCGGTATCGGTCCCGGACGTCGGGCTCGAGGAACGGCGCGATCTGGGTCAGCTGCGTCTTGTAGAAGCCGGACAGCTGGGTGAACTGGACGAAGTCGTCGGGGGCGAACGACCCGGCCGCGAACGCCGTCGAGACGAGCGACGTCTCGCGCGACATCATGTCGCTGGCGCGGAACACCGAGGTCGCCGAGAGCGCGCCCGGCACGGCGGTGGCGTCCGGCACGATGCGGGCCTGGGTGTCGAACAGGTTCGACGCCGTGTCGAACACCCCGTTGTAGTAACGGTTGACCTGGGCGCGGTCGATGCTGCGGAAGCTGACTTGCGAGCGCAGCACCGGCAGCTGGTCGAACTGGGACTTCAGCGCGTTGACCTTGGTGGCGATCTCGTCGGGCGCGTTGGAGATCGTCGAGGCGAAGGCCGCTTGCAGCGCGCCGAGCTTGTCGTCGGTGGCCTTCTGCTGGTCCTGCAGCCGCGACGGACCGAGCGTGGGGTTGTCCAGGTACTGCAGGGCCAGCTGACGCTCCTGCTGAAGGGAAGCCAGCGCCGTGACGGCGGGGATGGACACCTCGCGCACGGAGACCGCGACCAGCCGCACGTAGAGGCCGTTGAAGAGAAAGTACGACGCGACAGCGGTCCACAGCACCAGCAGCGTCACACTCGGAATCAGGACGGTCCTGGTCAGCCTTTTGCGGATGGACTTGTCGTATGGTTTGTCGGACTCGTCTTTCTCATCGTTGTTCTGCACGGGGGTTCACAAGCTCCTGAGTCACAGTCGGCGAAGAGTCGGGACACGGCCGAGGAACGACACGACGGGTGGGGCAGGCGGCTGCCGACACTCGTCTCACCCTTCGTGGTTGCCGCGGATCACATCAGGGTCCGTTTCTTATCATGAACCACTGGGGCCGCGGTGATCGCGATCCGGTCAGCCGCGGGCGGATCGCTTGCCGGCGGCGGAAGATAACCGACAGTGCCGGATCGACTACCCACATTTGTCGTGGTACCGGCACCGGACGGAAAATCACGAAGCAGTCGCGTGGGCTGAATGGGTGAAACTCAAACTGCCACACCCCGGCGCGTCCCCGGCGGGGTCACCGACAGCTCGCTGCTCACGCGTCCCGATGCGCGTGGCGCGACCCCGAGGCGAGCAGCACATAACCCGAGCCGGCGCCCAGCAGCGCCACCCGCACGACCAGCTGCAGCCGCGTGAAGACGCCCTCGAACTCGCCCACCACGCCCGCCACGAGGACGGCCAGCCAGGTCACCAGCACCAGGACCAGGCCGATCACGGCGATCCGGCGCCAGCCGGGCGGCCACCACAGCACCAAGCTGGCGGCGCCGACCACGAAAACGGCGTTCAGCAGCAGGGAGAGCACGACGTTGCCGGGGACGACGGCGTAGGCCAGCACGAGCGCACCGAACGCGCTGACCGACATCGCACCGAGCCGCGACTGCCACTGGACCGGAGCGAGCCGGCGCAGCGCCGGCCCGGCCAGGAAGAAGGCGACACCCGAGACCGCGAGCACGATCCGGAACACCAGCGGCCCGGCCAGCAGCGCGTCCACCGGGTCCCGCACCGGCGACACGCCCGTCGGCACGACGAACTCGAGGAGCCAGCCCGAGTACGTGATCAGGCCGGCCCCGACCAGAAGGACCGACGCGATCCAAGCCGTGCGCACAGCAGCAGCCTAATACGGCAACCGCGGTTTGATCATTTCATGTTGTGCCGAGTTGCCGGCGAGCCGTCGACCGTGGACAGCCCGCCGCCGCCCCTACACCAGGACAGCCGCAGCCGCCGCCCGCTCTTCCGCCGCCTCGCCGAACGGAGGAAAGCAGGTGAAGCCGGGACGCGCTTGACCGGATGGTAAACCCGGCTCGCGTGGTTCGCCGAAAACGCTCGCCATACCCGAACAGAGAGTCACGGAGCGAACCACTCGAATCGCCGGTCCGGTGGCCGGAGACGCCGTCGTCGATTGCTCCGATTCCGGAAGCCGCCGTTCCGGTGGCCGGGAGCCCGGCGGCACCGGGCGGTGGCGACGGCAGACCGTCACCGCTGAAAGCGTTTTCAGTACAGACGACCCGCTTGGCCCACTCGGCCCGCGGCCGGCCGGTGCTACGGTCGCCTCACCGAAGATCCCGTTCCCACGCCGGCACACTGGGAGCGTTCTCGGATCCGGTGTTCGGCAATTCTTGCCCGCAAGGAGGCGTGCATGGGTTCGTACGGAAGCATTCCCGGTCGGAAAGCGCTTGCTGCAGTGAGCGCGGCATTGGTCACCATGGCCGCACTGGCACCGCCGTCGGCGGCCGCGGCCACCACGTTGTACGTGGCACCCAACGGAAAGGACTCCGCCGCCGGCACCCAGGCGGATCCCACGACCCTGCCGTCGGCGCTCACCCGCGTCACCGCGGGCGGCACCATCTCCCTCCGGGGCGGCACCTACTCCTACGCCCAGACGGTGACGATCGCGCCGGGGAACAACGGCACGTCCAGCGCCCGCAAGACGCTGTCGGCCTACCCCGGCGAGCAACCCGTGCTGAACTTCTCGGCCATGACGGAGGATCCGGCCAACCGCGGGCTCGCCGTCAACGGGTCGTACTGGCGCGTCGCCGGCATCGTCGTCGAACGCGCCGGGGACAACGGGATCTTCGTCGGCGGCAGCAACAACGTCATCGAACGCGTGATGACCCGCTTCAACCGCGACTCCGGGCTGCAGATCTCGCGCATCGCGTCGAGCACCCCGAAGGACCAGTGGCCGTCGAACAACCTCGTCGTGAGCTCCGAATCCCACGACAACGCCGACTCCGACGGCGAGGACGCCGACGGCTTCGCCGCGAAACTCACCGCCGGCACCGGCAACGTCTTCCGCTACGACGTCTCCCACAACAACATCGACGACGGCTGGGACCTCTACACCAAGACCGACACCGGCCCCATCGGCCCGGTGACCATCGAGGATTCCCTGGCCTACGCCAACGGCACCCTCAGCAACGGCACCGTGAACAAGA
This sequence comes from Amycolatopsis sp. NPDC026612, assembly GCF_040638285.1. Taxonomy (NCBI): domain Bacteria; kingdom Bacillati; phylum Actinomycetota; class Actinomycetes; order Pseudonocardiales; family Pseudonocardiaceae; genus Amycolatopsis; species Amycolatopsis sp. NPDC026612. The sequence goes on from NZ_JBEZYB010000002.1 coordinate 214,482, forward strand.
ACGGCGACCGCAACGGTTACAAGCTCGGCGGCGACAAGATCGCGGTCAACCACATCGTCCGGCGCGACATCGCCTACCGCAACGGCCACCACGGATTCACCTACAACAGCAATCCCGGCACGATCACGGTTTCGGACAACGTCGGCATCGACAACGCCGAACGCAATTTCTCGTTCGACACCGGAACCTCGGTCTTCCGCAACGACACTTCGTGCCGCTTCGCGAGCGGCGGGTCGAACGACAAGACCGTCGGCAGCGTCGACAGCTCGGACCAGTTCTGGACCGGCAAGAACGGCTCGCGTTGCTCGTCGTACGCCGGGACGATGAAGTGGTCCTTCGCTTCGGACGGCCGGCTCGTGGTCACCTTCGGCTGATCCGGACCTTTCGGCGCGCTAGGCCGTTCGAGTGAACCGGATCACTCGAGAGCTTTTGTTCACGTTAACATTCGGCCCTCGAACTTGGAGGGCCCACCCATGGCAGTCCCGATGACGCGACGCGCCGTTCTTCGCAGTGCCGCCGTCGCCACCGCTGTGCCCGCGCTCGGCATCACGCTCGACGCACCGGCAACGGCGGTGACGACGGCGGCAACGGCGGCCGCACCGCTGCCTGCCCCCTGGGCCGTCCGGCCGTTCGAACTCGGCGACGTGCAGCTGCGCACCGGCGTGTTCGCGGCCAAACGCGCGCTGATGCTCGACCACGCCCGCGGCTACGACGTCGACCGGCTGCTGCAGGTCTTCCGGGCCAACGCCGGCCTGGACACCCGCGGCGCGGTGGCGCCCGGTGGCTGGGAAGGACTGGACGGCGAGGCCAACGGCAACCTGCGCGGGCACTACACCGGGCACTTCCTGACGATGCTTTCCCAGGCCTGTGCGAGCACCGGCGAAGCCGTGTTCGGCGACCGGATCCGGTACGTCGTCGGTGCGCTGAGCGAGGTGCGCGACGCGCTGCGCCGCGAGCCGGCCGCGCTCGTCGTACCCGGCCGGTTCGGCGCCGCGATCGAGCAGGTCCGCGGCTCCTCCCAGTACGTCGAACTGCCTTCCACCGTCCTCGGGAGCGCCGCCGAGCTCACCATCGCGGCGTGGGTGCGGCCCGGCCACGCGGACAACTGGGCCCGCGTGTTCGACTTCGGCGACAACACGACCAAGTACCTGTACCTGGCCGCGCGCAACGGGTCCGGCGTCCCGCGGTTCGCCATCACGAACGGTGGCGCCGGTCGCGAGCAGGGCATCGACGGGACGGCTCCCCTGTCCGTCGGCGAGTGGAGCCACCTGGCCGTGACGATCTCGGGCAGCACGGGAACGTTGTACGTCAACGGTTCCGCCGTCGGCTCGAACGGCGCGATGACGCTCAACCCGGCGGCGCTCGGCGCACTGGCGAACCACTGGCTGGGCCGCTCGCTGTACCCCGACCCGGTGTTCGCGGGCGCCTTCGGCGGGTTCGACGTCTGGTCGCGGGCGCTGTCCGCCGCCGAAATCGGGGCGCTGCAGGCGAAAGCGGGCGACGGCGATCTCGCGTCGTACGCCTTCGACACGCTCACCGACCGGACCGGCCGGTCCGGTCCCGCCGTCGTGCGCCGCACGTGGGGCGGGCCGAGTCACCCCGGGTTCCTGGCCGCCTACCCCGAGACGCAGTTCATCACGCTGGAGTCGATGACGAACGCGGACTACACCGTCGTCTGGGCGCCCTACTACACCGCGCACAAGATCCTGCGCGGGCTCTTCGAGGCCTACCGCGCCACCGGTGACGCACGCGCGCTCGACCTCGCGTCCGGGATGTGCGACTGGATGTACTCGCGGCTGTCGACGCTGCCGGCGACGACGTTGCAGCGGATGTGGGGCATCTTCTCCAGCGGCGAATTCGGCGGGATCGTCGAGGCGATCTGCGACGTCCACGCCGTCACCGGCCGCGCCGAGCACCTCGCGCTGGCGAAGCTGTTCGACCTCGATCACCTCATCGACAACTGCGCGGCCGGTACCGACGTCCTCACCGGGATCCACGCGAACCAGCACATCCCGATCCTGACCGGCTTGGTGCGCCTGTACGACGAAACCGGCGAGAAGCGTTACCTCGACGCCGCCCGGAACTTCTGGGGCATGGTGGTGCCGACGCGGATGTACGGCATCGGCGGGACGAGCCTGGGCGAGTTCTGGAAGGCGCCCGGCAGCATCGCCGGCACGCTCGTCGACACGAACGCCGAGACGTGCTGCGCGTACAACATGCTGAAGCTGAGCCGGCTGCTGTTCTTCCACGAGCAGGACCCGCGCTACCTCGACTACTACGAACGCGGGCTGTACAACCAGGTCCTCGGGTCCAAACAGGACAAGCCCGACGCCGAGAAGCCGCTGGTCACCTACTTCATCGGGCTGAACCCGGGCCACGTCCGGGACTACACGCCGAAGGCCGGGACGACGTGCTGCGAAGGCACCGGGATGGAGAGCGCGACCAAGTACCAGGACACGGTCTACTTCCGCGGTGCCGACGACCGCACGCTCTACGTGAACCTGTACAGCCCGTCGACGTTGTCGTGGAAGGGCGTCACGATCGAGCAGCGGACGAACTTCCCGTACGAGCAGGGGTCGACGCTCGTCATCCGCGGCTCCGCGCGGTTCACCCTCCGCCTGCGGGTCCCGTCGTGGTGCCGGGACACCTTCTCGGTCAAGGTGAACGGCAAGCCGGCGCCGGGCCCGGTGCTCACCCGCACCTGGTGCGACGGCGACACGGTGGTCGTCCGGACGCCGTTCCGGCTGCGTACCGAGCAGGCGCTCGACGACCCGAAGACGCAGACGCTGTTCTTCGGCCCGGTGAACCTGGTGGCGCGCGATCCGCGGACGACGTTCCTCGAGCTCGGGCTGTACCGGAACGCCGGGTTGTCCGGGGACCTGCTCCCCTCGTTCTCGCCGGTCCCGCGCCAGCCGCTGCACTTCCGGCTCGGCGACGTCGAGTTCGCACCGTTCTTCGAAGGCACGGAGGACCCCACGCACGCGTACTTCCACCGCACCGAGCCGACGGTGGTGTTCGGCGGGCTCGACTCGGGGGTCGCGAACCCGGTGCAGGCGGGGACGACGCTGCTCGACGACATCTGGGCGGCGGCGCCGTTCGCGACCAAGGAGGCGCTGCTGCGTCAGGTCAAGGCCAAGGTCGAGGCCTGGGGGCTCGGCAGCGCCGACGCCGCGAAGGTCCTGACCACGGCCCGGCAGGCGCACTACGCCCGGTGATTGGTGCGGCAACCTGTTGAAATGCTGTGAACCGGACAGAACTGGCACTCCTCGCCCCAGCCACGCGTTCTTCTCATAGGGAGAACGGAGGAACCATGGGTGCCTTGGGGACGCTTCTCGGGTTCGCGCTGAGCCTGTACCTGCTGGTGCTGATCGCGCGGATGGTGCTGGACTGGGTCGGGCTGCTGGCCGGCAGCCCGCCGTGGGCGCGGCGCGCCCGTGGCCTGGCCTACGCCGCCACCGAGCCGGTGATCGGACCGGTGCGGCGGGTCGTGCGGCCGGTCCGGATCGGCGGGATCTCGCTCGATCTCGCCTTCACGCTGGTGTTCGTCGGCGTGATCGTGTTGCGGAGCATCGTGTACGCGCTCTAAAGCGTGCCGCGGAAGCCCGCGGAGAGCCGGTCGACGCTGCGCTCCAGCTCGGCGCGGAGTCCGCCCAGGTCGACGCCGTCGGGGTCGATCAGGGCCTGCATCGAGATCCCGCGCAGCTGGGCGAGCAGCGCCGAAGCGTACGAATCGGGGTCGTGGACGCCGGCGATCGACCCGTCGGCGACCCCGCTGGCCACGGTCTGCGCGATGGCGAACCGGAACCGGCGGTCGGCCTCCGTCAGCGCGCCGCGCAGGGCCGAGTACTCCGCCGCCGCGTCGCCCCAGAGAGCCAGGAACGCGTGGTTGAGCGTCGGCATCGTGCGGATCAGCTCGAAGATGATGTCCAGCAGCGCGCGCAGCATGTCCATCGGCGTCGCGGTGGCGGCCCCGGTCCGGGCCGCCACCGCCTCGCTGTAGGCGTCGGTGAACTCCTCGACGGCGTGCTCGACGAGCCGTTGCCCGAGCCCGTCCTTGTCACCGAAGTGCTGGAAGACCACCGATCGCGCGTAGCCGGAGCGGGCGCAGACGCCGCCGATCTTCAACCTGCCGAAGCCCTCTTCGGCGATCAGGTGAGCGGCGGCATCCAGGATGCGTGCCTCGACGGCAGCCTCGCCGTCCTCCCGGATCCGGCCTTCGGCGGCGCGGTCCACCCGGGCCATGTTAGCGACTGCAACCGCACCCCACTGGCCGAGTTGTCAGTGGACGGTGCGCGGACCGTCAGCGGCCGCCCGCAGTCTCGGTGTCGGCACCCACCGACCCGAGAGGGAACACCCGATGACCACCAAGACCGTGCTCGTTTCCGGGGCAGGCATCGCCGGCCCGTCCGCGGCCCACTGGCTCCACCGCGGTGGCTACCGCGTGACCGTCGTCGAGTCCGCCCCCGCCCCGCGGCCCGGCGGCCAGGCCGTCGACTTCCGCGGTGAGCAGGTGAAGGTGCTGGCCGCGATGGGTGTGCTCGACGAGGTCCGCCGGCACGAAACGGCGATGGGCGAGCAGACCGTGCTCGGCCTCGACGCCCGTCCCGCGCTGACCGTGCCCGGCGCCGCCTGGAGCGGCGAGGTCGAGATCCTGCGGGGCGACCTCGCGCGGATCCTGTACGAGCACACCGCGGACCACACCGAATACGTCTTCGGCGACCGCGTCACGAGCCTCACCGAGACGGCGGACGGCGTCGAAGTCACCTTCCGGCGTGGCGCACCGCGGCGGTTCGACCTGGTGGTCGGGGCCGACGGCGTGCATTCCGGGGTGCGGGCCGCCGCGTTCGGGCCGGAGGGGGACTTCCGGCGCGACCTCGGCTTCGGCATCGCCGGCTACACCGTGCCCAACCACCTCGGGCTCGACCACACCAGCATCATGTACAACGAGCCCGGCCGCGGCCTGACCGTGGGGAGCCACCGGCTGCCGGACCGGCTGCACGTCGGTCTGTTCTTCGCGGCCGACGGCATCGAGTTCCACCGCCGCACTCCTGGCGATCAGCGCGCGCTGATCGCGCAGCTGTTCGCGGACACCGGCTGGGAGGCGCCGAAGCTGCTCGAAGCGCTGCCCGCGGCCGACGACCTGTACGTCGATTCGATCAGCCAGATCCACCTCGAGCGCTGGTCGAAGGGCCGGGTCGTGCTGCTCGGCGACGCCGCCTGGTGCGCCGGGCCCGGCGGGTCGGGCACCGGGCTGGCGATGCTGGGCGCCCAGGTGCTGGCCGGCGAGCTCGCGGCGGCCGGCGGCGACCACGAGACGGCGTTCGCGAAGTACGAGCAGCGGCTGCGCAAGCCGGCCACGGTCGGGCAGAAGAACGGCAAGGGCTCCGGGAACTTCCTCGCGCCGCGCACGGCCGCGAAGATCCGCAGCCGCAACCGCGCCTACCGGATGCTGAGCACGCGCGTGTTCGGCAGCGTCTTCACCTGGATGACCGACCGGGCGGCCAACGCGCTCGAATACCGCGAGTACCCCGCGCTCACCGCCCCGGCCCGGGCTTCGTGATCTTCACCGTCACCTGGTTGTCGTTGTAGGTGTAGGCGACGTACTCGAACTCGACGCCGGTGCGCTCGACGTACTCCGTCCAGGCGCGGTACTCGTGCCGCCGCCAGCCGGGGAAGTTGAAGAACTCGTCGAAGTGCACGATGCTGCCCGCGCGCAGCCGCGGCCCGCACAGGTCGAGCACGGTCTTGGCGGAGCTGTAGAGGTCGCCGTCGACGTGCAGGAAGTCGACGTGGCCGTCGTGGCGGGCGAGGAAGCCCGGCAGGCTGTCGGCGAACAGGCCGACGACCAGCTCGGCGCCGGGGACGTCGGGCAGGTCGTCGCGGGCGAAGGCGCCGGCGGGCATGCCGTTGAGCCACGCTTCGGGCAGCCCGTCGAAGGAGTCGAAGCCGTGGACCCGTTCGCCACCGCGAGCGCGGGCGATCGCCCGCAGCGTGTTCCCGGACGCGACGCCGAACTCCAACGCCATCCCGCCGTGCGGCGCCAGGGAAAGGGCGTGTTCGAGCGTCTCCTTCGGCGTGCCGAAGTGCCGGGCCCCGACGAGGTGTTCGCGGGCGAAGACGTTGCTCTCCAGTGCCGCGTCCTGATCCCCGGCGTAGACGATGTCCCGGCGGCTGCGGATTTCGAACTCCACCACCCGATCGAGGACCCGGTCACCCTGACGGGCGATCTCCTCGCGGAGTTCCGCGGCCATCCGGTTCAGCTGATCGGTGTACGGATCGTGCACTTTGGAGGCAGCCTGACGCAGCAACCTACTCAGAGTTTTCCTTACGCGATAACGGTTTTTCGCCGGGTTCATCCGCGGACGGTACCTGACGGCTCAGGCCACGATGAGCCGGAACCCCGCGTCCCACTCCGGGAGGTCGAGCAGGTCCGCGTGCTCCGCCCGCCACCGGCCGGATTCCAGGTCCGCCCGCAGCCTGGCCATCCCGCGGTCCACCGCGGCAGGCGACGTCTGCGCGAGCGCCGAGCACGACCGCCGCACCGCCGGATCGAGGTAGGCCTCCGGACGCCGCCAGTACGCCGGGAAGACGCCGTCCGTGAAATCCCACGGCACCGGCAGCTCGACCACCGAAGCCGCGCCGAGGAAGTCCGCGATCTCCGGCGCCGACGGCCTCGACCGTTCCAGCGAGGCGACCTCCGGCACGTACTCCCGCACCAGCCAGAAGTCGTTGTGCAGCCGGGTGTCGTAGGCGAGGACGACCTGGCGGCGGGCGACGCGGCGCAGCTCCGCCAGCCCGCGCCGCCAATCGGGCCAGTGGTGCACGGTCAGCACGGCGAGTGCGGCGTCGAACGTGCCCGCGGCGAACGGCAGCGCCTCCGCGACCGCCCGCACGACCGGCGCCGCCCCGGCCGCGCGTTGCCGGATCATCTCCGCCGACGGCTCCACCGCGACCACCTGCCTGGACGGCGGCTCGTACGAGCCCGTCCCGGAACCGACGTCGAGCACCGACCCCGCGGATCCCAGCGCGTCGAGCACCGGCGCGAGCCAGCGCGGGTCGGTCCGCCGCCCCCGCGCGTAGCCGACGCCGATCTCGTCGTAGCGCGCCATCAGCGCTCGGGTCCGTCGCCGCCGTTCTGCTCCGCGAGGAACCGCTCGAACTGCGAGCCCAGCTCCTCCGCCGTCGGCATGTGCTCGACCGACTCCGCGAGGAGGCTGCTCCGGTCGGCCGCCTCGACGAACGTGTCGTACTGCCGCTCCAGGGCGCGGACGACGTCGGCGATCTCGTCGGACTCGGCGACCCGCCGGTTGATCTCGGCGTCGGCGAGGTCCGCGGCCGAGCGCAGCTCACCCTCGGCGAGGCTCAGCCCGGTGGCCCGGCTCAGCGCTTCGAGCACGATCAGCGACGCGGCCGGGTACGTCGACTGCGCGAGGTAGTGCGGCACGTGCGCGGCGAACCCGGCGGCGTCGTGGCCCCACTCGCCGAGCCGGTACTCCAGCAGCGCGGCGAGGCTGCCCGGCACCTGCAGCCGGTTCGGCAGCGGCTGGTTGTCGCCGATCAGGTCCTGGCGGGTGGCGTGCGCGGTGACGCCGAGCGGACGGGTGTGCGGCGCCCCCATCGGGATGCCGTGGAACCCGGCGGTCAGCCGGACGCCCCAGCGCTCGACCAGGTTCCGGACCGCCGCGCAGAACCGCTCCCAGTCGTGGTCCGGCTCCGGGCCGGACAGCAGCAGGAACGGCGTGCCGTCGGTGTCGTGCAGCAGGTGCACGACCAGCTCGGGCGCGTCGTAGTCCTCCCAGTGGTCGATCGCGAAGGTCATCGTCGGCCGGCGCGAGCGGTAGTCGATGAGCCGGTCGACGTCGAAGCGGGCGACGACCCGGTGCTCGCCGTTCAGCAGGTGCTCGGCCAGCAGACGGCCCGCCGAGCCGGCGTCCATGAACCCGTCGAAGTAGTGCAGCAGCACCACCCCGGTCAGGTCGGGGACGTCCGAGTCCACTTCGTACAGGTCGTCGGGATCGAGTCCCACTGGATCCTCCAGCTCGCTGACGCATCAGTCCGTCAAGCACAACACACCCCGACGGCGTTTCCATTCCTCCGACGGTGTTGCCGATCGTAACGGCACGCGATCGACGCCGGACCGGATCGGCATCGTGACACATGTCCTGGGCACGCAAGTCGCCGATCGGGCACGCTTGAGCCGTGAGCGAACACACCACGAACACGGCGTTGCGGCTGCGGCCGCCGGCGCACCGGGTCAGCCGCCGGGCCATCGGCTACTGGACGGTGACCGCATCGATTCTCTGGATCGTCCTGATCGGCGTGCAGACGCTCATCGTCGTGACCAGCGACGATGCGCCGTCGTTCCTGACCGTGACGCTGGTGCTGTCCGGCGTGCTGGGCCCGCTCCACCTGATCGTGATGCCCCAGTGGCGCTACCGCGTGCACCGCTGGGAGGTCACCGACGAGGCCGTCTACACGCAGGCCGGCTGGCTGAAGCAGGAGTGGCGGATCGCGCCGGTCTCGCGGATCCAGACCGTCGACATCGAGCGTGACCCCTTCGAGCAGCTGTTCGGGCTGGCGAAGATCACCGTGACGACGGCGTCCGCGGCGGGCCCGCTGCGCATCTCGGGCCTGGCGCACGACCGCGCGCTCGCGCTGGCCGACGAGCTGACGAAGACGACCCAGGCCGTGCGCGGAGACGCGACGTGACCCCCGCCGAAGCGGTCGAAAGCGCCGAAACGGTCGTGGCCCCGCCCGCCGAAGGCACCCAGGACGCGCCGTGGCACCACCTCGACCGGCGCATGCTGCTCATCCGGCCCGTGCTGGACGTGGTGAAGTCGCTGCCGGTGCTGCTGGGCGCACTGCTGTTCGGCCGTGGCGAGCCGTGGCAGTGGGCCGGCCTGGTCTTCACCGCCATCGCCGTGTTCACCGGGGTCTCGCACGTGCTGACCTCGCGCTACCGGATCACCGCGTCGCAGGTCGAGTGGCACACCGGGCTGCTGCTGCGCAAGCAGCGGGCCATCCCGCGCGACCGGATCCGCACGGTCGACGTCACCTCCGAGCCGAAGCACCGGCTGTTCTCGCTGGCCGCCGCGCGGATCGGCACCGGGCGGCACTCGCACGGCAAGGGACCGGGCAAGGACGAGCTCGTCCTCGACGCCGTCACCACCGCCGAGGCCCAGCGGCTGCGGCGGCTCCTGCTGCACCGGAAGGCCGAGGCGGTGGCGACGGAGGCCGCCGCGCCGCCGGAGCAGCTGATCGCCGCGGTCGACAAGCGCTGGCTGCGGTACGCGCCGTTCACGCTGTCCGGGCTGGCGGTGGTCGGCGCGGTCGTCGGCACGGTCTACCACTTCGCGCACGAACTGCACTTCGACCCGATCCAGTTCTCCCTGGTCCAGACGGTCGTCGGGCACTTCGCCGACACCCCGGTGTGGCTGAGCCTGGTCGTGGCCGCCGCCGCGCTGCTGGTGCTCGTCTCGCTGCTGTCGATCGGCGGGTACGTGCTGTCGTTCTGGAACTTCCGGCTCACCCGCGAGCCCGCGGGCACCTTGCACATCCGGCGCGGGCTGATCACGACGCGGTCGGTGTCGATCGAGGAGGACCGCCTGCGCGGCGCCGAAATCCGGGAGCCGCTGCCGCTGCGGCTGGCCGGCGGTGCCCGCTGCGTCGCCATCGCGGGTGGCCTGCGGGAGGGCAAGAGCGCGGACAAGGGCGGCGGCCTGCTGCTGCCGCCCGCTCCGCTGGCTCGCGCGCACGAGGTCGTCGCGGAGGTGCTCGGCGAGGACCCGGCCGCGACGCCGCTGGTGCGGCACCCGCGCCGGGCGCTGTACCGGCGGCTTTCCCGGGCCGTCACCGGCGTGCTGCTGCTCGCCGCGGCGCTCTACGGCCTGGCGTGGCTCGGCGCGCTGCCGGACTGGCCGTGGCAGGTCGCGCTCGTGCTGGTGCCGTTCGCCGCGCTCGTCGGCTGGGACCGCTACCGCGGCCTCGGCCACGCGCTCGCCGGCCGCTACCTGGTGACGCGGTCGGGTTCGCTCGACCGCGGCACGGCGGCGGTCCGGTGCGACGGGATGACCGGGATCGTCGTCGAGCGCTCGTACTTCCAGCGCCGGGCCGGCCTGATCACGCTGATCGCGCCGGTCGCCGCGGGCAAGGGCAAGTACCGGGTGCTCGACGTCGGCGAGGCCGACGGGCTGGCGCTCGCCGACCGCGCCCTGCCCGGGCTGCTGACGCCGTTCCTCACCGGTGACCGGGACCGCGGTTGACGCCGCACCGGCGCCGCTCGTAGCGGCAGAATGTTCCGGAAAATCTTCGGCGTGCCGTCCACGGATCATCGCGGAAAACCCGGTGCGGCGACCGAATCCACGGCAGAGGGACCGCGCGCGGCTGGTTGTACTACACCAAACAGCAGATCGGCACGTTTCGGTGGATATTCAAATGCCCGGCCGCCGGCCACCGGGATTGCTGGCCTTTCTTTCACACTACGTGCTAATTTATTCACCCCGTGTGATAGCGAAGGTCGTTTTTGTCTCACCGAGAGGTCACGATGACGCCTGCCGTCAGTACCGTCGACGGTTCCGCCACCACTTCCCCGCGCCGCACCCCCGGTGCCAGCAGTTCCCGCAAGGTCCTCCAGTTGCTGCTGGCCTTTTCGGAGCGCCGGTGGGAGGCCAGTGTCGCCGAGCTCGCCGCGACGATCGGCACCCCGGTGGCGACGACCTACCGCTACGTGGCCCTGCTCAAGGAGCTGCAGCTGCTCGAGGAGGGCCGGGCCGGGCACTACCACCTGACCAGCCAGGTGATGCCGCTGGCGCGGGCCGCGCAGCTGGCGAACGACCTCGTGCAGCTGGCGAAGCCGGCCATGGAAGCGGCCGCCCTCGAACTCGGCGAGACGGTGATGCTGTTCCAGCAGTTCGGCGACGCCGCCGTGTGCGCGGACCGCGTCGAGTGCGACCGGGCGATGCGGTTCACGTTCGAGCCGGGGCATTCGCTGCCGCTCGGCGTCGGGGCGTCCGGCAAGATGCTGCTCGCGCTGCTGCCGGAGATCGAACGCGACCGGCGGTTGCCGTCGATCATCGAACAGCGCGGCACCGCCGTGCGCGACGAGCTGAAACGCGCGCTGGAAAACCGCTATTCGGTCAGCTCGGGTGAACTCGACGAAGGGGTCTGGGCCTGTTCGGTGCCCGTGCCCACCTACGGGCGGCGGCCGACCGTGCTCAGCATGGCCGGGCCGGCCGCGCGGATCACCGAAGAGGCCCGGCACACCGCGATCACCGCCCTGCAGGAGTACGCGGTCCGCATTCAGCGGACGATTTCGTCTTATTCGCTTTGAGACTCCCGCGGGAGCGCGTAGAACTGCCCGGGTGATCCGGCTCGCGCGTCCCGACGACCTGCCCGCGCTCATCGACGTCGAACTCGACGCCGGCAGCCTCTTCCGCGAGGTCGGCATGGCCGCGATCGCCGACGACGACCCCGGCTCGGTGGCGGAACTGGCGACGTACCAGGAAGCCGGCCGCGCGTGGGTGAGCGTCGACTCCGGCGACCGGCCGGTGGCGTACCTCGTCGCGGCACTCGTCGACGGGTGCGCGCACATCGAGCAGGTCTCGGTCCGGCCCGGCCACGCGCGGCGCGGGCTGGGCAGCGCGCTGATCGAGACGCTCGCCGAGTGGGCCGCTTCGCGGGGGCTGAAGGCGCTGACGTTGACGACGTTCGCGGCCGTGCCCTGGAACGCGCCCTACTACGAGCGACTGGGGTTCCGGGTCGTGCCGGCGGCGGAAATGGGCACCGGCCTGCGCTCGATCCGCCGCGCGGAGGCCGCCCGCGGCCTGGACACCTGGCCGCGTGTCGCCATGACACGACCTCTTTGACCTGCGGTTTCGTCCCGCTCTCCCCTGGCTGGGGGAGAGAGTGGCGCGCGCGGTCGAACATGTGTTCTACTGTGGCTGCCGGTCCCGGAGGGGGAAGCTCCGCGGGCCGGCCCACATACTCGGGAGGTTGTCGTGGCGGTCAAGATCACCCACCTGACGAACGGCCAGCAGGTACGGTTCGCCAACGCCGACGGTGCACGCCGGTACGCCGAAATCATGGGCGGAGGCGTGGACAAGTGGCGCTTCACGGTCGTGCCCGAGGACCCGATGCTGCGGAAAATGTCGGACTCGGTCGTTAACGTGCCGGTATGGCGTATGACTTCCAGGTAGTGGTGGATTCGGCCGACCCGCACGTGCTCGCCGACTGGTGGGCCGAGACGCTCGGCTGGTCCGTGGAACCGACGGACGAGGACTTCATCCGCGAGATGATCGCGAAGGGGTACGCGAAGGAGGAGGAGACCCGGACCTACCGCGGGGCGCTGGTCTGGAGAACGGGAGCGGGGATCCGCCACCCGGACTCGCCACCCGAGGGACCACCACGGCGGATCCTCTTCCAGGAGGTCCCCGAGGCGAAGACGGTGAAGAACCGCATCCACGTGGACGTGTGGGTGGGCGCGGACAACGTCGAGGCAACACTGGAGAAGCTGAAGTCCCGCGGCGCGACGTACCTGTGGCGGGGGCGGCAGGGGCCGCACAGCTGGGTGACGATGGCGGACCCGGAGGGCAACGAGTTCTGCATCTCTTGAGGTGTGGCCGGGCGGGCCGGGGGTCGGCGGTGGCTTCGTGAGGTGAGATCGGGGCCCAGTCACGTGAGTTCCGGCCCCGATCACGCGAGTTCCGCCCTGGATCACGCCAGACCCGGCTTCGCTCACGGGACCTCCGACGTCCCGGATGAGTCATTCGCAACGTTCCTGCTCGGGCGGCCGGCCCCGTCGGCGAGCTGCCAGCCCGCCGCCGAGCCGCCGAGCCGGCAGCGACGTCAAACCTGGGCCGCCAGGCGGTCCAAAGCCTTCGGCAAGGCCGCCGCGAGCAGGTCCAGCTCCGGTTCCGCCGCCACCAACGGTGGTGACACCGCGACACCCCGCCCCAGGTTCCGCACGATCACACCCTCGTCGCGGCAGGCGCGCTGCAGCTTCACCGGTGCTCCCGGGTCGGCCTCCAGGACCTCCGCCGTCAGCTCCACCGCCGCGAGGAAGCCCAGCCCCGCGCGGACCTCCGCCACCAGTGGGTGCCCGGCGACCCCCGATACCGCGCCGGCCAGGGGTTTCTCCAGCTCGTGGCCTCGGGGGATCAGTCCGTCGCGCTCGTAGATGTCCAAGGTGGCCAAGCCTGCCGCGCACGCCACCGGGTGGCCCGCGTACGTCGGTCCGTGGCGGAAGATCGGGGCTCCCGGCGCGCCCGTGAAGAACGGCTCCGCCACCCGCGGGGCCACGATCAGCGCACCCAGCGGGATCGTGCCGCCCGTGATGCCCTTCGCCGTGGTGATCAGGTCCGGCCGGACCGCCCAGCGGTCGATGCCGAACCACGTGCCGAGCCGGCCCCAGGCCGCGATCACGCAGTCCGCCACGAACAGCACGTCGTGACGGTGGCAGATCGCCGCCACCTCCTCGAGGTACCCCTCCGGCGGCAGCAGGACCCCGCCCGCGCCGATCACCGGCTCGCAGAAGAAGGCCGCCACCCGGCCGGCGCCGACCCGCTGGATCTCCGCTTCGAGCGCCGCGGCGTTGTCGTACGGGACGTGGGAAAACTCCGGCGGCTGCGGGCCGACGCCCGCCACGTTCGCCGGGATGCCGCCGACGGCCGTGCCGAAGCCGTGCGTGCCGTGGTAACCCTGCGCCCGGCCGATCACGTGCACCTTCTCCGGCCGCCCGGTCTGCGCGAAGTACGCCCGCGCGAGCTTCACCGCGGTGTCGATGACGTCACCGCCGCCCGAGCCGAAGAACACCTTCGACCCCGGCTCCGGCGCCAGCTCGGCCACGCGGTCCGCCAGCTCGATCGCCGGCCGGTTCGCGTTGTAGCCGAACAGGTTCCACGAGTCGAGCGTCCGCAGCTGGTTCGCGACGGCTTCGGTGATCTCCGGGCGGCCGTGGCCGAAGTTCGCGTACCAGAGCGACGCGGTCGCGTCGAAGTACCGGCGGCCCGCGTCGTCCCAGACGTACGAGCCCTCGCCGCGCGTGATGACCATCCGGTCGCCGTCGACCGCGCCCATGTCGGCGAACGGGTGCCACAGGGCGTGCTGTGCTGACATCGGTCCTCCTCAGTCCTGTCCCCATCCCTACCAGGGCGAAGCGTCGAGCGCGAACACTCCATCGTGCACAGTTCACGACTCCGGACTGGCCGGTCGGTCCAGGAATCCGGCGATCTCCTCCGGCGGGTACCCGAGCTCGGCGAGCACCTCCGCGGTGTGCTGGCCCAAGGTCGGCGGGGCGGACGTCGGCCGGGCCGGGGTGTCCGACGCCTTCACCGGGAACCCGGTGCCGACGTACGTCCCCACCGTCGGGTGCGGCAGCCGCACCACCTGGTCGCGCGCGGCCGCCCAGGGGTCCGCGTAGACGTCGTCGATCTCGTTGACGGGTGCCGCCGGGATGCCCGCCGCGTCGAACGCCGTCATCCACTCCGCCGCCGTGCGGGTCAGCAGCACCGGCTCCAGAAGCGCGTTGAGCGAGTCACGGTGCGCCGCGCGCACGGCGTTGGAGGCGAACCGCGGGTCGGCGGCGATGTCCAGGCCGAGCACCCCGCAGAACGCGTGCCACAGCTTCTCGCTGCCGACGGCGATGATCAGCCAGCCGCCGGCGACGTGGTACCCCTGGTAGGGGACGATGCTCGGGTGCGCCGTGCCCATCCGGCGTGGCCGCGGCGTGTCGTAGAAGTGCGCGCCCGCGGCGTAGACGTGCCAGGCCAGCTGACTGTCCAAAAGGGACACGTCGAGGTACTGGCCGCGGCCGGTCGTGTGCCGGGCCTGCAGCGCCATCAGCACGCCGATGATCGCCCACGTCCCCGCGTTCAGGTCGGCCACCGGCAGCCCCACCTTCGCCGGTGCGCCGCCGGGCTCGCCGGTCAGCGACATCACACCGCCGAGGGCCTGCGCCACCAGGTCGTACCCCGCGCGGTCGCGGTACGGGCCGGTCTGCCCGAACCCGGTGATCGACACGTGGATCAACCGGGGGTTGAGCGAAGACAGCACGGCGTACCCGATCCCCCACTTCTCGAGCGTCCCGGGGCGGAAGTTCTCGACCAGCACGTCCGCGTCCGCGACCAGCCGTCGCAGTGCAGCACGCCCGCGGTCGCTCTTGAGGTCGAGCACGATCCCGCGCTTGTTCCGGTTCGCCGCCAGGTAGTAGACGGCTTCGTCGCTCGCGCCGACGAACGGCGGTCCCCAGCCGCGGGTGTCGTCGCCGTGCCCCGGCGGCTCGACCTTCACCACGTCCGCGCCCATCTCGCCGAGGTACTGGGTGCAGTACGGCCCGGCCAGGATGCGGGAGAGATCGACGACCTTGATCCCGTCCAGCGGACGGAACCCAGCGGCGGCAGGGGACATCAACGGCTCCTCGTCAGGCTCGGCGTCCGCCCTTTCTACCCGGGTCCGGCGCCTTCCAGCAGGACGACGGCCTGCGCGGTCCGCTGGTACAGCACGTAACGCCCGTCCCGGACCCTGCTGACCAGGCCGGCGCGGTGCAGCGCGCTCAGGTGGTAGGAGACGGTCCCCGCGGCGTACCCCGTCCGGCCGGCCAGCTCCGCGGTCGAGCGCGGGGTTTCCAGCTCGCCCAGCAGTGACGCCCGGGCGGCGCCGACGACGGGCGCGATCCGGCCCGGCCGGTGGCCGGCGCCCGCGCCGACCCCGTGGGCGGGGTAGCAGAGGACGACCTGGCCGGGGACGTCGATCTGGACGCTGGTGCCGGGCCAGCTGAGCACGCCGGGGGCGAGCACCAGCTCCCGGCCGGAGATGTCGGCCTCGCCGTCGAACGGCTTGGCGAGGGTGATCGCGTCACCCGTCCAGCCGATGGTGGGGTGGAGTTCACCGAGCACCGCACCGACGCCGCGGGCGGCGATGCCCTTCGCGCGGTGGGTGATGTCCCGTTCGACGACCGCCTGCAGGGTGGCCCAGTCCTCGGCCAGCGCGTCCCGCCAGAACCGGGCGAGCCCGTTCGCCAGGCGCCGGGGCATCGCGCCCGACTCCACGACCCGGCGGGCCGTGACCGGCAGCGGACGGCGCCAGTGGAACTGCGTGTACGAGAGCACCTGCTCCTCGACGTCGTCCTGCGTGGTCGCCTCGATCAGCGCGATCTGCTCGTCGAGCAGGTCGGCGGGCCGGGACGAGGTGCCGGGCTGCGGCGTGAGCAGGTCGGGGGTGTACACCTCGCCGGTCTGCGGCAGCAGGTCCAGGAGCAGCGCGACGTCCGGGTGGGCGAGCGACGCGCGGGCGAGCGCGCCCGGATCACCGAACACCGGGTGCCGCCCGGACTCGGCCGCGAGCTTCAGCCAGGCCAGGGACTCCGCCGCGAGGGACGGGGAAAACCGTGTCCTGGCCACCGTCTCGGCGTCGACTCGCAGCGTGAACACGTCACCGACCGTAGCAGCCGCGGCGGTGGATTTGAACCGGCTCGAATCCTTTCCGGTGAGCCGCTTCACCGGGGTTGAGTGGTGACGTGTTCCCAGGACGCGCGACGACCATAGCCGCCGTGGCCGCCGTGGTGCTCGCGTCGGCACCGCCGGCCGCGGCCCGGCCCGCCGACGGCTACCCCGCGGACGGCTACGCGGTGTGCTCGGTCTTCCGCACCCTGATCTGGCACAGCTGGTCGGCCGGCCCCGGCGGGACGTACCGGCCCGCCGCCTACCACCGGCCGTACGCGTTCACGGTGACGTTCTCCTACGAGCTGAGCTCCAGCAACCGCGCTTCGGCGTCGCGCAGGTAGCTGTCGAGGGCGGCCTCCGCGGCGTCGAACCGGCCACGGCGCAGATCGCGCAGGATCCGCTCGTGGCAGCCAAGGAACGGCTCGTAGAACTCCCGCGTGTTCTCGTTGAGCACGAAGAACAGCCGTGTTTCGGCGAGCACCTGGCGCATCGTCGCGGACAGCCGCTCGCTGCCGGCGAGGTCCGCGAGAGCCTGGTGGAAGTGGATGCTGGCGGTGCCGACCGACCGCCAGTTGCCGGCCTCCGCCGCCGCCCGGCCGTCGCGAAGCGCTTGCTCCACCACCGAGAGATCCACTGTGGACAACTCGGCCGCGCGGCGCAGCGCACCGCATTCGGTGGCGCGGCGCACGACGTAGAGGTCCTGGAGGTCCTCTGTGGTCAGTTCGCGCACGAAGACGCCGCGGTTCAGCTCGTGCACCGCCAGCCGCTCGTGGGCGAGCAGCTGGAACGACTCGCGCAGCGTGTTGCGCGAAACACCGAGTGCCGAGCTGAGCACCGGCTCGGACAGCCGTTCACCGGGGGCGAAGACGCCGTCGGTGATGTGCTGACGCAGGATCGCCGCGACCCGCTCGGCCGTGCCGCTGCGCTCGAGCAGGTGCCGTGCGCTCTCCAGCCCCGACGCATCGACGGTCACGGCGCTACCTGACGCCGAGCTCGAAATCAAGGCTGTAGCGGTGCCCCGGCATGGCGCCCGCGGCCTTCGCGCCGTCGATCGGCAGCACGACCCCGTTGACGAACCGCGACTCGTCGCTCGCCAGGAACACCACCGCTTTGGCGACTTCCCACGCCTCGCCGACACGGGCCGCGGGCGTGCTGGCGACCAGCTGGTGCTGCTTGGTCTCGAACTCCTCCGGCGACGCGAGGGTGCTGCGCAGCATGTCGGTGTCGATCGCGCCCGGGTTCACCGTGTTGGCCCGGATGCCCTGGTGCGCGTGGGCGACGGCGATCGACTTGGTCAGCCCGACCAGCGCGTGCTTGGTGGCGTTGTACACCGGGTCGCCCGGGCGGCCCATCACGCCGCCGTTCGACGACGTCGTGATGATGCTGCCCGCCCGCTGCCCGATCATGTGCGGCAGCACGGCGCGGGTGCCGAGGAAGGCGGCGCGGACGTTGAGCGCGAAGATCTGGTCGAACTCGGCCAGCGTGGTGTCGGCGAGTGGCTTGCCGAGGTGGCTGCCGACGTTGTTGAACAGCACGTCGATGCGGCCGGCTTCGGCGATGACACCGTCCACGAACGCCGCCACGGCGTCCTCGTCGGTGGCGTCCACTATGGAATGGTGGTAGCCGTCGAGGGGTTCCGCGGGCTCGCGGATGTCGGAAGCGAAGACCGTCGCACCCTCGGCGAGGAATTCCTTCACCGTGGCGAGACCGATGCCCCGTGCGCCGCCGAAGACCACCGCAACCTTGCCGGCCAACCGACCCATGCTCACTGCCCCGCTCTCAGTCGTGCTGTCTGCTCTTCGCCCAACGGACTCCGCGGCGAGTCGACGCCGATCCTCATGTGCGGTACCACCGCGGCGAGGTGTTGAGCGGCGGCTTCAGCTTGGCCTTCACGACCAGCACGTTCGGCTCGTCCGACTCGACGAACTCGCCGAGCAGCCGCCGGAACGCGCGGCCGAAGCCGGAAACGCGGTCGGCGTGCACCCCGAACGACCGGGCCAGGCCGACGAAGTCCGGGCTGTCCCAGTCGACCCCGCGGTGCGGCAGGCCCTCGCGGTCCTGGTCGTAGCGCAGCATCCCGTACCCGCCGTCGTCGACCAGGACGACCGTGACCGGCAGCTGCTCTTGCGCGAGCGTCGCCAGATCGCCGCAGGCGTAAAGGAATCCGCCGTCGCCGGTGATGCAGATCGCGCGCCCGGTGCCGGCCGCGGCCGCGCCGAGCGACGCCGGGAAGCCGTAGCCGAGGGTGCCCCAGCCCATCGGGTAGGCGAGCTTGCGCGGCGCCCGGACCCGGTGGAAGCCGCCGACCCAGTAGCCGGCCACGCACATGTCGGAGACCAGCACCGCGTCCGACGGCAGCACCTCGTCCAAAGTAGACAGGAAGTCGTAGGCCTGCGGTTCCTCGTCGCGGATCCGCTGCCGCACCCGGCGGCCGATGCCGGCCAGCCGCAGGGTGATGTCGTCGAGCCCGGCCCGCTGCTTCGGCAGCAGCCGTTCGACGATCGAGCGCGCGTCACCGACCAGCGTGAGATCGGGCCGGTAGTTCTTGGCGGCGTCGTCGGCGTCGACGTTGACCGCGATGAGCTTCGGCGGGGTCGGCATCCGCCAGTTCTGCGTCATGAGGCCGTCGAAGTCGGTGCCGATGGCGAGCACGACGTCGGCTTCGTCCCACAGCTCGCCGACCTCCGGTGTGTGCACCGGGTTCGGCGCCAGGCACGGGTGGTCGAGCGGGAGCAGCCCGCGGGCGGCGAACGTGGTGATCACCGGCGCGGCGAGCTTCTCCGCGAGGGCACCGATCGCGTCGCCCGCCCCCGAGCGCAGCGCGCCGCCACCGGCCCAGATCAGCGGGTGCCGCGCGTCCGACAGCATCGACTCGGCCCGCGCGAGGTCGGGGACGTCGACGTCGGGCTTGCGGTGCGGCGCGGGCGGACGGCGGTGCGGCACCGATTCGCGCAGGTAGTCGGTGGGCACGCCGAGGTAGACCGGACCGCTCTGCGGCTGCAGCGCGAGCCGGGCGGCGCGGTGCACCGTGGTGCCGATCTGGTCGGCGGCCCGCACGGTGAAGCCGCCCTTGGTCACCGGCGCGAACATGGCCTGCTGGTCGGAGGTCTCGTGCAGCGCGCCGCGGACGACACCGGGCCGCCGCAGCGTCGAAGGGATGTCGGTGGCGATGATCAGCACCGGGGCCGCGGACGCCATGGCCTCGCCGACCGCGCCGAGGGTGTTCGCCGCGCCCGGGCCGGTGGTGACCAGCGCGACGCCGAGCTTGCCGGTGGCGCGGGCGTACCCGTCGGCGGCGTATCCGGCGGTCTGTTCGTGGCGGACCCCGACGAGCTTGATGCCGGTTTCGCCGAGCGCCTCCCACAACGGCAGGTTGTGCACTCCCGGGAGGCCGAAGACGATCTCCGTTCCGAGCGCTTCCAGCGCGTCCACCAGCTCCCGAGCACCACTCACAGCCACGGCGCGGATACTGCCAGATCGTTGAACGATCTGGCAATCGGCCCCCGGACGATGGTGAGCTCGGCCCTCGCCGCACCGGCGGCGAACCGGCGGACGTCGAGCTCGGTGAGGTCCATCGCCAGGCCGGGCCCTCGCGGTGGAAGCAGCAGGCCGACGGGCAGCTCGATGGTCAGCGGAACCGGTCACGACGCACTCGGCCATCGGCGGCAAGGACGTTTCCCCGGCGCCGCGGGTGGTCACCCTCGCCAGGGTAGAACGTGATCCACCGGCGGCCGCCGAGCGCGTAGAGTCGGCGTGCCGAGCTCGGAAGGTGATGTCCCATGGCGCTGATGCCCGTGACCGATTCGATGTTCCTCCTCGTCGAAACGCGCGAGCATCCGATGCACGTGGGCGGTCTGCAGCTGTTCAAGAAACCCGAAGGCGCCGGCGACGACTACCTCCGCGATGTCCGGGCCAACCTCCTCGAATCGGACAACATGCGCTCGGTGTTCCGGCGCCGCCCGGCCCGGCCGGTCACCACGATGGGGCACGTGGCTTGGGCGAACGACACCGAGCTCGAGCTCGACTACCACTTCCGGCACTCGGCGCTGCCGCAGCCGGGCCGCGTCCGCGAACTGCTCGAGCTGACGTCACGCTGGCACAGCACCCTGCTCGACCGGCACCGGCCGCTCTGGGAGACCCACCTCATCGAGGGGCTCGACGACGGCCGGTTCGCCGTCTACACCAAGGTCCACCACGCGCTGATGGACGGCGTTTCGGCGCTGCGCCAGCTGCAGGGCACGCTGTCGGACGATCCCGCGGACATGGATTGCCCGCCGTGGTGGGGCAGCCGGCGCAAGCCCGGCGAAGAACGCGTGAAGCGCCCGCGGTCGTTCCTGCAGACCGCGAGCAAGACGGCCAACCAGCTCGCGAGCCTGGCGCCCGCCGCGATGAAGGTGGCGCGGGAGGCGTTCGGCGAGCACACCCTGACGCTGCCGGGGCAGGCGCCGAAGACGATGCTCAACGTGCCGATCGGCGGCGCGCGGCGGTTCGCGGCGCAGAAGTGGCCGCTGGACCGCGTCCGCCAGGTGGCGACGGCGGCCGGGGTCTCGCGCAACGACGTCGTGCTCGCGATGTGCGCGGGCGCGCTGCGGGACTACCTCATCGAACAGCGCGCGCTGCCGGACGCGCCGCTCATCGCGATGGTGCCGGTGTCGCTGCGCCGCCAGAACGACCCCGGCGAGGCGGCGGGCAACAACATCGGCGCGCTGCTGTGCAACCTGGCCACCGACCTGCCGGACGCGGGCAAGCGGCTCGTCGCGATCCACCAGTCGATGCGCAACGGCAAGCGGCTGTTCTCCGAGCTGACGCCGGTGCAGACGCTGCTGCTCTCGGCGGTGAATGTCGCCCAGCTCGGCGTTTCGCAGATCCCGGGCCTCGTCAAGAACACGCGGCCGCCGTTCAACCTGGTGATCTCGAACGTGCCCGGCCCGCGCAAGCAGATGTACTGGAACGGTGCCCAGCTCGACGGCATCTACCCGGCGTCGGTGCTGCTCGACGGCCAGGCCGTGAACATCACGCTGACCAGCAACGGCGACCACCTCGACTTCGGCGTCACGGGGTGCCGCCGCAGCGTCCCGCACCTGCAGCGGATCCTGTCCCACCTCGACACGGCCTTGGTGGAACTCGAAGCTGCGGTAAGGTAGCCCGCTCACCGACACGTCGGCTCCCCCATCGGAAGGAATCTTTCCGAACTGGCTGGTCAGACCGCTGCGCGCGCTCTTAGGGTGGCGACGATCAGCCCCCGGAAAGAGGAGCAGGACATGACCGAGGAGTGGACGACCCCCGACTTCGTCGAGTACGAAACCCCGATGGAGGTCACCGCCTACGCGGCCCGCATGGCGGACTGACGGATGCCGGTCGAGCCACTCGCGGAAAGCGCATTCATCGACGCTCTGCGCGGTCTTTCCGGCCGGTACTGGGGCACGCACCCCTTCCACCGCCGGCTGCACGCGGGCGAACTCGACGAGCGCGCGCTGCGGATCTGGGCGGCGAACCGCTGGTACTACCAGTGCGTGCTGCCGCAGAAGGACGCGGCGATCATCAGCAACTGCCCGCTGCCGGAGATCCGCCGCCAGTGGCTCGACCGGATCGTCTACCACGACGGCGTCAGCGCCGGAACCGGCGGGATCGAACGCTGGCTGCGGCTGTGCACGGCGGTCGGCCTGGACCGCGAGGAAGTCCTCGACGAACGGCACGTCGCTCCCGGCGTCCGGTTCGCGGTGGACGCCTACGTGACGTTCGCTCGGACGAAACCCTGGTGGGAGGCCGTCGCGTCGGGACTGACCGAGATGTTCGCCGGGCACCTGATGCAGCAACGGGTCGCGGACATGCTCGCGCATTATGGGTGGATCGCTCGCGACGACCTCGCCTACTTCACCAACCGGATCGACAAGGTCGCCGGCGAGGGCAAGGACACCCTCGACATCGTGGTCCGCCACTGCGTGACGCGCGAACAGCAGGACCGGGCGATCGCCGCGCTGGCCTTCAAGTGCGACGTGCTGTGGTCGATGCTCGACGCGATCGAACGGGCAGCCGCGTGATCACCGCCGATTCGGTTCCGCAGCTGCGCCGCGGCGTGCGGCTGTCCTTCGACCACGTGAGGGAGACGCACGTGCTGCTGTTCCCCGAGGGCGTCCTGGTGCCGAACGCCACCGCGGCCGCGGTGCTCGAGCTCTGCGACGGCGCCCGGTCCGTCACCGAAATCACGACGGCGCTTTCCGGGCGGTACTCCGGCGTGGTCGCCCAGGACGTCCTTTCCGTGCTGTCCCGGCTGGGTGAACGGCGGGTGGTCGCGTGGACGTGAGCCCGCCGCTGGGCCTGCTGGCCGAGCTGACCCACCGCTGTCCGCTGCACTGTCCTTATTGCTCGAACCCGGTGGAACTGACTTCTCGCTCTGCTGAGATGTCCACTGAGGACTGGCTATCGGTGTTTTCGCAGGCGCGTGAGCTCGGTGTCCTGCAGGTGCACATGTCCGGCGGGGAACCGTTGCTGCGGCCGGACTTGCCTTCCCTGGTGTCGCACGCGAGCGGGCTCGGCTGCTACGTCAACCTGGTCACTTCCGGGCTCGGCCTGACGGCTTCGCGGCTCGACGACCTCGTCGAGCGCGGTCTGGCGCACGTCCAGCTGTCGGCACAGGGTGCGACCTCGGAGCGGGCCGACCTGCTGGCCGGCGCGAAGGCGCACGACCGGAAGCTGTTTGCGGCGGCGCTGGTGAAGGCGTCCGGGCTGCCGCTGTCGCTGAACGTCGTGCTGCACCGGCGCAACCACGACCAGCTGGCCGGCATCATCGAGCTGGCCGAGCGGATGGGCGCGGACCGGCTGGAGCTGGCGAACACGCAGTACTACGGCTGGGCGCTGCGCAACCGGGACGCGCTGATGCCGACTCCCGCGCAGCTCGCGGCCGCAGAGCCGGTGGTGCGCGCGGCGACCGCGCGCCTGCGGGGCACGATGGAGATCGTCTACGTCGTCGCCGACTACCACGAGCCGTACCCGAAGCCGTGCATGTACGGCTGGGGTGCGCGGCAGCTGACCGTCGCGCCGGACGGGACGGTGCTGCCGTGCCCGGCGGCGTCGGCGATCTCGACGCTTTCGCTGTCCTCGGTCCGGGACACGCCGCTGGCCGAGATCTGGTACGACTCGTCGTCGTTCAACGCCTACCGCGGCGAGGACTGGATGACCGAGCCGTGCCGCACGTGCGACCGCCGCGGGCTCGACTTCGGCGGCTGCCGCTGCCAGGCGTTCCTGCTCACCGGCGACGCCGCGGCCACGGACCCGGTGTGCTCGCGCTCGCCTGGACGCGGCGCGGTCGATCTGATCCTGTCCCGTCCTCCGGTGGCCGACCTGGTCATGCGCCGGTGAAGGTGATCCTGCTCGGCACCGCGGCGGGCGGCGGCTGTCCACAGTGGAACTGCGCGTGCCGGCTCTGCACGTCCGGGCTCGCGCCGCGCTCGCAGGACTGCGTCGCGATCAGCGCGGACGGCACCGGCTGGTACCTGCTCAACTGCTCCCCGGACATCCGGGCGCAGATCCTCGGGACACCGGAACTGCGGGCGGGCCCGGGGCCGCGCGAGATCCCGCTGCGCGGGGTGCTGCTGACCGACGCCGAACTCGACCATTCACTGGGCCTGCTGATGCTGCGTGAGTCGGGCGGCCTCCCGGTGTGGGCGCCAGCGGCGGCGCTGTCCGCGCTGTCACCGTTCCGCACCATCGTGGACTGCTACGGCGGCTGGACGTGGTCGTCCGTTGTGGACGTTCCGGGGTTGCGGGTCGACGTGCTACCGGTGAGCGACAAGCGGCCGAAGTACGCCACGGCCGGTTCCGTCGGACCGTGGGTGGTCGCCTACCGCATCTCGGACCCGGCGACCGGCGGTGTGCTGGTGTACGCGCCGTGCCTGCGGAGCTGGCCTGCCGGGTTCGACGAGTTCGTCGCGGACGCTTCGCTCGTCTTGCTGGACGGCACGTTCTACGCGCCGGACGAGATGGCCGGGGTGGGCGGCCCGGACCAGCTCGCGATGGGCCACCTGCCGATCACGGCGATCCTGCCGCGGGTGGTCGGACGGCCCTGGGCGTTCACGCACGTCAACAACACGAACCCGGTCCTGGACCCGGCGTCGCCCGAGCACGCCGCCGTGCTGGCCACGGGTGCTTCGCTGCCTTCGGACGGCACGAGGTACGTGCTTTAAGCCGTTGACAGCGGTGGTTGGCTGAAGCCATGTGCCTCCCGGCTACCGCGCGCCGATGAGCGGCGCGCACCGCGCTCAGGCTCCCCTCGGCCGCCGGCCACGTCGTCTCGGGCCGGGGCCGCGCCCGTGAGCACGTCACTCCTCGCCCCGCTGCGGGAAGCTCCGTTCCGCGCGCTCGTCACCGGCCGGAGCCTGGCCCAATTCGGGAACGCCGTCGCACCCTTTGCGCTCGCCTTCGCCGTCGTCGATCTCACCGGGTCCGCCGTCGACCTCGGGATCGTCGTCGGGGCTCGTTCGCTCGCCAACGTGCTCCTGCTGCTGTTCGGCGGGATGCTGGCCGACCGGCTCCCCCGGTCCGTCATCCTGCAGGGCACCGAAACCGCCGCCGCCCTCACCCAGGCCGCCGTGGCCGCGAGTGTCCTCTGTGGATTCGCGTCGATCCCGCTGCTGGCCGGGCTCGGGTTCGTCAACGGCGCTGTCTCGGCCATCTCGCTGCCCGCGGCCGCCGCGCTCACGCCGTCGACCGTGCCCGGCTCGCTGCTCACCCAGGCGAACGCCCTGGTCCGGCTGCTCGCCAACACCGGCCGCATCGCCGGAGCCGGACTGGCCGGCGTTGTCGTCGCCTTCGCCGGCTCCGGGTGGGCACTCGCCGGGAACGCGCTGCTCTTCCTCGCCGCCGCACTGGCGTACCGGCGGATCCGGCTGCCACGCGGGGAACGGGTGCCCGGCAGCCGTCCGCTCACCGAGCTCGCCGAAGGCTGGCGGGAGTTCCGCGCCCGGGCGTGGGTGTGGCTGGTGGTGCTGCAGTTCATGATCGTCAACGCGGCGACCGCCGGAGCGCTGCTGGTGATCGGCCCCCTGGTCGCCGACGACACCTTCGGCCGCACCGGCTGGGGGTTCGCACTGGCCGCGCAGACCGCAGGCTCACTGCTCGGCGGCGTCCTCGCCGCCCACTGGCAACCACGGCGGATGCTCTTCATCAGCGTCGCGGTGGTCATGGCGGCTGCGCTGCCGATGCTGGCCCTCGCCGAGACGCCGTACCTGCTGCCGCTGCTGGCCGCCATGGTCCTGTCCGGCATCGCGCTCGAGCAGTTCTCGGTGGCGTGGGACGTGTCGCTGCAGGAGAACATCCCGCCGGACAAGCTCGCCCGCGTCTACTCGTACGACATGCTCGGCTCATTCGTGGCGATGCCGCTCGGCCAGATCAGCGCAGGCCCCCTGGCCGAACACACCGGCCGCACCCCAACACTCATCGGCGGCGCGGCATTGGTCATCCTCGCGACGGCGCTCGTGTTGTGCAGCTCGCAGATAAGAGGGCTGGTCCGCCGCACCCCCTCCCGCCCGGACGCGCCGAGCTAGCTCCGGCCGCGGTCCACGCCGGGTTGGACACCAGGTCGGGCCCCCGCCAATGGCCCGAGCGGCCCCAGACTTCGGTCGCCCGGCCGGCGACCCACCCGAGGGCCAGCCGACATTTTGCCCCGGGCCAGCGACCCAGCTGGGCGCCAGACGCCAGGTCGCCTCCGGCGGCGACCCACCGGGGCTACACGCCAGGCCGACGACCCGCCCGGAGCTACACGCCAGGCCGTGGCCGACCGGCAACCCACCCGGGGCCCGGACCCAGCTCGCGCCCCGCCGTCCGACGACCAACCCGTGCCCAGACCTCAAGTCGCGCCCGCTAGCGGCCCACTCGGGGCCCGGACGTCAGGTCGCGGTGGCCGTCGATGCGCCACCAGTTCTCCAGCGTCTCGCGCAGGGCCTTCAGCAGCTCGCCGCCGGTCTCCAGCGGGACCAGGGCCGCCTTGCCGTCGTCGACCCGGAGGGCGGCGGCCAGCCGGTCGCCCTGCTCGATCAGGCCGACGATCACCCGCGTCGGCTGCCCGGTGACGTCGACGGTCGGGATGGCTCGTTCGTAGCGCCAGCCTTGAGCGTTCATCCGGCCGACAGTGGCACAGCTTTCCCCGCTCCGGTCCGGGGTTCACCCTCACGTGTGGTCAGGCCGCCGCCCAGGGCCGCACTTCCTCCAGCAGCTTCGCCACGGCCAGGACGAGGTCGTCCGAGTGCCGCGGCCCGACGATCTGCAGGCCGACCGGCAGCCCCGCCGACGTGCGGCCGGCCGGGACGCTGATCGCCGGCTGCTGGGTCATGTTGAACGGGTACGTGAACGGCGTCCACTCCGGCCACTCGCTCAGCCCGCTGCCCGGCGGGACGTCGTGCCCGGCCTCGAACGCCGCGATCGGGAGGGTCGGGGTGATCAGCACGTCGTAGCGCGTGTGGAACTCGCCCATCCGGATGCCCAGCGCGGCCCGCTCGGCGGTCGCGTCGAGGTAGTCGCTCGCCGACCACCTCTTGCCCGCGTCCCAGACCTTGCGCAGGCCGGGGTCCGTCCGCTCCTCGGAACCCGGCGGGAACGAGTCGAGCAGCTTCGCCGCACCCGAAGACCACAGGATGTCGAACGACGGCTTCGGGTCGGCGAACCCCGGGTCGGTCTCCTCGATGTGCAGACCCGCGTCGCCCAGCGCGCGCACCGCGGCCGCGACGATCGTGGCCACCTCGGGGTCGACGTCGACGTAGCCGAGCGTCGGCGAAAACGCGGCGATCAGGCCGCGCACGTCCCGCCGGACCGCCTCGCGGAACGACGCCACGGGCGGCGCCAGCGCGGCCGGATCGCGGTGGTCGGGCAACGACAGCACGTCCAGCAGCAGCGCGATGTCGTCGACCGACCGCGCCATCGGGCCGGCGTGCGAGAGCGGACCGAACGGGCTCGCCGGGTAGAGCGGGATCCGGCCGTGAGTCGGCTTCAGCCCGACGATGCCGCAGAACGACGCCGGGATCCGCACCGAGCCGCCGCCGTCGGTGCCGACCGACAGTTCACCCATCCCGGCCGCGACAGCCGCAGCGCTGCCGCCGCTCGACCCGCCCGCCGTCTTCGACGGGTCCGCCGGGTTGCGCGTGATGCCCTGCAGCGGGCTGTCGGTGACGCCCTTCCACCCGATCTCGGGCGTGGTCGTCTTGCCGAGCAGGACCAGGCCGGCCTCGCGCATCCGGGCGGCGACCGGGCTGTCGACGTCCCACGGCTGGTCCGGATCGATGCTCTTCGAGCCGCGGACGGTCGGCCAGCCCTGGGTGAGGAACATGTCCTTGATCGACGCGGGCACGCCGTCGAGCCAGCCGATCGGGTTGCCGTCCCGCCAGCGGATCTCGGACGCCTTGGCCTGCTCCAGCGCGCGATCGGCGTCGACGAGGCAGTAGGCGTTGCACTCGCCGTCCCGGGCTTCGATGGCCTGTAGCGCGTTCTGCGTCGCCTCGATCGGCGAAAGCTCACCGGTCGCGTAGGCGGCGACGAGTTCGCTCGCGGTCAGCATCCTGTCGTTCATCCCGCTCCCTGGTTCCCCGACGGCACGTAGCCGAGCGTCTTGTCGACGACATTGCGCAGCGGCTCCCCAGCGCACCACCGGCGGAAGTTTTCGGCGAACACCTCGACCAGCGTGGTCCGCCAGCCGACGAAGTCCCCGGACATGTGCGGGGAGATCAGCACGTCCGGCAGCGTCCACAGCGGGCTTTCGGCCGGCAACGGCTCGGTGTCGAACACGTCGAGCGCGGCCCCGGCGATGGTCTTGCTTTCGAGCGCCGCAACCAGGTCGGAGGTGACGACCAGCTCACCCCGGCCCACGTTGACGAACCGTGCCGACGGCTTCATCGCGGCGAACGCGCGTGCGTCGAACATGCCCTTGGTGTGCTCGGTCAGCGGCGCGACGGCGACGACGTAGTCGGCGTGCGGCAGGAACTCGGTGAGCCGCGCGGACTCGTGCACCACGCCGAAGTCCGGGTCGCCGGTGCGCTCACGGCGTCCGGCGCCGCTCACTCGCATCCCGGCCGCGCGCAGCAGCCGCGCGACCGCCCGGCCGATCGGCCCGGTCCCGACGACCACGACCTCGCGTCCGGCGATCCGCTCGCTCTCCCGGTGCAGCCAGCGGCCCTCACGCTGCAGGTCGTGCGAGCGCGCGAAGTCCTTCGCGAAGGCGAGCACGACGCCCAGCACGTACTCGGCGATGGCGTCGTCGAAGACGCCTCGCGAATTCGTCAGGACGACATCGCTCTCGCGCAGCCCGGGGAACAGCACGGGGTCGACCCCCGCACTGGCGATGTGCAGCCAGCGCAGCCGGTCGGCCGCGTGCCAGGCGCCGGGCACCGCCGTGGAGAGGAAGTCGTAGACGAAGAGGGCGTCCGCGCCGGACAACGCTTCGGCCAGACCCACCGCGTCCGTGTAACGCACGACCGCCCCGGATTCGACAGCACGCATGTCCGGCGGCCGGGACTCGCCGCAGAGCACGGCCAGGACGGGAGGTTCCCGGTGTTCCGAGGCGATCACGTTGACACGGTAAAAGTCGCTCGTATGATTGTCAACAATCCGAGGAACGACCCCCGGAGCACCGGACGTGTCATCTCGTGCAGACGTATTCCGGAGGCTGAGCCTTGGATTTCGACTTCCTGGCGTTCGACGGCCCGCTGGCGCAACGCGGCATCGGCGTCATCGCCCCGTTCGACCTCGCGCTGGAGCGCGAGCTCTGGCGCTGGGTGCCGATGGAGGTGTCGCTCCACCTCGCCCGGACGCCGTACGAGCCGGTGCCGGTCAGCATGGAGATGGCCCGCCTCGTCAGCGACAGCCACCACCTCGCCAGCGCCACCCGCGACGTGCTGCACGTCGAGCCCGAAGTCGTCGCCTACCTCTGCACGTCGGGGAGCTTCGTCAACGGCGTCGGCTACGAGCGCTCGCTGACCAAGGCGATCTGCGACGCCGGCGCGCCGGACGCCGTCACCACCTCGGGCGCGCTGGCCGAAGTGCTGCACCAGCTCGACCTCCACCGCGTCTCGGTGCTCACGCCGTACGACGCCGACCTCACCCACGCCCTGCACGGCTTCCTCACCGAACTGGACGTCGAGACCGTGGCCAGCGACCACCTCGGCCTGGGCGGCGGCATCTGGAAGGTCAGCTACCGGACGATCGCCGAGCGCATCCTCGCCGCCGACCACGGCGACGCCGAAGCGATCTTCGTCAGCTGCACCAACCTCCCCACCTACGACCTGATCGAACCCCTGGAAACCGCGCTCGGCAAGCCGGTGCTCACCGCCAACCAGCTGACCATGTGGGCGTGCCTGCGCCGGATGAACCTCCCCATCGTCGGACCCGGACGGTGGCTTCGTGACGTGTCGTGAAGGTTTTCCTTGACCACCCCTCTAGGATTGTCGACAATTTGCGTCCCCTCCGGAGGTTCCGTGACCACCATCGGTTTCATCTACCCCGACCACGCGGCCGAAGACGACTACCCGTTGGCCGAGCAGCTGCTCGGCGGCGCGGCCGTCGACGAGGGCGACATCCGGCTGGCGGTCGAGCACATCTACGGCACCGACAAGCACGCGGTGGCCGAGCTGCTGGACCTCGGCAGCGAGGCCCGGCTCGCCGACGGTGCCGCTCTCCTCGAGAAGCACGAGCCCGCCGCGGTCATCTGGGCCTGCACCAGCGGCAGCTTCGTCTACGGCTGGGACGGCGCGCGCGACCAGGCCGACCACCTCGCCGCCGTCGCCGGCGTCCCGGCCTCCAGCACCTCCTTCGCGTTCGTGCACGCGGCGCGTGCCCTGGACGTCAAGCGGGTCGCCGTCGCCGCCAGCTACCCGGACGACATCGCCCGGCTGTTCGCCGACTTCCTCAAGACCGGCGGCATCGAGGTCGTCTCGATGGCCAGCGCCGACATCGTCACGGCCGCCGAGGTCGGCGCGCTGAGCCCGGAGGCCGTCGCCGCCCTCGCCGTGAGCCACGACCACCCGGACGCCGAAGCGGTCCTCGTGCCGGACACCGCCATGCGCACGCTCAGCGAGATCAACGGCGTCGAGGCCGCGCTCGGCAAGCCCGTGCTGACCGCCAACCAGGTCACGGTCTGGGAGGGCCTGCGCCTGACCGGGCAGCATCGGCTCGT
This sequence comes from Amycolatopsis sp. NPDC026612, assembly GCF_040638285.1. Lineage (NCBI taxonomy): Bacteria > Bacillati > Actinomycetota > Actinomycetes > Pseudonocardiales > Pseudonocardiaceae > Amycolatopsis > Amycolatopsis sp. NPDC026612. Next base: position 245,073 of record NZ_JBEZYB010000002.1, read on the forward strand.
CCGCTCGCTCGGCGCGCTCTTCCGGCACCTGCCGGACGTGAGCGCCTGATGGCCCTGCCACCGGGCATGCTGCCCGAGATCGAACCGGTGAGCCGCGAGTCGACGGCCGCCGTCATCGCGCGCCAGCTGCGCGACGCGATCATGACCGGCGCCCTCCCGCCCGGGACCCAGCTCGGCGAGACCGAGCTGGCCGCGCGGTTCCAGGTGTCACGGGGGCCGCTCCGGGAAGCCATGCAGCACCTGGTGTCCGAAGGGCTGCTGCGCAGCGAACGGCACCGCGGACTGTTCGTGATCGACCTCGAGCCGGGCGACGTCTACGACATCTACGCCGCGCGGTCCGCGATCGAGCGCGCGGCCATGCTGCGCGCGTTGCGCGGCGGAGACCGCGACCGGATCGCGGACCTGCTCGAACAGACCGTCGCGGAGATGGCGACCGCCGCGAGTGAGGACGACCCCGGCGCGCTCTCCACCGCGGACCTGAAGTTCCACGAGGCGCTCATCAACGCCTCCGGCAGCAAGCGGCTCGTGCGGATGGCCCGGACCCTGCTCATCGAGACGCGGATGTGCCTGACCGCGCTGCAGAGCACGTACCAGCGGGTCGAGGAACGCGTGGAGGAGCACACGAAGCTGATCCAGGCGCTGCGCGACGGCGACGAAGACACGGCGTTGACGCTGCTCGAGGCCCACATGGAGGACGCCGTGCAGCGGCTCGCGCCGGGGACGAGCCTCAAGGACGGGCACGCCCCACCGGTGCCGGGAAACGCGTGACCGAAGGCGGGACTCGCGTGATTGGGCACGGGACTCGCGTGATTGGAGACGGAACTCGGGTGATTGCGGGGGCAGCGGGAGGTCAGTGGGCATGGCGGGCTCCCAGGACGGGCTGGCCGCCGCGGCCGTCGCGGAAGTCGGGTGACCACGGGAAGCGGCCCTGGGTGTCCGCGTGGACCAGTTGCAGCGCCTGGATTTCCGGGCCGTACAACGCGACCGCGAACAGCAGGTGCGCCGACGGCTCGGTGAGCGCGACGACCTCGATCAGCCGGCCGTCCCGCAGCGGGAGGCGTTCGCCCGCCGAAGGTGGCGAGCCGTGCAGGGAGTGGGCGGCCAGGTCGTTGAGCAGGTCACCGGCCGCGAGGACCGGCAGGCCGGTCACGACCAGCTCCGGCAGGCCGTACCCGCTCAGGCCGATCGTGTAGGCCCACGGCGGGTACGGCCCGGTCGCCCCGACTCCCTGCACGAGCCAGCCCCGGTCGGCCACGCCTTCGCGCAACCGCTCCACGTACCCCGATCTGTCCGGGTCTTCGCACTGACGGCACATCGGTCTCTCCTCCCCCTCGGTGGGCTCGGGACCACCGTGCCGGAGGGCACCGACAAAAACTCAGCCCAGCGCTTCGGCCACCGCCGTGCCGAGCCGTTCTGTGGTATCCGTGCCGCCGAGGTCGGGCGTGCGTACCCCGCCCTCGTCGAGCACCCGGTCCACCGCGGCGCGGATCGCTTGCGCGGCAACGGTTTCGCCGAGGTGGTCGACCAGCATCGCGGCCGCCAGGATCTGCGCCACGGGGTTGGCGATGCCCTGTCCGGCGATGTCCGGAGCGCTCCCGTGGACCGCCTCGAACATCGACGGGAGTTCACCCGATGGGTTGATGTTGCCGGACGGAGCCATGCCGAGGCCGCCGGTGATCGCGGCCGCGAGGTCGCTGAGGATGTCGCCGAAGAGGTTCGACGCCACCACGACGTCGAGCCGGTCCGGCGCCTGCACCATCCGCGCGGCCAGCGCGTCCACGTGCATCTGTTCACTGTGGACGTCCGGGTACTCCGCCGCGACCTCGGCGAAGATCTCGTCCCAGAACGGCATCGAGTGGATCAGTCCGTTGGACTTCGTCGCCGAACAGACGCGGGAAGACCGCGTCCGGGCCAGTTCGAACGCGTACCGGATGATCCGCGAGACGCCGACGCGTGTGAAAACCGATTCCTGCAGCACGAATTCGTCGGGCCGCCCGGCGTTGTGCCGCCCACCGATCGCGGAGTACTCCCCTTCGGAGTTCTCGCGGACGATGACCAGCTCCAGCTCCTCCGCCTTCCGCCCGGCCAGCACCGACGTCGTGCCCGGCAGCAGCCGCACCGGGCGCAGGTTGACGTACTGCTGGAACGCGCGCCGCAGCGGAATCAGCAGGCCCCACAGGGAAACGTGGTCCGGGACGCCGGGGAAGCCGACCGCGCCGAGCAGGATCCCGTCGAACGCCGACAGCTGCGCGGCCCCGTCGTCCGGCATCATCGACCCGAGCCGGGCGTACCGCTCGCAGCTCCAGTCGAATTCCGTCCACTCCAAGGAAAAACCGAAGAGAGCGGCCGCCCGGTCGAGGACCTTGCGGGCCTCGACCGTGACGTCAACGCCGATCCCGTCGCCCGGGATGCTCGCCAAGCGGTAGGCCGTCACAGGGCGACCGCGATGTACTTGGTCTCCAGGAACTCGTCGATGCCGACCGAGCCGCCCTCGCGGCCGAGCCCGGACTGCTTGATCCCGCCGAACGGCGCCGCCGGGTTCGAGACGATGCCCTGGTTGAGCCCGATCATGCCGGCTTCGAGGGCCTCGGAGACGCGCAGCGCGCGCTTGAGGTCACTGGTGAAGAGGTAGGAAACCAGCCCGAACTCGGTGTCGTTCGCCTTGGCGACCGCCTCTTCCTCGGTGTCGAACGGCGTGATCGGGGCGACCGGCCCGAAGATCTCCTCGTGCGTCAGCCGCGCCTCCTGCGGGACGTCGGTGAGCACGGTGGCTGGGTAGAAGTGCCCCGGGCCGTCGACGGCCGACCCGCCGGTGAGGATCCGAGCGCCGCGGTCGGTGGCGTCCTTGACCAGCTCCGTCACCTTCTCGACGGCCTTCTCGTCGATCAGCGGGCCGACCACGACGTCCTGCTCGGTGCCGCGGCCCATCGGCAGCGCCTCCATGCGCTCGGTCAACCGCCTCGAGAACTCCTCGACGACGCCGCGCTGCACGTAGAACCGGTTCGCCGCGGTGCACGCCTCGCCGATGTTGCGCATCTTCGCCTGCATCGCGCCTTCGATGGCCGCGTCCATGTCCGCGTCCTCGAAGACCACGAACGGCGCGTTGCCGCCCAGCTCCATCGACGTCCGCAGGATCTTGTCGGCGCACTGCTCCAGCAGCTTGCGGCCGACCCCGGTCGAGCCGGTGAAGGAGAGCTTGCGGGCCCGGCCGTCGCGGATCAGCGGCTCCATCACGCCGCCGGAATCGCTGGTGGTGACGACGTTGAGCACCCCTTCGGGCAGGCCGGCTTCGGCAAGGATGCCGGCCAGCGCGAGCATCGACAGCGGCGTCTGCGCGGCGGGCTTGATCACCATCGTGCAACCCGCGGCGATCGCCGGGCCGATCTTGCGGGTGCCCATTGCCATCGGGAAGTTCCACGGCGTGATCAGCAGCGTCGGCCCGACCGGCTGCTTGGTGATGAGGAACCGGCCCGAGCCGTTCGGCGCGGTCGCGTAGCCGCCGTCGATGCGGACGGCCTCCTCGGCGAACCAGCGGAAGAACTCGGCGGCGTAGGCGATCTCGCCCTTCGACTCGGCGAGCGGCTTGCCCATCTCCAGCGTCATCAGCAGGGCGAGCTCGTCCTGGCGCCGCATCAGCAGCTCGAACGCGCGGCGCAGGATCTCGCCGCGTTCGCGCGGCGCCATCTTCGCGAAGCCGGCCTGCGCGGCGACGGCGGCGTCCAGCGCGGTGACGCCGTCCGCCGGGGAGGCGTCGGCGACCTGGCACAGCTCCTTGCCGGTGGCCGGGTCGGCCACCGGGAACGTCTTCCCCGCCTGGGCGGCGACCCACTTGCCGCCGATGAACAGTTCCTTGCCGACCGCGTCGACGACGCCGGACTCGGTGTTCGTGCTCATCCCGACTGCTCCTCACGTGTTGTCCCCAGAGCCATGCTATGGATATTGTCAACAATCGACAACCTGTTCAGACCGACCGAGGAGCACGCTGTGGCCCAGCTCTCTCCGCTGCTCAAGCAGGCAACGCCCGTCGTGGTCGACCACGGTGAAGGGGTTTACCTCTACGACGTCGACGGCAAACGCCACCTCGACTTCACCGCCGGCATCGGCGTCACGAGCACCGGGCACTGCCACCCCCACGTCGTGCGGGCCGCGCAGGAGCAGATCGGCAAGCTCGTCCACGGGCAGTACACGACGGTCATGCACAAGCCGCTCCTCGAGCTGACCGAGCGCCTCGGCGAGGTCCTGCCGAACGGGCTCGACTCGCTGTTCTACGCGAACTCGGGCAGCGAAGCCGTCGAAGCGGCGTTGCGCCTTTCGCGGCAGGCGACGAAGCGCCCGAACGTCATCGTCTTCCAGGGCGGCTTCCACGGCCGGACGGTCGCCGCCGCGAGCATGACGACGTCCGGGACGCGGTTCAGCGCCGGTATCGGCCCGCTGATGGCGGGCGTGCACGTCGCGCCGTTTCCCTACGCCTACCACTACGGCTGGGACGAGCAGACGGCCACGAGGTTCGCGCTGCGCGAGCTGGACTACCTGTTCCAGACGGTCTGCGCGCCGAACGAGACCGCCGCGATGTTCGTCGAACCCGTGCTCGGCGAGGGCGGGTACGTCCCGGCGAACACCGAGTTCCTGGCCGGGCTGCGCGAGCGCGCCGACCGGCACGGCATCCTGCTCGTCGTCGACGAAATCCAGACCGGCTTCGGCCGCACCGGCAAGTTCTGGGGCCACGACCACTTCGCCGTCTCGCCGGACGTCGTCCTCATCGCGAAGGGCCTGGCGAGCGGCTTCCCGCTGTCCGGTATCGCCGCTTCGGAAGAGCTGATGGCGAAGGCGTTCCCCGGTTCGCAGGGCGGCACGTACGGCGGCAACGCCGTTTCGTGCGCGGCCGCGATCGCGACCCTGGAAGTCATCCAGCGGGAGAACCTGGTGGAGAACGCCGCCGAGCGCGGCCGCCAGCTGCTCGAAGGCGCGCGGGTGATCGCGGACAAGACGCCGTCGATCGGCGAGGTGCGCGGGCTCGGGCTGCTCGTCGGCTCGGAGTTCACCACCGCCGACGGCGAACCCGACACAGCCACCGCGCAGGCCGCCCAGCAGGCGGCGGCGAAGAGCGGGCTGCTGCTGCTCACCTGCGGGCCGTACATGAACGTCGTCCGGATGGTGCCGCCGCTGGTCGTCACCGCCGAGCAGGTCGACGACGCGCTGCGCCTCTGGGGAGACGTCGTCACGTCGGTCACGGGGAGCTGAGCATGGCCCGGTACATCACGATCACCCTCGACAAGCGGGGCGTCTCCTGCCGGGCCCGGCTGCTGGACAGCGAGGCGCCCCGGACGTGCAAAGCGGTCTGGGACGCGTTGCCGCAGAGCGGTTCCGCCTACCACGCGAAGTACGCGCGCAACGAGGTCTACACGCTCGTGCCGCCGTTCGCGGAGCCGAAGCCGGGGCGGGAGAACCCGACGATCACGCCGATCCCCGGCGACGTCCTCTACTTCGGCTTCGAGGCCTGGGAAATCGGCAATCCGGCGTACGGCTACGACGAAGACAGCGAAGCGCACAGCGACCAGGGCGCCACCGACCTGGCCATCTTCTACGGGCGCAACAACCTGCTGATCAACGGCGACGCGGGCTGGGTGCCCGGCAACGTGTTCGCCACCATCGAGGAAGGCCTGGCCGAGATGGCGGCGGCCGCACAGGACCTGTGGCTGCGGGGGGTCGAGGGCGAGACGCTCTCGTTCGCACGCGCCTGAAGCGCCGGTCCGGCCGCGGATTCCCCGCGACCGGACCGCGGTTCAGCCCAGCGCGTTCAGCCGCTCGAAATCGCCGTCGGAGAGTGTGACATCGGCGGCAGCGCAGTTTTCCTCCAGGTGCGCGATCGACGACGTCCCCGGAATCGGGATCACGACCGGCGAGCGGCGCAGCAGCCAGGCGAGGGACACCTGAGCGGGTGTCGCGCCCGTGCCGGCCGCGATCTTGCCGAGCACGCCGCCCGCCGTCGCATGCTCACCCCGCGCGATGGGCAGCCACGGGACGAACGCGATGCCCTCGCGCTCGCAGTAGCCGAGGACGTCTTCGGACGCGCGATCGGTCAGGTTGTAGCGGTTCTGGACGCTCGCGATCGGCGCGATGGCCCGCGCCTCGGTCAGCTGCGCCACGCTGACCTCGGACAACCCGATCCGGGCGACCTTGCCCTCGTGCCGCAGCCGGGCGAGCGCGCCGATCTGGTCGGCGAGCGGCACCTGCGGGTCGAGCCGGTGCAGCTGCAGCAGGTCGAGGCGCTCGACGCGCAGGCGCCGCAACGAGAGTTCCGCCTGCTGCCGGAGGTATTCGGGCCGGCCGAGCGGCACCCACTCGCCCCGGCTCGGGCGGGCGTGCCCGCACTTCGTCGCGATGAGCAGCCCCGGGTACGGGTGGAGTGCGTCGGCGAGCAGTTCTTCGTTGAGGCCCAGGTCGTAGGCGTCGGCGGTGTCGAAGAACGTCACGCCGAGCTCGGCCGCACGGCGCGCGACCGCCTTGGCGCCGTCCTTGACGTGGTCCCACTCCGTGAGCCGCATGGCGCCGAAACCCAGGCGGTGCACGGAAAGGCCGTCTTCGAAGGTGTACGTCGAGGTCATGGGGGAAGCTTCGCCGCCGTCGCCGTCACCCACCAGGGATTTAGCCTGAGCTAAATCCGGAACGCCTACTCTCCGTGGCGCCGGGCCGGGTGATAGCGCGAACAGACCAGCTCGATTACGCCGTTCGGGGATATCCGGACGCATCGGCCAACCTTAGGGTGATCGAACCTGACCACTGGGTCCGCTCATGGGGACGACGAGAAGGCGAGCCGAATGAACATCGAAACGGCGTTGAAGGAAGCCCTTTCCATCTCCGGCGCGGTGGGCGCCGCCCTGGTCGACTACGAGAGCGGGATGGCCCTCGGGACGCTGGGCGGTGGCGACTGGCTGGACCTGGACACCGCGGCCGCGGGCAACACCGAGGTCGTCCGCTCCAAGCTCCGGGTGATCTCCGCGCTCCGGCTCAACGACGAGATCGAGGACATCCTCATCACCCTGGGCCGCCAGTACCACCTCATCCGCCTGCTGCGGCCGACCAAGTCCGACTCCGCCCTGTTCCTGTACCTCGTGCTGGACCGGGAACGCGCCAACCTAGCGCTGGCCCGGCACTACCTCAGGAACATCGAAGCCGAGCTGGTCGTGTGACCCGGATGCCGGCCGAAGCACCCCGGAGCCCGGTACCGCTGCCCACGCGCAAGCAGGGTGGAACCCAGGGTTTCCCGCCCCAGCAAGGGACCCGGGAAGCCCGCCCGGCCCATCCCGACGCCTTGGCCGCGGCCAAGGCGCTGCAGGAGATCCGCGACGAGGTCGACCGGGTCAACATCACCGGGCTCCTGGTGGCCAGCCGGGACGGCCTGCTGCTGGCCAGCGACACGCAGGAGATCGAAGACGACAGCGTCGCGGCCATGGCCGCCGCGTCCGTCGGGCTCGCCACGAGGTTCGTCGGGCAAGCCGGCCTCGGCGAGGCCCGGGGAGCGATGTTCCAGGGTTCCCTCGGCCACGTCTGCGTCTTTCCCGTGCAGGGGTCCATCCTGCTGGTGGTGTTCGCCCGCCCGGACACGACCATGGGCCTGTTCAACGTCGTCGCCAGGCAGGCGCTGACCCTCCTTCAGGACGCTCTGACCTCGGCAAACTGAGCCCCGGATCTCCTCCGCCGCAAAACATGAAAATCCTTCATGGCGGCGTACCGCCGGTACGTACTACGCTGCGGTAACCACAGCGACGGCGCGGAGGAGAGACTGCCGATGGGTGACGTGGCAGCACAGCTGGCCGAGATCGTCGGGGACAAGAACCTGCTCACCGGCGAGGCGATCTCGGAGGACTACGCGCACGACGAAGCACTGACGGCGGAGCCGCAGAAGCCGGCCTATGTCGCGAAGCCGTCCACGGCCGAAGAAGTCGCGGAGCTGCTGAAAGCCGCTTCGGAGCACAACATCCCCGTGACCGCGCGCGGGTCCGGCAGCGGGCTTTCCGGAGCCGCCCGGCCGGCGGAAGACGGCCTGCTGATCTCCTTCGAGCGGATGAACGCAGTCCTGGAGGTCGACACCGGGAACCACGTCGCCGTCGTCCAGCCCGGCGTGACCCTCGCCGAACTCGACGCCAAGACCGCCGAAGCCGGGCTCGGCTACACCGTCTACCCCGGTGAGCTCAGCGCGAGCGTCGGCGGGAACGTCGGGACCAACGCCGGCGGGATGCGCGCGGTCAAGTACGGCGTCACCCGCAACAACGTGCTCGGCCTGCAGGCCGTGCTGCCGACCGGCGAGATCATCCGCACCGGCGGCAAGACCTCGAAGATCTCCACCGGCTACGACCTCACGCAGCTGATCATCGGGTCCGAGGGCACCCTCGCGCTGGCCACCGAAATCACCGTCAAGCTGTACCCGCGGCTGGCCCACGGCGCCACGGTCCTCGCTCCCTTCGGCGACTTCGGCCAGGTGATGGCCGCCGTGCCGGAGATCCTCTCCAGCGGGCTCGCGCCGCACATCCTCGAGTACATCGACAACCTGACGATGGCGGCGATCGTCTACAACGAGAAGCTCGAGCTGGGCGTGCCGGACAAGGTCCGCGAGACCAGCGAGGCGTACCTCGTGGTGGCGCTGGAGAACCGCGAGGCAGGTCGCCTCGAAGAGGACATCGAGACGGTCGGGACGCTGCTCGGCGAGCTCGGCGCGACCGACGTGTACGTCCTCGAAGGCAATGCCGCGCGCAAGCTCATCGAAGCGCGCGAAAAGGCTTTCTGGACCGCGAAGGCGGCCGGTGCCGACGACGTGATCGACGTCGTCGTGCCGCGCACCGCGATGCCGCAGTTCATCGCGAAGGCGCGGGAGCTGGCCATGGCCGCGGGCGGCGGCGCGATCGGCTGCGGCCACGCCGGCGACGGCAACGTGCACTTCGGCATCTTCTGCAAGGACGTGGCCAAGCGGAAGCAGCTGCTCACCGACATCTTCGCGTACGCCATGGAACTCGGCGGCGCGATCTCCGGCGAACACGGCCTCGGCCGCACCAAGGCCGGCTACCACCAGGACCTCGAAGACCCGGCGAAGATCGAGCTGATGCGCCGGATCAAGCAGAGCTTCGACCCCGCCGGGATCCTCAACCCCGGCGTTCTCTTTCCCGAAGGAACAGCATGAGTGAGTTGAACGGCGCCCAGTCCCTGATCCGCACGCTGGTCGACGCCGGCGTCGACGTGTGCTTCGCCAACCCCGGGACGTCGGAGATGCACTTCGTCGCCGCGCTCGACACCGTTCCGGAGATGCGGGGCGTGCTCGCGTTGTTCGAAGGTGTCGTCACCGGGGCGGCCGACGGGTACGCGCGGATCGCGGACAAGCCCGCCGCGACGCTGCTGCACCTCGGCCCGGGCCTGGGCAACGGCCTGGCGAACCTGCACAACGCGCGCCGCGCGCACACGCCGATCGTGAACGTCGTCGGCGACCACGCGACCTACCACAAGCAGTACGACGCGCCGCTGGAGTCGGACATCGAGGCCGTCGCGGGCTCGCTGGAAGGCTGGGTGCGCCGCTCGGAGCACACCAAGGACGTCGGGGCGGACGCCGCCGCCGCGGTCGCCGCCGCGCAGGACGCGCCCGGCCGCGTCGCCACGCTGATCCTGCCGGCCGACGCTTCGTGGGGCGAGGGCGGCGAACCCTGTGCGCCGATCCCGCCGCGAGTGCCGCAGGCCGTGGACGCCACGACCGTCAAGGACGTCGCCGCGGTGTTCGGCACCGGGGAACCGGTGGCGTTGCTCGTCGGCGGGAGCGCGTGCCGCGAAGAAGGTCTGCGCGCCGCCGGCCGGATCGCCGCCGCGACCGGCGCGAAGGTGTTCGTCGAGACGTTCCCGGCGCGGCTGGAGCGCGGTGCCGGGCTGCCGTCGATCGAGCGGCTCGGCTACCTCGCCGAGCAGGTCGCCTACCAGCTCGACGGGATCAAGCACGTCGTCGTCGCGGGCACGAAGGCGCCGGTGTCGTTCTTCGCCTACCCGGGCAAGGCGAGCGACCTCGTGCCCGAAGGCGCCCAGGTGCACACGCTTGCGGCGGTCGGGCAGGACGTCACGCGCGCGCTGAACGAGGTCGCCGGCCTGGTCGCCGCGGACGTCGAGCCCGTGCTGGCGGAGGCGTCCCGGCCCGCGCTGCCGAGCGGGCCGCTGACCCCGCAGAACTGGGTCGACGTCATCGGGGCGCTGTTGCCGGAAAACGCGATCATCGCCGACGAGGCCAACACGTCCGGCCTGATGCTGCCGGCCGCGACCGCCGGCGCGCCGCGCCACGACGTCCTGACGCTGACCGGTGGCGCGATCGGGTACGGCATGCCGGTGGCGACCGGGGCGGCCGTCGCGGCGCCGGACCGGCCGGTGCTGAACCTGCAGTCCGACGGCAGCGCGCTGTACACGATCTCGGCGCTGTGGACGCAGGCTCGGGAGAACCTGAACGTCACGACGGTGCTGCTCAACAACCGCGCGTACGCGATCCTGCGGCTGGAGCTGCAGCGCGTCGGCGCGGCGTCGGGCGGCCCGAAGGCCAACGACCTGCTCGACCTTTCGCGGCCCGACATGGACTTCGTGAAGATCGCGGAGGGCCTCGGCGTGCCCGCGACGCGCGCGACCACCGCCGAGGAACTCGCCGAGCAGCTGCAGCGGGCCTTCGCCGAACCCGGCCCGCACCTCATCGACGCCGTGGTGCCGCCGCTGCTGTGAAACCGGACTATTCTCACCGGATGACCGGAGACCACGCGCAGCGCGGAATCGACTTCGACAAACCCAACGCGGCGCGTGTGTACGACTACCTGATCGGCGGCAAGCTCAACTACGCCATCGACCGGGAGTTCGCCGAGCGGATCCTCGAGGTGCGGCCGGAGTCGAAGGAGCTGGCCGTGCTCAACCGGCGGTGGCTGCGCCGCGCCGTGCGCTTCGGCGCCGAGCAGGGGATCCGCCAGTTCCTGGACATCGGCTCCGGCATGCCGACCGTCGGGCACGTGCACGAGATCGTCCAGTCGATCGCCCCGGAGTGCCGGGTGGTCTACGTCGACAACGAGCCCGTCGCCGTCGCGCACAGCGAAATCGTGTTGAAGGACAACGACAACGCGGAGATGGTGCAGGCGGACGCCGAGTTCCCGGACACCGTCCTCGAGCACCCCACGACCGAGCGGCTGCTGGACTTCGGCAAGCCGGTGATGGTGGTGATGGCGGCGTTCGTGCACTTCGTCCCGGACGAGCGCAACCCCGCCGGGCTGGTCGCCGGCTACCTCGACGCGCTCGTCCCGGGCAGCTACCTGGCGCTGTCGTCGGGCACGTTCGAGGGACAGGGCGAAGAGGTGCGCCGGGCGGCCGAGCTCTACCAGAAGAGCGGTACCCACGTCGTCCCGCGGTCGCGCGAAGAACTGCGCGCCTTGGTGGACGGCCTCGAGATCGTGCCGCCGGGGATCGTGTTCACCCCGCTGTGGCGCCCGGACGACCCCGCCGACGTCGGCGAGCACCCGGAGCAGGCGAGTCAGCTGGCACTGGTCGCCCGCAAGAACTAGGCCCCGGAGCGGCGGGGCACCCGGCGGCTCCGGCTATTCTCGCGGCACACCTGACTCCGGGAGCGGCGGATGAGCGAAGACGAGTACGCGCGGCGGGGCATCGACCTCGACAAGCCCAACGCCGCGCGCGTGTACGACTACATCCTCGGCGGGCAGCTCAACTACGCCGTCGACCGGATGTTCGCCGAGCAGGTGCTGGCCGCGCAGCCGAACGCGCGTGAGCGGGCGCGGCTCAACCGGCAGTGGCTGCGCCGGGCCATCCGCTTCGGGATGGACCAGGGCATCCGGCAGTTCCTCGACATCGGCTCCGGCATGCCGACCGTCGGGCACGTGCACGAGGTGGCCCAGGCGGTCGACCCGGCCGCGCGGGTCGTCTACGTCGACAACGAGCCGGTCGCCGTGGCGCACAGCGAGATCGTGCTGGAGGACAACGAGAACGCGGTGATGGTGCACGCCGACGCCGAGTTCCCCGACGACGTCCTCGAACACGACGTCACCGAGATGATGCTCGACCTGGACCAGCCGGTGATGGTGGTGATGGCGCTGTTCGTGCACTTCATCCCGGACTCCCGCGACCCGGCCCGGCTGATCGCCGCCTACCGCGACGCGCTCTCGCCCGGCAGCTACCTCGCCCTGTCGTCCGCCACCTACGAGCAGCAGAGCGACGGAACGGCCCGCGCCGTCGCGATGTACCAGAAGAGCGCGAACCCGGTGACGCCGCGCTCGGCCGACGAGCTCCGGGCGCTGGTGGACGGCTTCGAGATCGTCGACCCCGGCATCGTCTTCATCCCGGAGTGGCGGCCTGACGACCCCGAGGAGATGCCCGCCAACCCCGCGGAGTGCGGCGGCCTGGCGCTGGTGGCGCGCAAGAACTAGACGGCGACCAGCTCCGGCGCGGTCCGCCGCTTCGGGACCAGCGCCGCCAGCAGCGCACCCGCGAGTGCGGCGCCCGCCGCCACCGCGAACGTCGCGCGGAAGCCGGCCAGCGACGGCACCGGCAGCCCGCCGACGCTGATCGTCAGCTGGGCCAGCATCGCCGCCATCACGGCGCTGGAGATCGCCGTGCCGACCGAGCGCATCAGCGAGTTCAGGCCGTTCGCCGACGCCGTTTCGGTGACCGGCACCGAGCCCATGATCAGCGCGGGCATCGCCGCGTACGCGATGCCGACGCCGGCGCCGATGATCACCGACGCCGTGATCAGCTCGAGTGCGTTGTCCATCAGCACGATCGCGAACGCGTACCCGGCGGCGATCACCAGCGCGCCGCTCATCAGCGTCGGGCGGGGGCCGAACCGGGCGATGAGCCGCGCCGAAACCGGCGAAAGCAGCATCATCACCAGGCCGTTCGGGGCCAGCGTGAGGCCGGACTCGACCATCGTCTGGCCCAGCCCGTAGCCGGTCGACGCCGGGGCCTGCAGCAGCTGCGGGAACGACAACGCCATGGCGTACAACGCGAAGCCGACCATGATCGACGCGAAGTTCGTGAACAGCACCGGGCGGCGGGCGGACACCCGCAGGTCGACCAGCGGATCGCGGCGGCGCAGCTGGTAGGCGCCCCACACGAGCAGGATGACGACGGCGGCCGCGGCCAGCCCGAGCGTCGGCGCGCTGGCCCAGCCCCACGTGCCGCCCTTGACCACCGGCAGCAGCAGGCAGAGCAGCCCGGCGGCCAGGCCGAACGCGCCGAAGTAGTCGAACGGCGCGGGGGTGCGCACCGACGACTCGGGCACCACGGTCATGATCAGCAGCGCGCACGCCAGCCCGAGCCCGGCGGCGGTCCAGAAGAGCGCGTGCCAGTCGGCGTTCTCGGCGACCACGGCCGCGACCGGCAGGCCGATGGCCCCGCCGACCCCGAGCGTCGCGCTCATCAGCGAGATGGCACCGCCGACGCGTTCGGGCGGCAGTTCGTCGCGCATGATGCTGATGCCGAGCGGGATCACGCCCATCGCGCAGCCCTGCAGCCCGCGGCCGACGATCTGGAACGCGAGCGCGCTCGTCGTCGCGGACACCACCGAACCGGCGATGAGCAGCGCGAGGCTGACGAGGATCATCCGCCGCTTGCCGTAGAGGTCACCGAGCCGTCCGCTGACCGGGGTGATGACGGACGCGGCCAGCAGCGTCACGGTGACCACCCAGGACGCGTCGGCCGCCGAAGCGTGCAGCAGCCGCGGGAACACCGGGATCAGCGGCACGACCAGCGTCTGCATGAACGACGCGACGAGCCCGCACGAGGCCAGCACCACGACGATCGAGCGACCGGACGGCGCGGAACGGGACACCACCACACCCCCAGTGTGTACTTAGTACGCATCATGCAACTTCATGCACTGTACCTAGGGGGTGCCGGATTTCCGCGCGAGTGGCGGTTTCGTCACAGCCAGGTGCGGACCCCGCCGTGGCCGGAGCAGGTGCCGGAGCGGTGCTGGCTGTAGCTGTAGCTGCCGTCCTTGCAGATGGCGGTCGCGCCGGAGGGGTTGTCGCTGGGCCGGTGGACGCAGTTGCCGTCGGAGTTGCGGTAGTAGTCGGCGCCGCATTCGGTGGGCGCGGGCGCGGCCTGCGCGGTGGTCCTCGGCGCCACCGGCTTCGGCGCCGTCGTCTTCGGGGCCGTCACCTTCGGCGGCGGCGTCACCTTCGGCGCGACGGCCTGCGGAGTCGTCGCCGGCACGCTGGTGACGGCGGGCGCTTCGGACGTCGTGGCCGGCACTTCGGTCGTGACCGGAACGGAATACGCGGACGTCGAAGTGGTCGACGCCGGAGCGTCCAGCACACCGAGGTTCCCGGGGTGCTGCGGCGGTACCGCGCCGGCGCCACAGCCCGCGACCAGCAGACCCGCCGCGAAGACCCACGCCAGTTTCTTGTTCACCGAGACTCCTTCACGCCACGAACCAGTGCCGCGTAGTCGGTGCGCCGAAAGCCTTTGTTACAAGCCCCTCCCGCTTAGACTCGGCGTATGTCCTGGCTACGGCGGTACGCGGCCGAGCTCGCGGTCGTCGTCGCGGTGCTCGCCGGCTCGCTCTTCGCCGTGCTCAACGACGGCGCCAAACCCGCCCACCACGCCGCGCTCGGCTGGGTGCTCACCGTCCTCTGCTGCGCCGCGCTCTTCTTCCGGCGCCGGTACCCGCTGGGCGTCGCCGGGTTCGCGCTCGGCTGCTGCGCGCTCTACTACCCCCTCACCGATCCCGACGGGCTCGTCCTGCTCGCCTTCGCCTACGCGCTCTACAACGCCGCCGCGGCCGGGCGGATCCGCGGGGCCGCGCTGCTCGTCGTCGCGGCGATGGCCGGCGTCACGGCAGGCGAGATCAGCTCGCGGACCGGGCGGCACGTCGACAACTTCGCGTTCTTCCTGATGACCGGCTGGTTCGTCGCGCTGGTCGCCGGCGGCGCCGTCGCGCACTACCGCGCGGAGGCCGAGCGCACCAAGGAGGCCGAGGCCCGGGCGCGGGCCACCGATGAGCGGCTGCGCATCGCCCGCGAGCTGCACGACGTCCTCGGCCACCACCTCGCGCTGATCAACGTCCAGGCCGGTGCCGCACTGCACCGCCGTGACCCGGGACAGGCCGAGGAAGCGCTCGCGGCGATCAAGGACGCGAGCAAGACCGCACTCCAGGAGTTGCGCGCGACGCTCGGCATGCTCCGCCGAGCCGGCGGGCCGGGTCTCCGGGGGATCGCGGAGCTGGCCGAGTCGGTCGGCGCGTCCGGGCTGACCGTGCGCACCGAGGTCGACGGCGTCGCCAGGGACCTGCCGCCGGACGTCGAGCACGCGGCGTTCCGGGTGGTGCAGGAGGCGCTGACGAACGTCGCCAGGCACGCCGGCGCGAAGACCGTCGTCGTCCGGCTCGGCTACGGCGCCGAGGAGCTGACCGTGGCTGTCGACGACGACGGCCGCGGCGGCGCGGCCCCCGCGGGCAACGGGATCCGGGGCATGACCGAACGCGCGCGGGCGCTCGGCGGCGAAGTGACCGCGTCGCCGGGCGAGAACGGCGGCTTCCGGGTGCGGGCCCGGCTGCCGGTGCGATGATGGGCCGATGATCCGGGTCCTGCTCGTCGACGACCAGCGGCTCGTCCGCGCCGGCTTCCGGTCCATTTTGGACGGCGAGGACGACATCGCCGTGGTGGCCGAGGCCGCGGACGGGCGCGAGGCGCTGCAAGCCGCGCACGAGCACCACCCGGACGTCGTGCTGATGGACATCCGGATGCCGGTGCTCGACGGCCTCGCCGCCACCCGCCACCTCCTCGAAGACCCGGGCGTGCACACCAAGGTCGTCATCCTCACGACGTTCGACCTCGACGAAGACGTCTACGGCGCGCTGCGGGCGGGCGCGAGCGGATTCCTGGTCAAGGACACCGAACCCGAGGAGCTGATCCACGCCGTCCGCGTGGTCGCCCGCGGCGACGCGCTGCTGGCGCCGTCGATCACCCGGCGGCTGATCGCCGAATTCGCCGCGCGCGTCACCCGCCCGGTGCCGTCCCCGGCGCTCGACCGGCTGACCGGCCGCGAACGCGAGGTGCTGACCCTGGTCGCGGCGGGACTGTCGAACGACGAGATCGCGCGCGAGCTCACCCTCAGCCCGGCCACGGCGAAGACGCACGTCAGCCGCATCATGACCAAGACCGGCACGCACGACCGCGCGCAGCTGGTCGTCCTCGCCTACGAGTCCGGCGCGGTGACACCGCGGTGGCTGGCTCCCTGACCTGTACTCCCCCCGGTGTACGGGAACGGCCTTAAGGGACACCACCGGGAGGACGTCAAGTGTCCTCCGCTGCGCGACGCGCGGTAGGGCCCCGCTCGCGAATCCTTGTCCACCATGGACACCATCACTCGCACCACCGGGGGAAGCCTGGCGCGGCTGGCCGGCTGGGCGCAGCGCCACCGGTGGCTCGCCGTCGCGCTCTGGGCACTGGTCCTCATCGGCGTCACGTTCACCTCCCGGCTCGCCGGCAGTGCGTTCCACGACGACAACTCGTTGCCGGGCACCGAATCCCAGCAGGTCGTGGACCTGCTCGACCACACCGCCCAATCGGGCGCGAGCGCGCAGATCGTGCTGAAGGCCGACAACGGGCTCGCCGCCCACCGCGCGCCGATCGACACCATGCTGGGCGAAGTCCGGTCGCTGCCGCACGTGCGGTCGGTGACCGAGACGCTCTCGCCCGACAGACGGATCGGCTACGCCACCGTCACCTTCGACGCGGCTTCGGCCGATCTCCCCTACGACGACATCGTGAAGTTCGCCGACACCGCGAAGCGGGCCGGGCCCGTCGAGGTCGGCCTCGCCGGGGACCCGATCGAGCGGATCTCCGGGGGCGGCGGTCCCGCGGAAGGCGTCGGGCTGCTCGCCGCGCTGGTCATCCTCGTGTTCCTGTTCCGCTCGCTGCTCGCGGCCGGGCTGCCGGTGCTCACCGCGGTGTTCGCCGTCGGCAGCACGCTGGGCGTGATCACGGTCGTCTCGCACTTCGTCGACATCGCGAGCTACACCTCGCCGCTGATGATGCTGGTCGGGTTCGGCGTCGGTGTCGACTACGCGTTGCTGATCTTTTCCCGCTACCGCACCGAAATCCTCGCCGGTCACGAGCGCGACGCGGCCGCGCGGCGGGCGCTCGACACGGCCGGCCGCTCGGTGCTGTTCGCCGGGACGACCGTGATCATCGCGCTGCTCGGCCTCCTGGCGCTCGGGCTCGGCGGGCTGCGCGGAGTGGCGCTGGCTGTCGCGCTCACCGTCCTGATGACGATGCTCGCGTCCGTCACGCTCCTGCCCGCGCTGCTGTCGCTGTTCGGCAAGCGGCTCGAACGCGGGATCCGCCGGCATGCTCTTCGGAAGGAGCACGGCAAGGTGTGGCGACGGCTCGCCGACGGCGTCCAGCGACGTCCGCCGGCCCCGCTCGCGATCGGCTTGACCGTCCTCATCGGACTGTCCATTCCGGCCGCGGGGATGCGCCTCGGGTTCGCCGACGCGAGCACCGACCCGGCCGGTTCCACCACGCGGCAGGCCTACGACCTGCTGGCCGAGGGGTTCGGCCCGGGCTTCACCGGCCCGCTCGCCGTGGTGGCCGAGGACGGTGACCCCGCCGCCCTGCAGCAGCGGCTCGCGTCGACGCCGGGGATCGCCCGCGCGCTGCCGCCGATGGACCGGACCGTCCTGGTCTTTCCGACGACGTCACCCCAGGACACGGCGACCGCCGAGCTGGTGACCCGGCTGCGGGCCGACGTCCTGCCGACGCTGCCGGGCCACTACCTCGTCGGCGGCTCGGTCGCGGCCGCCACGGACTTCGCCGGCGCCGTCGCGGACCGGCTGCCGCTGTTCGTGCTGGTCGTCGTCGGGCTGTCGGCGTTGCTGCTGATGGTGGTGTTCCGGTCGGTGCTGATCCCGCTCAAGGCGGCGCTGCTGAACCTGCTGAGCATCGGCGCCTCGCTCGGCGTCATGACGCTGGTGTTCGGCGACGGCTGGTTCGGCGCGCAGCCCGGCCCGATCGAGGCGTTCGTGCCGGTGATGATCTTCGCGATCGTCTTCGGGCTGTCGATGGACTACGAGGTGTTCCTGGTGTCCCGGATGCACGAGGAGTGGCGGCGCACCGGCAACGCGCAGCTGGCGGTCCGCGAAGGCCTCGCCGCAACGGGCAGCGTGATCACCGCGGCCGGCGCGATCATGGTGCTGGTGTTCGGCGCGTTCCTGCTCGACCCGTCCCGGATGCTGGCCCAGTTCGGCCTCGGCCTGGCGGTCGCGGTCCTGCTCGACGCGCTGGTGATCCGCTGCCTGGTCGTCCCGGCGATCATGCGCCTGCTCGGGGCCCGGGCTTGGTGGCTGCCGCGGTGGCTGGACCGTCGTGTCCCGCACCTGGCACTGGAACCCGCCTCGTAAAACCGTGAAGGCCACCTTGGGGAAGTCGAACTTCCTCAAGGTGGCCCTCGACGTCACTGCTTATTCGTAGATCTCGCCCTTGGCGGCCTTCTCGACCAGCGAAGCCGGCGGCTCGAAGTGGTCGCCGTAGCGGGCGGCCAGCTCGCGGGCCCGGTCGACGAAGCCCTGCAGGCCACCCCCGTACTGGTTGATGTACTGGATGACACCACCGGTCCACGCCGGGAAGCCGATGCCGAAGATCGAGCCGATGTTGGCGTCGGCCACCGACGTCAGCACGCCTTCGTCGAAGCACTTGACCGTCTCGAGCGCCTCGGCGAACAGCATCCGCTCCTTGAGGTCCTCGAACGGCACCTCGGCCGTGCCGGACTTGAACGCGTCGCGCAGGCCCGGCCACAGGCCGGTGCGCTTGCCATCCGAGCCGTACTCGTAGAAACCGGCGCCGGTCGAGCGGCCCTTGCGGTCGAACTCCTCGACCATCCGGTCGATCACGGCCTCGGACGCGTGCGACTTCCACGTGCCACCCGCGGCCTCGACGGCTTCGCGGGTCTCCTTGCGGATCTTGCGCGGCAGGGTCAGCGTCAGCTCGTCCATCAGCTGCAGCGGCGGCGCCGGGTAACCGGCCTGCGCTCCGGCCTGCTCGATCGACGCCGGCTCGACACCCTCGCCCAGCGCGGCGACAGCCTCGTTGATGAACGTGCCGATCACCCGCGAGGTGAAGAAACCGCGGCTGTCGTTGACGACGATCGGGGTCTTCTTGATCTGCAGCGTGTAGTCGAAGACCTTGGCCAGCGTCGCCGGCGACGTCTTCTCGCCGCAGATGATCTCGACCAGCGGCATCTTGTCCACCGGGGAGAAGAAGTGGATCCCGATGAAGTCCTCGGTCCGCTGCACGCCCTCGGCGAGGGTGGTGATCGGCAGGGTCGAGGTGTTGGAGCCCAGCACCGCGTCGGCGTTGACGATGCCTTCGATCTCGCCGAACACCTTGTGCTTCAGCTCGACGCTCTCGAAGACGGCCTCGATGACGAAGTCGACGCCCGCGAAGTCGGCCGGGTCGGCGGTCGGCTTGATCTTCGCCAGCAGCGCGTCCGACTTCTCCTGCGTGGTCTTGCCGCGCGAGAGAGCCTTCTCCTCGATCTTGGCCGCGTAGCCCTTGCCCTTCTCGGCCGCCTCGAGCGAGACGTCCTTGAGCACGACGTCGATGCCTGCCTTCGCCGACACGTACGCGATCGCGGCACCCATCATCCCGGCACCGAGCACGCCGACCTTCTTGGCCGTGTACTTCTCGAAGCCGTCCGGCCGCGAGCCGCCGGAGTTGATGGTCTGCAGGTCGAAGAAGAACGCCTTCGTCATGTTCTTCGACACCTGGCCGGTGGCGAGGCTGATGAAGTAGCGCGTCTCGATCTGGAGCGCGGTGTCGACGTCGACCTGGGCGCCCTCGATCGCGGCGGCCAGGATCGCCCGCGGCGCCGGCATGTTCGCGCCCTTGATCTGCTTGCGCAGGTTCGCCGGGAACGCCGGCAGGTTGGCCGCGAAGCTCGGGTTCGACGGGGTACCGCCGGGGATCTTGTAGCCCTTGACGTCGAACGGCTGGACGCCACCCTCGGGGTTGGCCTTGATCCACGCCTTCGCGGCGGGGACGAGCTCCTCGACGGTGCCGACGAGCTCGTGCACCAGGCCGAGTTCGAGCGCCTTGGCCGGGCGGTGCCGCTGGCCTTGCAGCAGCACGTTCAGCAGCGCGCTCTGGATGCCCAGCAGGCGCACGGTGCGGACCACGCCACCGCCGCCGGGCAGCAGGCCCAGCGTCACCTCGGGCAGGCCGATCTGGCTGCCCTTGACGTCGGCGGCGATGCGGTGGTGCGTCGCCAGCGCGATCTCGAGGCCACCGCCGAGCGCGGCGCCGTTGATGGCCGCGACGACCGGCTTGCCGAGCTGCTCGATGCGGCGCATCTGCCCCTTCATCAGGGAGCTGCCCTCGGTCAGCTCGGCCGCGTGCTCGGGCTTCGCCTGGATGAGGTCGTTGAGGTCGCCACCCGCGAAGAAGGTCTTCTTCGCGGACGTGATGACGACGCCGGTGATGGAGTCCTTCTCGGCTTCCAGGCGGTCGACCGTGACGCCCAGCGACTCACGGAAGGCGGCGTTCATCGTGTTCGCCGACTGGTTCGGGTCGTCCAGGGTCAGCGTGACGATTCCGTCGGAGTCCTGCTCCCAGCGGATGGTCTTGCTCTCGGCCATTGTGGTCCTCACACCCGCTCGATGATGGTGGCGACGCCCATGCCGCCGCCGATGCACAGGGTCACCAGGGCGCGGCGCGCCTGGCGGCGTTCGAGCTCGTCGACCACGGTGCCGACCAGCATCGCGCCGGTGGCGCCGAGCGGGTGGCCCATCGCGATCGCGCCGCCGTTGACGTTGACCTTCTCCTCGTCGAGGTGCAGGTCCTTGATCCACTTGAGCACGACGGAGGCGAACGCCTCGTTGAGCTCCCACAGGTCGATGTCCTCGGGCTTGAGGCCCGCGGTCTTCAGCACCTTTTCGGTGGCCGGCGTGGGGCCGGTGAGCATGATCGTAGGCTCGGAGCCGATCGACGCGGTCGCCACGATCCGGGCGCGCGGGGTCAGCCCGAAGGTCTTGCCGATCTGCTCGGAACCGACCAGCACCAGCGCGGCGCCGTCGACGATGCCGGAGGAGTTGCCGCCGGTGTGGACGTGGTTGATGCGCTCGACCGAGTGGTACTTCTGCAGCGCGACGGCGTCGAAGCCGCCCAGCTCGCCGATGCCGGCGAAGGCGGGCTTGAGCTTGCCGAGACCCTCGACGGTGGAGCCGGGACGGCGGTGCTCGTCGTGGTCGAGGACGGTGACGCCGTTGATGTCCTTGACCGGGACGACCGACTTGGCGAAGTAGCCACCGGACCAGGCCGCTTCGGCGCGGTCCTGCGAACGGACGGCCCAGCGGTCGACGTCCTCCCGCGAGAAGCCCTCGATGGTCGCGATCAGGTCGGCGCCGGTGCCCTGCGGGACGATGTAGTTGTCGTACGCGGTGGCCGGGTCCATGAACAGCGCGCCGCCGTCGGAGCCCATCGGCACCCGCGACATCGACTCGACGCCGCCGGCGATGATCAGGTTGTCCCAGCCGGAGCGGACCTTCTGCGCGGCGGTGTTGGTGGCTTCCAGGCCGGAGGCGCAGAAGCGGTTGAGCTGCACGCCCGCGACGGTGTCCGGCAGGCCGGCGTTCAGCGCGGCGGTGCGCGCGATGACCGCGCCCTGCTCGCCGACCGGGGAGACGACGCCGAGCACGATGTCGTCGATCACGGCGGGGTCGAGGTTCGGGTGGCGGACCTTGAGTTCGTTGATCAGGCCGACCACCAGGTCGACCGGCTTGGTGCCGTGCAGGGCACCGCCCTTGTTCTTGCCGCGAGGCGTGCGGATCGCCTCGTAGATGTAGGCCTCGCTACTCACTGAACAACTCCTCGCGAGCGGATGGGACGACGTCGTGCCGTGGCCGACTATACCGGCCAGTAGGGCTAATGACCATTAACATATCGCCGGATAACCCCATGGTGTCAATGGGTTGCAGGTGTGCCGTGACCCGCTATCGTCGACTCACCATGACCGACGTCGTACGCCCCACGCGCCCCCGCGACCGCAAGGCCCAGCTGGCCGCGGTGGCGGCGGAGCTGTTCCGCGC
The DNA here is from genome assembly GCF_040638285.1 of Amycolatopsis sp. NPDC026612. NCBI lineage: Bacteria > Bacillati > Actinomycetota > Actinomycetes > Pseudonocardiales > Pseudonocardiaceae > Amycolatopsis > Amycolatopsis sp. NPDC026612. The sequence goes on from NZ_JBEZYB010000002.1 coordinate 267,166, forward strand.
CCGCGGCTTCCCCGGAGTGGCGATCAAGGACATCGCGGACGCGGCGGGCGTCACCGGGCCGGCGTTGTACCGGCACTTCGCGGACAAGCAGGCGATCCTGGCGTACGTGGTCCTGAGCGGCTTCGAGGACATCGAGGCGGCGACGGCGGAGGCGCTGTCGGACTCGGTTTCCCCGCCTGACCAGCTGAAGTCCCTTTTGGGCCGGCTCGCGACACAGGCGGTCGAGCGCCGCGAGATCGCGGCGTTGTGGCGCTGGGAGGGCCGTCACCTGCCGAAGGAGGACCAGCGCGAGATCGCCCGCCGGTCGGCGTCGGCGCTGGCGGCGTGGGCGAAGGCCCTACAGGTCCGCCGTCCCGAACTGTCTTCGGAGGATGCCGAGCTCCTGTGCTGGGCAGCGCTGTCGGTGTTCGGCAGCGTGTCGGTGCACCACACGTCGGTGGCTCGCCGACGCTTCGCTCAGTTACTGGTCGAACTGGCCCTGGATGTGCTGAACGCCACACTGCCGTCGCCGTCTTCGCCACCCCCGCCTGCGGCCGTGAGCCTCGGCACCCCCTCCCGCCGCGAGCAGGTCCTGGCGGCGGCAACGGCCCTGTTCGCCCAGCGCGGTTTCCACGACGTGAGCATGGAGGACATCGGAGCGGCGGCGGGCATCGCAGGCCCGAGCGTCTACCGCCACTTCCCGAGCAAGGCGGCCTTGATGGTGGCGATCGGCCACCGAGCGGCGGATCGACTGGCGTTGGCGGCCGAGCTCGCGCTGCAGACATCGGACGAGCGCTCGGCCCTGCGTCGCCTGGCGGCGTCGTACGTGCACACGATCCTGCACACCCCGGAACTGCTGGTGTCGTTCTCGGCGGATCGCGTGACGATGCCGGACCGCGACAAGGTGGACCTGCTGCGGGTGCAGCGCGACTACGTGGCCCAGTGGGTGACCCTGCTGTCGACGGTGCGCCCGGAGCTGCCGGCGCGCGAAGCGAAGATCACGGTGCACGCGGCGCTGACCATCGCCAACGACCTGGCCCGGACGCGCCGCGTGGCAAGCCGACCACACTTCGCAGCAGAGCTAACAACACTGCTGCACACGGCCCTCAGCGTCACTGACTAGCTTCAGGCAACCAGGGTGCATGGACACAGGAAAGCGATAACCTTCCCGCCTCGGAATACGACAATCTCCGCCCTCCATCAAAAGTTCGAACAAGTGATCCACATCAGTGTGGGTCAAGAAAGCCTGCTACCAGCACATATACCCAAGAGGCCGGTCACCCAAATGGAGCAGCGCCATGGCGTGGTAACTTATGTCTCCGCCCAAGTTGATTCGAAGTATGAAAGAGGAAATATCGGCATGCGATCGCCGGAAGGCTATGGGCAACCCGGGATCAAATCCGAACTCCTCGACCTGAGCGCGATCTCCCTGGCCGAACTACGCAAACTCAACCCCGTTGTACTTCGCCGGTCGATTCGCCACGCTGTGGACCGAACCGCCCACATCCCGGTGACCGCAAGCGGCAGCGATGGCGGCGCCAAGCGCGTCGACTGATCACCGCTCCGAAAGGTTCTCCGTGCGCACGATGGACCACATCCCGGTCGACCCGGATGTGCATTCGATCGGCTGGAACACCTTCGACGAGCTGGCCGCAGGCAGAGGCGGGATCGACGCCGTGGGGTTCCTGCGCGCCGCTGATCGAAGCCGCCGCCTGCTCCTGCTGTACGGCTTGGTGGAGCGAGCGGAAGCCGACGCGCGGCTGACCGGACCGCTTACCGGTTCCGAAACGGCCTGGGATCTGTTGGTTCGCGCCCAGCAAGCCGATCCCCACGCGCTCGAGCGAGTCCTGGCCCACCCGTACACCGGAAGCTGGGCCGGGTACACCACCCGGTTGATCGAGCAGGACTTGACCGGAGAATGCCCGTTTTGGGTGCACTACGGTTACTTGCACGCGCTCGCTGCTACAGCGGCGATCCGCGCAGGCCTGGATTTCACCATCCAGGTGCCGGTCTGGAACGGCACCGTCGTGCTGCCGACGCTCGGAGCGGCCCGGCTGGCCGAAGGCCGCGGCTTCACGACCACAGAAGTGCAGGGAGAAGCGGGAGCCTTCACGATTCGCGGTGAAAATTCGCGTGTCGCCCCGGGACATCCGGCCTGGAGCCCGCTCCGGTCCTTCCGGTTCGAAACTGGCGGCCGCGTCCTCGAACTGCGACTCGACGACCTGGACCCGCATCGCGGTCTGTACCACCCGATCCCGCCGACCCGGCTCGCGGAGACCGACTCGAAGAACTGGCGCCACCTGCTGAACAAGGCTTGGCGCCTGGTGGTTGAACACCTGCCCGAGTACGCCGAGGTCCTGCCCGGGGGCCTGACATCGATCGTGCCGGAACCGGCCGTTCCGTTCCGGCTCCCCAGCGCATCGACTGGCGAAGCCTTCGGCAGCGCGGTCATCGCGGCCCCGGACGAGCCCGCGACACTCGCCGCGGCACTCGTACACGAGTTCCAGCACGCCCGGCTCGGTGCCTTGCTCCAGCTCGTCCGACTGCACGACGACGACCGCACCGAGCGGCTCTACGCGCCGTGGCGGGAAGACCCCCGGCCACTCGGCGGACTGGTGCACGGAATTTACGCTTTCTTCGGCGTCTCGGCCTTCTGGCGGGCGCTTTCCCGAGCGTGTCCGGAAGATCGGCTGGCCGCGTTCGAGTTCGCTCACTGGCGCTCCCAGAGCTGGTGCGCGCTCGAAGCGATTCGCGAAGACCCGGCTCTGACCGGGGCAGGACGGCGTTTTCTCGGCCAGCTGGCCACTGTCCTAGGTCCGTGGCAGGACGAACCGACGCCGGGCGAAGCGGCGCGGTGGTCGGAAACCCTGGCTGTGGATCACCACGCCGGCTGGCGGCTCCGCCATCTCCGCCCCGAGCCCGAGGCGGTCGCGGACCTCGCTCGGGCCTGGCAGAACGGCCTCCCCTGCCCGCTTGCGGCCCCGGGAAGCAGGCTCGACACCACTTCGGACGGCAGCTGGCCGAACTCCCGTTCCGACCTGGTCCGGATCCGGCTGGGCGAAGACGGGGAGACCCGTCTGACACAGTTGTGGTCCCTGGTCCCAGAGGTGCTGAAGGCCGATCACCTTTGGGTCCAAGATCGGATGGACGAAGCCCGGACCGCGTACGCCGCTGAACTCGAAGCTGATCCGGATCACGCTTCGGCCTGGATCGGTCTGGGCTTGTCACTTACCAGCGGCCCAGCCAAACAGGCCTTGCTCACCGCGCCCGAACTCGTCCGCGCGGTGCACCGGAATCTGCGCACCATGGATGCCGCCCCCGTTGTCGAAGAGCTGGCCGCGTGGCTGGGCAAAAGGCTGTCCTGACCGAGTTACAGCGGAATGGGGTCGATGTCGCACTCCGCACGAACCGCGTTTTCCGCGGCGGCAACCGCGGGGTGTCCGCGCCGGAAAACCCGACCGATCGCGCCGAGAACCTCCTGGTGCTGGCTGACGGCCTCCCGGAGGCGGCCGAGCCGTTCGAGGTCTAGAGCCCGGTTGAGCCGGGCCGCCAGGGTGATGGGATGGCTATCAGGCAACGTCCGCCGCAGCCGCGCGAGCGTTTCGGTGTTCATCCGCAGGGAACGCTGCACGTCGCCGAGCGCGTACCAGTCGTTCGCAATGTTGATCGAGCACGCCAGGATGTGCGGGTGAGCCGGGCCCAGCCGCTCCTGCAGTCCCGTCAGCACCCCTTCGTCCCGGCTCAGCGCGGCCGCCGGGTCTCCGAGCAGGCGCAAGGTCACCCCGACGTCCGCATCGGCCACCAGGGTATGAGGGTGCCGGTCGCCCATGTTGGCCCGGTAGAGCTCCAGCACCTGCTCGCCGAGCTCGAGCGAGGCCGCCGGCTCACCCGCGTTGCGCAGGTCGAGTGAATGGGCCAGTCCACAGGCCAACGCGTTGGGGTTGTCCGGCCCGTACTTCCGCCGTAGGCGCTCCAATGCGCTGCCCGACAGGTTCAGCGCAGCCTCGTGGTAACCGTCCTTCCGCTGTGCCACCGCGAGGTGATAGTCGCGGCGGACGACGCCGTCGGTGTCCGATCCGAAGAGGTCGCGTACTCGCTCCACGACCTTCTCCTGCTCGATGCGGGCCCACGAGTAATCGCCGAGTTCGCGTCGGCAGATGATCATGATGTTCAGCGTGAGAATGGTTTTCCAGTTGTCGTAACCGAGTACCTCGGATCGGCGTTCGTAGGTGTCCTCGCTGAGCCGGCGCGCCTGTTCGTACTCTCCTGCCAGGAGCAGCGATACGACCAGGTCGTGCGCTGCGCCCAGGGTGGATGGGTCGTCGGCGCCGAACAGGGACCGGGCGTTTTCGTAAGTCTTCCGGTTGAGATCCCGTGCCGCGAAGAAGTCACCGCTGGCCTTCAGCCCGACGGCCACCAGAGTCTCCGCTCGCAGGGCCTGTTCCGAATCCGGCCCCGTGGTCTGCCGGTAAAGGTGCAACGTCTGTCGGCAAACCTTCGACGACTCCTCGTACCGGCCGAGCACCCACAGCGTGCGCCCTAGTTGCTCAGACGCGGCCAAGGTCTGAGCGTCTTCGGCGCCGTACCGGTCCGTCCAGGCCGTCGCGGCTTCTTCCGCCAGCGCCAGCGCACCGGCATGGTCACCGGAGAAGTACAGGAACTTCATCAGGTTGAGCAGCAACCGGCGGACCCAAGGGTCGTCGCAGTCGATCAGGCCGACGTGCCGCAGATGCGGCAGGACCAGCTGGTAGCGCGGCCACAGCGACGCGGTCGCGGGGTCGTTCGGATCGAGGTTGGCCAGCAGCAGGGCGGCACCGTGGCGCATCGCCGCGCGGGTCTCCCCGGACATCCGCGCCCGCAGCGCCAGTTGCGCGAGCCGGTGCAGGAGAAGGGTGCCGCTACGGTGGTCCAGCTTCGCCAGCCGGCACCGGTTGATGTCCCTCAGGGCTCGGTCCAGCAGGTCGGGATCCCGCATCGCGGTGTCCAGCTCCGGAGCGATCGACACCCCCCGCACCCCGGCGAACAGGCTGCGGGAAATCGGTTCGGCAGCGAAGAACGCGCAGACCTGAAGTAGCTGGTGTGCGGCCGGGTTGCGAGACGTGATGCCGTCGAAAGAGACGTTCCAGGCGGCCGTCGCGGAGATCTCGTCGTCCGACGGCCGTGGAGACGCCGAGAGGATCTCGGCCATCTTTTCGTCCAGCAGCCGGGTGTACTCGGCGACCGGAATGCCGGTTTCGGCCCGCCACGCCGCGGCCTGTGCCAGCGCGATCGGCAGGTCGCCCAGCTTTCGCGCGAGCGCATCGGCGTCCGCAACCACAACCGCAGGATCACGGTGGCGCAGCAGCTCGATGCTCTCCGCCCGGGCGAATCGGCCCACCTCGACCGGCTCCGCGGGAAAGCCGCCGGGAGCGGCGTCCCGTGCGGTGACCAACGCCCGGCCCGGCCCGTCGGCCGGCAGGAACTGCAGGAGTGACTCAGGATGGTCGGCCGCGTCGAAGACGAGCAGCCAGCGGCGATAGGGCTTACCCGAACGAAGCGCAGCCAAGACCGCCGGCACTGCGGTGAGCGCCTCCTCGGCGCCTGGCAACCGCAGCTGCCGGGCGAGTTCCGTCAGGGAGGCGCGGATCTGGGACTCCTGAGGCGCACTGACCCACCAGACGAGATCGTGGTCGCGCAGCTGCCGGTAGATGTACTCGACCGCGATCTGGGTCTTGCCGAGGCCACCGGGCCCGTGCAGGATCACGCAGCCCGCCGACCGCAGGCTGGCCGCGAGGCGGTCGAGCAGTTCGCGACGGCCGACGAACTCCGGATTGCGCGCGGGAACCGCGCCCCAAACGACCGGCGCGTCGGTGGTGATCCGTCGGACGCGGCGCAGGGAGGTGGCCGCTTCTTCGCGGACGTCCGCGACCAGCTGCTCCGCGGCGAGGGCCGGCTCGGCCGTGGCGGTCGGGGCCGAGTCGTCCTCCGCAACGACGTCCCGCCCCTCCTCTGCGGCGGCGAGCTCGTGTTCCCGCTCCTGCAGGCGTTCGGCTCGCCAGGCATACGGACCCGACAGCGCGCGCATGACGACTCGCTCGAGAGAAATGTCCGCCGCATCATCGGGCAGCGCGGCGCGGTCGGGGTCGGCGAGTGCGTCGGCGATCTTCAGCAGCACGGGGTGCCGCTCGCCGAACCGCTGTCCGGTCGCGGCGACCACTCGCACGGTCTCCGCCCGTCGTCCGGCCGCGAGCAGCGCCTCGCGAACTGGGATCGGGAACTCGAAAACGGCGTCGTCTTCGAGAGTGCTCCCCGTTTCGGGCGCAGAAAGGAGCCCGCTGGTGAACACTTCGGCGAGGTGTGCCGTCCCGGCTTCGGGCACGAGCTCCGCTCGGACGAACCGTGCGATCGGCAGGCTGACCGGTACCGCGGCCAACAGAGTTGCGAGGCGGAACGCGGGCGGTGTGGCCGCACCGACGAACCGCCGGACCCGCTCCTCAGCCGACAGGGGCAGGGCGGCCTCGTCGTCCACCGGCTCGGGCAGCGGCTGGTCGCGGGCGAGCAGGACCGTGCCCGGAACCGCCTGGCTGACCGTGCGCGAAACGAACCGCACCCACCAGCTGAACCACCGGCCCTCCAGTTCGAGGACCGGGACAGGCACCGCGCCGGTGACCGCCTTTTCCGGATCCGCCATGGTCATCCAGGCATCCGGCAGCTCGAACCCGTAACGACGGTTCGGCCGGAACGGGCCGGGCGAAGCGAGCAAAGCCCGGTGCAGCAGTAGACCACTCTTCTTCCACATGTACTGGGGCAGCAGGTGCACCACCGCGACCGGCATGCCACGGCTCCACTGCGCGAGCAGCGGCGACACGAGATCTCGCCGCCACGCTTCGCCGACGCCGTCGGTGAGGACCAGCATGAGCCGGTCGCCGTACCAGCCGAGGAGTTCGGCCGCACTGTGCTGCGGCGCGTCCGGCGTGCCGCCGCGCAGCACCGGTGAGAGAGAGCCGTCAGTCGCGCGGGCCTCCGTTTCGAGGTACCGGATCCGGACCGTCCGAAACGCTCCCAGCTGTTGCACCAGCTTCAGGAACGCCCTGACTTCCGACTGCCACAAAGCCATCGACGCTCCCGCGTCGACCACCACCGTCAGATCGAGGACGCGAGTCGTCGGGGCGGGCTTCAGCACGGGCAGCCAGAGGCCGTCCTGTACGGCTCGCTCGGCAGTCGACTCCTCGTCCAGCTGGAGGTCGTCTTCTCGCGTCGAGGGACGCAGTTGCTTCAACGGCCGGAGGGACCGCAGGATATCCGGGCCGCCCGGCATGGTTCCCGACTTCGGGGCCCGGCCGTTCGACGGCGCACCCTGATCACCAACCCCATGGACGTCCCGCGTGAAACCTCCGGCAACGCGATGCCGTTGCCGCCTGGCCACCGGATCGGGCCCCGTTGCCGGCCGTGGACTCTCCTCGGGGTGTGGCTCACACACCGGTGGTGACGGCAGCTCGGATGCCGGGGCCGGAGTCGGGGAATGTGGTTCCGGTTCGTCGTCCGGCTGCGCTGATGGCCGGCGGAGCGCCGCCAGCCAGACCGCGTCGGCGACCTCGCTCCACGACAACGGCTCGCCGCCGACCAAGATTTCCCGCGGATCCTCGGCCATCTCACGGCACCACCGAGTTCAGCTGCCGCCAGAGCGCGTCCACCAACCGCGGCCAAGAATCACCTTCATCGTGATACGCCCCCGAAGTAGCCAGGTATATCGCTTCGAGGAGTTTGTCGATCGGCAGCCCCCCGAACGCCTCGCTCCGGCTGACGAACTCCTCGATGATGCGGGACCGGTGTGCATCGCCCGGATCGAGTGCGTGTGCCGCCACCATGGCCGCCAGTTGCTCGACGTCCGGATCCTGGATTTCGAGCCGCAGGCACCGGCGGAGGAAGGCCGGCGGGAAGTCGCGGTCACCATTGCTGGTGATCACGACGAACGGGAAGGCCACACATCGGACGCGGCCGTCAACGATCGTCGTCGTCATGCCGGGATCGGCCGTGAAGACCTCGACCTCACGGGTCCGGCTGCGCATCCGCGCAAGTTCGGGAATCACGAACTCTCCGTCCTCGAACAGGCTGAGCAGGTCGTTCGGCAGATCGGCTTCGCTCTTGTCCAGCTCGTCGATGAGCAGCACGCGAGGCAGCCTGCGGGGCAGGAAGACCGTCCCGAGGTCACCGAGGCGGACATACTCACCGATCGGCGGTTCCTGGTCGCCGTTCCGTGCGGCCGAACGAGTACCGGCGGCCGCCTGAGCCCGGCCGATCGCGTCGTAGGCGTACAGGCCGGCCCTCAGTGTGGTGTGGGACGTGATCGGCCACCGGAGGACTCGGCCCAGCCTGAGCTCGCGGGCGACCCGGTACGCGAGGCTCGACTTACCACTGCCGGGCCTGCCGGTCACCAGCAACGGCCGCCGTAGGTACAGCGCCGCGTTGACCATGTCGATCTCGTGCGAGTCGACGTGCCTGGTGATCAGCCGGTGCTCCGACCCCAGCCGCCGGGTCGCCTCGCCCTCGTCCGGAGGCACGACGTCCTCGTCCGGCAACGGCCCACCGTCGAACGCGCGCCACGGGGGCGCGGGTGGAAGCAGATCGGCGAGCGTGGCACCGTCGAGCGGCCGGCCGGTACCGCGGTAGATCCACCAGTCCGGCCGTTCAGGACGCTTTTCCCCGTTCATCCGCATTCTCCCGAGTCACATCCGACAGGTAAGGGTCATCGTCCAGAAAGATCAGTCTGCTCGGGTCGTCCCACAGGATCACCAGGTCGCCGGCGATCCGCAGGTCGACGGGGATCGTCACCTCACGAAACGCCGCCCGCCGGGAATCCTGCGTCCGCACGGGGAGATCGCCGAGTCCGCTACCGTCGATGAGCCAGGCAACGAGTTCACGAACCACCTCGGCGGGCGCGTGAGGGTGCCACAGCAGGGCCGGAATCCCTGTCCGCAATCCCGTCGCCAGTTCGTCCTCCCCCGGTCGCGGCCGCGCCGGCGGCGGTTCGGCGAGCACCATCACCAACCAGCGTCCGTCGCTGAGGGTGGCGTCGAGCCGATGACGCTTCGCAGTGTCTTGAGGTCGGCAGTAGTACACCCGTTCAGCGGAGGGGTTGCCGAGCATTGCTTCCCACCGTATCCGCCACGCGCGATGCCACTGCCGGGAGAACATCCGTTCCAGTGAGCGGATGACGATCGGGTAATCGAGGGAAAGCGGCCGGGGATCCCCTGTCTCGTGTTCCTTGCACCACCGGTGCACCGGCAAGTTGACCAGTGCCCGCGGCAGAATGAATTCGAGCGCCACTTCCTCGCGGTATTCCGCCCAAGCACGCTCGGCGTCGACGACCAGCCGGTCGACGTGGTGCTCAAGGTCCACGCTCTGGACCGTGGCCATCCCACCGCGGGCAGGCGGCCACTCCCGTGGATCTTCCTGCCGCCAATGGGAAACGACGTGCCGGTCGGGGTCGATGCCGTCCACTTCCACCATGATCACCAAGTGCAACCGCAGTCCGTCACTGGCACCGGGCTTGCGTTCGGCACGCAGTTCGTGCAACCGAGCCTCACCCTGGACCCGCCGTGCCTGCCAGGTGTTCCATTCTCGAAGTTCATCACCCAGCTGCCGCGGGCATTCCGCGGCGACGAGTTCGATGAAGGTCAACGCCGGCGGCAGTCCGTGCGCCGGCGTGTTGAGCTCGGTCAGCAGACAGAACGCCTCCCAGGCGTCACCCGGTTCGCCGGCGGGGTATGCCGCAGGGCTCGCCGACCGTCGGAGGAGGGCGCCCAGCCTGTGCGGGGCGACTCCGGCCAGCGTCGAACGCAGCCAACGCAATTCGGAATCCGGCAGCAGGTCGTGCATTCGCGGTTCACGCACGAGCCGGTGCACATGCTCCGCTTCCGGGGAGCCGGGCCGCAGCATGTGGACAGCCTGGTCGAGCGCGCGCATCCCGCCATCCGCTCTGGCACAGGCGTTGACGACGTCGATCAGCTGATCCCGTCCGATCGCGTGTTCGGAGAGGGTCAACGAGAAGCCGAGATTGTCGTGGATCAGGTCCACCAAGAGCGACCGGCTCGGTCGATCGGCGGCCAGCCCGGCGCTGGCGAGAAGATTGACGATCGCCTCCCGGACCGCGACGCGAACCGTCGATGGGATGTGCAGCTCACGGCTCGGCCCGTAAGTTCGTTCTCCGGCCGACACTTGACGAACCACCTCCCGCCCGGCTGCCCGGGAACGGTGATTTTACCCATCGACCCCCGCCGTAGGAGTGGGCAAAAGATGGACAACGTGTGGGCCGGAGACGCCGAACTGCCAAGCTCGCGGATTCCGTCAGATGCGCGAATCGGTGCAGCGCCGACAGAAATTGACGGACAGTTGATCATCGCCGGCAAGCCGTCGCGTGCGATCGTCGGCAGGCCGTCGCGTGCGCTGGGCACCGCAACTGCGCGCCTTCTGGTGCGGAATCCAGTGCATTGTCGTGTACAGGACGATACGATTCATGATCACTGATGCGTGCCGCGGACGTGCGACCCGGTCCCGCGAGCAGCCGACTTCGCATCACCCGAACGGCGCACTGCATACGTCCCTGTCGTAACGACCCAGAGTGCGGGATAATGCGAAGTGGGCCGACGGGGTCCGTTCTCCCTGCGAGAAGGGAATCGTGATGCAGGCAGCTCGTTCCGGCGCAGAAGAAGGAATCGAATCGGAACTCATCGATCTCAGCGGCGTTTCGCTCACCAGACTGCGCACGCTGGAAGGCGGCGAAATGCGGAGGTCATTACGACATGCGGTGGAACGCGTCACCCATATCCCGGTGACCGCAAGCGGTAGCGGCAGCGGCGCGAAACGGGTCGATTGATCGTGGAGTCGTCGGAATCTCCGGATCCTGCCACGGAACTAGGCCGGCATCAGCTGCTGTGGACGGACTTCGACGCGATCGCGCGCAGTCAAAGCAGCCCTGATCAGCTGCGCAAACTGCGATCCGCTGAGCGAAGCCGTCGGCTTCTGCTGCTGCGTGGCCTGGTCGAAGTGGTCACAAAATCCGAAGACCTGTACTCCCCGCTGCCGTCACCGGATACGGCCTGGGAACTGCTGGCCAGGGTCGAACGGGCTGCTCCTCATGAGCTCGACGCGATTCTTTCCCACCCGTACACGGGAACTTGGGCCGGCTACACGACTCGGCTCTACCAGCACGACGTCGCCGGCGTCTGTCCCTTCTGGGTGCATCTCGGATACGTGCACTGCCTGGCGGCGGCAGCAGCCGTTCGTGCCAGAATTCCGTTCGAGACGGAGCTGCCGGTGTGGCGGGGCAACGCCGTGCTACCGACGCTCGGACTGGCGCACCTACGGGCTGAAGCGCCGTTTTCCCTGGCCACCGTCCGGAGTTCACACGGCATCGTCGAAATCCGCGATCGGCATTCAATGGTCCGCCTGCCTGCATGCCCGTCCACAGACGCACCAGGCTGGTCCCCGATCCGGAAGACCGTTCTGTGGTCCGGTGACCAGCGGCTCGCGATCCGGCTCGACGACCTGGATCCGTATCGCGGGCTATACGAGCCAATTCCGCCGGAGCCGTTGCACCCGGTCGAGGTCGAATCGTGGCGAACCGTGCTCGACGGTGCGTGGCGGCTGCTCGTCCGGCACCTACCCGCCGTCGCGGAGGTCCTCCCGGTCGGCCTGGATTCGATCGTACCGGCGCCGGCCGTCCCGTTCCGGCTGCCCAGCGCGTCGACCGGGGAGGCGTTCGGCAGCGCGATCGTCGCCTACGGCGAGGATCCCGCCACGCTCGCGGCCGCGCTCGTCCACGAATTCCAGCACATCCGGCTCGGTGGCCTGCTCCACCTCGTCCGGCTCAGCACGGACGACCCGAGGGAAAGACTGTACGCACCGTGGCGCTCCGATCCGCGGCCGATCGGTGGAGTACTTCACGGAATTTACGCCTTCTCCGGCGTGACATCGTTCTGGCGCGCGCTGGCCGCCGCCGAACCGGACAACGAGCTCGCCGCCTTTGAATTCGCCCTTTGGCGCGAACAGGTCTGGCGCACACTCGCCACGGTGCGCGTCGACGAGAGCGTGACCCCAGCGGGCCGCCGGTTCCTCGACGGCGTCGCCGCGCAACTCCGGCCGTGGCAGACCGAACCGGTCGACACAGGCACCCGCAGGTGGACCCGCTTCGCGGCAGAAGACCACTATGCAGCCTGGCGGACCAGACATTTGCGTCCCGATCCCAGTACAGTCGCCGAACTGGCCGCGGACTGGCGAACCGGGCTCTCGCGGCCCCGATGCGCCGTAGCCGGCCCGCCGGAGCCCCGGATGCCGACCCCGGTGCCAGACGGGGATTGGCAGGAGGCTCGCACGGACCTGATCCGGCTTCGCCTCGGACCGGGCGGCGCCGCTCGATTAGCTGAGGACGCGTCTTCGGTCCCGGGGGCGACGGAAGCAGACCTCCACTTCGTGGCCGGGCGGCCGGTGGATGCAGCAGCCGAGTACCGGCACCTGCTGTCCGTGGACCCGGACGACCCGTCCGCGCTCGTCGGCCTCGGTCTCGCCCTATCGGCACGGAGCACCGGACCGGCGTCGCGGGCGTTGCTGCACCGCCCGGAATTGGTCCGGGCGGTGCATCGTCTACTGCGCGACGAACCGGGAACGACTCCGTCAGTGGAAGCGATCGCCGGCTGGGTGGGGCGGTTCACCCACTGAACCACCCAACCGCGAGGAGTTCCCCTACAACGGCATCGGATCGATGTCGCAGTCCGCCCGGACGCCGCGCGACGCCGACTCCGTGCCTGGGTGTTCTTCTCCGAGCACCATTCGGTACCGCGTCATCACGTCCTCATACAGCGCATCCGCCTCAGCGGTATGCCCTATGACCCGCAGGTCCAGCGACCGGTTGAGCTGCACCGCCAGCGCGGTCGGGTGGTCTTCGCCCAGGACACGGCGCGCCCGGTCCAAGAGGTCGGCGTCGAGAGCGGCTGCCTCCTCTATTCGGTCAAGTGCGAAGAGGTCACTGGCGAGGTTGATTCCACAGACGATTGTATGCGGGTGGTCCTCACCGACCTTCTTGCTCAACCCGGTCCGCGCTTTTTCGTCGACCACGCGCGCGCTCGCAGGATCGCCACCGAGCCGCAGGCTCACGCCGAGGTCGAGCTGCGCCGACAGCGTGTGCGGGTGGTTTTCCCCGAGGTTCTCCCGGTAAAGGTTGTACACCTCTTCGCCGAGCGCCTTGGCTTCCGCGAACCTTCGCGCATGCCGGAGGTCGATGGAATGCCCCAGCGCGCAGGCCATCGCGTTCGGATGGCTGTCGCCATAGCGGATGCGGAACCTGCGCAGTGCTTCGCTCGAAAGTTCGAGCGCTGCGCCGTGGTCACCGTCCTTGCGGCACGACACCGACTGGTAGTAGCGGCGGCGCAACGTCCCGATGCTGTCGCCACCGAAAAGCTGTTCGGCTCGCTCGGCGATTCGCTCGATCTCGATCTTGGCCCAGGAGTAGTGTCCGAGTTCGCGGCGAGCGAGAACGAGCAGTACCTGCGTGGCGATCGTCTCGACGTTGTCGAAGCCGAAGGTTTCAACACGGCGGGAGTAAGTTTTTTCAGCAAGTTCGCGCGCTTCCGCGTACTCCCCGGTCAGCAGGAGCGCCACGATGAAGTCGTGCGCCGCACCCAGGGTGGCAGGGTCATCTTCGCCGAACAGGCCACGGGCATTGACATAGATTTCCGAGTTGCGCTGCCGCGCCTCGGAAAAGTCACCCCGCGCCTTGAGGATGAGCGCATAGGTGAGCTGCGCGCCCAGTGTCTCTTCACTGGCCGGCCCGAGCGTTGCCGTGTAGCGATCCAGCGTGTCCTGGGCGACCTTGGTGGCGTCGTCGTACCGTCCTACCACCCAGTAGAGGAACGCGAGCTGCTTGGAAGCAGCCAGTTCCAACAGCGGCGGGTCTTCAGCCAGCTGTTCGCCCCGGACCACCCGCTGCTCCCGATCACTTGCCCACGCCTTGACCGCCCGCTCGGCGAGAGCACGCGCACCCTCGTGGTCACCCCAGTGATAAAGGAACATGAACAGGTTGATTACTAGCTGACGGGCCCACGGATCGTCGCAATCGGTCAGCTCGGCGTCGTAGATATGCGGGAGGATCTCCAGATAACGCGACCAAGTCTCCGTTGCAGCAGGATCGTTGGGGTCCATTTTCGCCAGCAGCAGATGCGCGCCGTGGCGCATTTCCAGTCGGTGCTGGTCGCTCATCCTCCCGCGCAGGACGAGTTGCACCAAGCGGTGTAGCAACAGGGTGTTGCTACGGTGGTCGATCTTCGCCAGGCTGTACCGGTTGACGTCACGAATCGCACGCCCCAGTCGCATGGGGTCGCGCAACGCTGCGTCGAGTTCCGGAGCGATCGAAGCGTCGCGTACCCCGGTGAACAGGCTGCGCGAGATGGGCTCGGGGGCGAAGAAAGCGCAGACCTGGAGCAATTGGTGCGCTGCCGGGCTACGGGAGCTCAGCTCGTCGAACGAAACGTTCCACGCCGCGGCGACGGATACCTCGTAGTCATTGGGTGCGGCGGTGTCGAGTATTTCGGTGACCTTCTCGTCGAACAGAGCCAGGTAGTCCCGCGCCGGCATGCCGGTCTCGGCCAGCCAGGCGGCCGCCTGCTCGATGGCCAGCGGCAGGTCGCCGAGCTTCTCGGCGATGAGGTCGGCGTCGGCGTCGGCGAGTTCGGAACGACGCAGGGCGAGCAGGTTCTTGCTCTCTTCGCGTTGGAAGACGGCGACTTCCAGCGGCCGCGCGATGCCAGCCCAACTGGGGTTGCGCGAGGTCACCAAGATCTGCCCCGGTCCGTCCACCGGAAAGAACGGCCGTACCATGGCCGGATCCTCGGCCGAGTCGAAGACCAGTAACCAGCGCCGGTAGGGACGACCCAGCCGCAGGGCCTCCTGGACCGCCGGGACTGCGGTGATGGCTTCTTCGGCGCCGGGCAGCCGCAGGTGCTGGGCGAGTTCGGTGAGCGACCTGCGGATCTGAGTGGTCTGGGTGGCCTGGACCCACCAGACGATGTCATAATCACTTAGATGTCGGTAGATATATTCCACCGCCATCTGCGTCTTGCCGATACCTCCCATTCCGTGCAATGCTGCAGGCAGGACGGCCGTTGTCCCGGCTCCGAGGCGTTCGCTCAATTGATCGAGCAGTTCGCGCCTTCCGGTGAAATTTGGATTTTTGGGTGGTACTGCACCCCAAACGGGTGGCGCCTCGTCACCGGAACGGCGCTCGCTTCGGGGGGTTAGATCGGCAACCTCCCGAACGATCTTAGTCCGTACGGCCGCAGACCGTTCGGTAACAAGTGGCGGTATATCGACATTTTCGGTGTCGAGCTGGACCACGGTGTTTGCAGGCTCGCTTGGGGAACCCGCCGGCTCGAGTTCCTGCGACATAGTATCTCTCACCGCCGAGAGCGTAGTAGGTCGATCGCCGGGTTGACCACTCAGAGTAGCGGATGATGGGCCGAGTGGGCCAAGAATCGTAGTCGTCGGGTTACCGCCGTGTTGACCAACAGCTGCAATTCTACCCTCCAGCCGGTCCGCACGAGATAAATATGGCCCAGATAGCGCACGCATAAGGTCACGCTCCAGGGCGATGTCCGCCAAAGTAGCCGCAGGCAGTGACGGGTCAGGCGTGGCGTCCGGAGCCGCCAATGCGGCCTGCAGGCGCGCCAGTACCGGATTCCGGTCACCGAACCGCCGTGACGCGCTGATCACCGCGTGGGCCGTGTCCGAGCGTCGCGCGCCTCGCAGGAGCAACTGACGGACGTGGTCGGAGAACTCCCAGTGCACCCGGTCCCACGGGGTTCCGTCCCGGACCCGCTTCAGCAGCCCGCTCGTGAAGACCTCGGCAAGATGATCGGGACCGGAACCCGGGATCAGCTCCGCCTGCAGGGTCCGGGCAACGCCAACATCCACCGGCACCGCCGCCAGCAACGTCGCAAGCCGGAACGCTGACGGAGAAGCGAAACTGTGAAAATGCTTCACTTTTTCCCGCGCGGATCGTTCCGACTGCTGACCCGTACCACGTTCACCCGGCCGCGGCTCGTCGCGGGCGAGCACTACGGCGGCTTTGCGGTCGACACCACCCACTCCGGTGACCATCGAGGCCCACCAGCCGAGCCACCGGTTCTGCAGTGCGAGCACGGGCACCGGGACGGCACCGACGGTGAGCTCGGCGGCCTCGGCAGGATCCAGGAGCACATCGGCCGACTGCACGCCATAGGTGCCGCTGGGCCGCAATGGCCCGGGCGGGGTGAGCACCGCCTGGTGGATCCTCATCCCGCCACGAAGCCAGAGGCGCTGCGGCAGCAGGTGCACGATCGCGACCGGCATGGCCCGTCCCCACCGGGCGAGCATCGGCGAGACAAGGTCTCGGTGCCACGCGTCGCTGACCCCGTCGGTCACGACCAGCAGCAGGCTCCGATCCGACGCGCCGATGACCTCGCCCGCCCCGCGCGTGGGGGCATCGGCCGTGCCACCGCGCAGGGTCGGGCCGAGGACCTCGCCCCCTTCCGAGGCCCCGGTCTTGCCGGTTTCCAGCAGCCGGACCCGAACGGACCTGAACGCTCCCAGACGTTCCAGAAGCCGGACAAACGCGTTCACCGTCGGCGTCCACAACGCCATCGACGGGGAGGAGTCGACGACGAGCGTCAGGTCAAGCCAGCGACCACGCCGCCGCCTGGTGACCGGCAGCCATGCCCCTGTCTGCGCCGCTTCCTCCGCAGTGCGGTCTTCGTCGAGCTCGACGTCGTCCGCCTGCTTCGAGAACACTTTCCGTTTGAACGGGCGGAGGGCACGGACGAGCTCAGCGGCGCCGGGCAGAACCGGCGCCGTCGCGGCGGTGAAGTCCGCGTCGGGTGGGGGCCCTCCGGCCCGCGGTGCCAGCGGACCGCTGTTTCCCGCAGGTTCCGCGGTGAACGAAGCCCGGTCGGCCACCGGCGATTCACGATCGGATTCGCTCTCACCGTCGGTGTGTGCGAGCGGGCGTTCGCCGGCCTCTCGCGGAGGCGGCTCCCGGGGCGCTCGCCGGTTCTCCGGATGCTTCGGGAGCGGGGCGGCCGGCCGCTCCGGAGGCATGGTCGGCCGCACAGCCGGCACCGGGGCCGCGTCGATGGCCGCCGTGAGCCACAGGCCGTCACCGAGTTCGGTCCACGTCAGGTCGTGGTCACCCGCAGTGGGATCCGGCCGCTCCGGCATCTCACGGCACCTGCTGGCTGAGCTGCCGCCAGAGGGAATCGACGAGCCGCGGCCACGCTCCGTCCTCCGGCCGGTAAGCCCCTGAGGTAGCCAGGAAGACCGCGTCCAGCAGCTTGTCCGCGGGCAGGCCCCCGACGGCAGCGCTGCGCGCGATGAAGTCTTCGATCAACCCGGCCCGGCTGCCCTCCGGGTCCAAGGCATGTGCCGCGACCATCGCCGCGAGCTGGCCGGCGTCCGGCTCACGAGTCTCGAGCCGCAGGCACCTCCGGAGGAACGCAGGCGGGAACTCCCGCTCGCCGTTGCTGGTGATCACCACGATCGGGAACGCCGCACACCGGACGCGGCCGTGGTGGATCTCGGCGGTACAGCCGGGATCCGCGGTGAACACTTCGGCCGACGTCGAACGGCGTGCATCCCTGGCCAGCTCGGGGATCACGAATTCGCCGTCCTCGAACAGGCCCAGCAGGTCGTGGGGCAAGTCCGACTCCGACTTGTCCAGTTCATCGACCAAGAGCACGCGTGGCAGCCGTCGCGGCAGGAAAGCCGTGCCCAGCTCACCCAACCGGACGAATTCGCCGATCGGGACCTCGCTGTGCGCTCCCGAGCCTGCCCCGGCGAGTTCCTTCCACGCCGCGGCGGCCTGGACCCGCCCGATCGCGTCGTAATCGTACAACCCCGACTTGAGCGTGGTCTGCGAAGTGACGGCCCAGCGGAGAACCCGCCCCAGGCCGAGTTCCCGCGAAATCCGGTAGGCCAGTGACGACTTGCCACTTCCCGGACGCCCCGTCACCAGCAACGGCCGCCGCAGGTACAGAGCCGCGTTGACCATCTCCGCCTCGTGCGGGTCGACATCGCGGGCGGAGTAGCTGAGCTCGGTCCCCAGCTTGCGCTCGATCTCGCCGTCGTCCGGCGGGAAGACGTCCCGCTCCGGGAGCGCGGCTCCCCGGAAGGTGCGCCATGGCGGCGGATCCGGCAAGCGGTCGGCCAGCCGGACGTCGTGCAGCGGCCGTCCAGTCCCGCGATAGATCCACCAATCGGGCGGGCTGTCCGGGTGGGATGGCCCGCCGACGCGGTTGTCAGGAAGCTCGGTCACGTTGATCGGCACCTCCTTCGGTGTTCCCCACGATCCCGGTTTCGCCGATGGGAAGCAATCGATTCGGATCGTCCCACAGCACCACCAGGTCCATGAGTGCTCCACCATCGCCCGACGACGGCGGATTCCGAAGCACGTCCAGCCGAGACTCCCTTATCAGTGCGGGCAAATCTCCCAATCCACCACTGCTTTCGGCTAACCAGGCTACCACTTCACGGACCACTTCCGAAGGAGCCGTGGGGTGCCAGACGATGACCGGGACCCCGGTCCGCAACGCGGGCAAAAGCTCGTCCTGCCCGGAGATCGCGCTGACCGGCGGCGATTCGGCCAACACCGTCATCGCCCATTGCTCGTTGCTCAATATCGCTTCGAGCCGAAGTGGATCGCGGCGGTCCCCGGCCTGGCAGAAATACACCCGATCGAACGAAGGATCGTCGACCCACGACTCCCACCGCTGCCGCCAAACGCGGTGCCAGCGCGGCGCACTCATCCGTTCCAATGACCGCACGACTGTCTGATAGCCGAGGTACAGCGGCCTCGGCGCACCGGAAGCACGCTCGGTCGCCCAGGAATGTACTGGCAGGTTCAAGAGCGCACGCGGCAAGACGAACTCGACCACCACGTCGGAGATCACCTCCGACCAAGCTTGTTCGGTTTCGTCGATCAACACGTCGACGCGGCGCTCCAACTCGCTTTCGCGGACCAGCGCGGCGTCTCCTCCCGATAGCAGCCGATCATCCGGATCTTCCTGTCTCCAGCAGGAAAGCTCGTACAGGTCTTCCTCGATGGGATCCGGGCGCACGACGATCAAGAGGTGGAGCCGGCCCGGAGCCGGACGGACGGCCGCCAGTTCCGCTCGCAGCTGACCCAAGGCGTCCCCAAGGCGAAGCCGCCGCACCTGCCCGTCGGACCAAGCGCGCAATTCAGCCGCGAGGCCTTCGTCGCATTCGGCGGCGATCAGTTCGACGAAGATCAACAATGGAGGCAGCTCACCAGGACCGGCATTGAAGTCGGCGAGCCCGGAAAACGCCGAGGACGCGTCGTCATAGCGAGGCGGCGGCGAGACGTAGCGGGCGGCTCGGCGCACCGCCATGCCGAGTCCCGGCGGCGCGAAACCCGCCAATCGTTCCCGAAGTTTCTCCTGCTCGGCTTCCGGGACGACTTCGTGCATCCGGACCGACGTCACGAGTGCGCGCACCTCCGCGCACTCCTTGCTGCTGGGACGCAGGAATTCGATCACGTCCGCCAGTGCGTTCAACCCTCCCGCGAGGCGGCAGCACGCGGAAACGATCTCGATCAATTGATCACGACCGGTCAACTGGTCCGAAAAGGTGAACGGCTGATCGAGGGCCTCCCTCAGTTCGCTCACCATCAGGGTGCGAATGGATTTGTCGTCGGCGAAACCGGCCACCACCAGCACGTCCACCACTGCCTTGCGGACCGCGATACCCAGGCCGGGATGCCCTTGCTTCACCCTCACCTCCACCCCGAGAAGCGCACCGAAGATCGCGAGTTTACCTGTTCGGCGTAATCGCAAAAGGACAAAAACCTGACACGCGCGACACCACTGAAAGGGGGACCGGCCACTTCACCGCGTCGGCCGCTCGGGCCACTGGTCGATGATCGCGGCCAGCGCCACCACTTGCGGCGATTCCGGTTCGACGGTTCGGACCGCGGCGAGCAGGGCCGCCAACCCCCCGTCGAAGCGCAGGCACGTACGCGCCAGTGCGATCACCTGCAGGCGATCTTCGGCGTGGTGCGGCACGAGGTCGGCGATTTCCCGGCGGGGGAACAGTTCGAGCAGCAGTTGCCGGCTTTCCGTCTTGCGCACGCACGGCACCGCGAGCAGCGCTTCCACGAGCGCCGGAAGGTCCGAAGGCGCGGGCGAAGCGGGCGCGAACAACGGGACCCCGTTCGTGACGGCGCCCAGCAGCCGCAGCCAGGCTTCGGTCTTCGTTTCCTTGTTCTCAATGGGAATCCGGTGGTACGAGGGCGCGTCCGCTGCCGGATCCGCGCGAACGACGTCCCGGTAGAACGTGTCCGACACGACCAGCGCCAGCAAGGCTTTCGACTCCTTCAACGCCTTCTTGACCTCGGCCGCGTCCAGCAGGCGGAACGCGTGGCTGTTCGCGTCGCTGATCGTTCCGTTGCTTCCCTGGTAGACCTCGCCCGCGTGCAGCGCCACCCGCAGACACACGTTGGCCTCGGCGGCGTGCACCTCGTTGTAGCGGCGCAGCTCGGCCAGCATCCGGTCGGGCAGCTCGGCCACCAGGTCCGCCTTCGCCACCTCGGCCGGCAGGTGGATCATCACGCCGTCGCCGGTGTTCTCCCTGAACAGCGTGTCCCAGGGGATCCCGGTGTCCGCGAACGCCGCGCGCATGAGCTTCCAGAACCCGTCGTGGATGACCAGCCGATGCGCGGTCGTCCGCTTCGGGTCGTTGTAGCCGGCGATGTCGACGGCCATGATCGTCTTGTGGTGCGCGGCCGCATAGGAATGCACGACCCACCTCCCCACGTCCGTCGCTCATTGTCCCAGACCCATGCACGCCCGGCCATGTTCGCGCAGGGCGTTACGGCAAAGCCGCAGCCTCTTGACATGTTTTCGTCCATAATTCGGCGTGCCCACGACACGCCTGCACCTGGTGAGCGCGGATGAGGACCACCGCGTCTCGACCATCGAACTCTTCTTCGACCTGGTCTTCGTCTACGCCATCACCCAGGTCACCCAGCTGATGGCCGACCACCTGAGCCCGGTCGGTGTCGGGCAGGGGCTGGCCATGCTCGCCGTCCTGTGGTGGTGCTGGTGCTCCTACGCCTGGCTCGGGAACACCATCCACGTCGACCACGGGATCGCGCGGCTGGCCATGTTCGGGGCCATGGCCGTGATGTTCCTGGTGTCGCTGACCATCCCGGAAGCCTTCGTCGACCACCCTGGCGGGCTGTTCGCGCCCGCTCTGTTCGTTGCCTGCTATGCGCTCGTGCGGTTGCTGCACCTCGTTGCCTATCTGGGCGCCGCGAAACACGATTCGGGGCTGCGGCGGGTGCTGCTGAAGATGTTCGTCGGGCTGCTGCCGAGTGTCGTCCTGCTCGGCGTCGCCGCCTTCCTGAGCGGGCCCTGGCAGCTGGGGTTGTGGGTGGTGGCCTTGGGAATCGATTACCTCAACGTCTACCTCGCCGGGCCGGAGGGCTGGCGGCTCGAAGCGCCCGCGCACTTCGCCGAGCGGTTCGGGCTCATCGTGATCATCGCGCTCGGCGAGTCGATCGTCGCCATCGGCATCGGGATCGGGGCGCTGCCGATGTCGTGGCTGGTCACCGGGGCGGCCGTGTGCGGGCTGGCGCTGGCCGCGGGGATGTGGTGGACGTACTTCGACGTCGTCGCGCGGGTGTCCGAGCACCGGCTGACCCGCGCGACCGGGGTCGAACGCGCGAAACTGGCCACCGACTCCTACACCTTCCTGCACCTGCCGCTGATCGCCGGGATCGTGCTGGTCGCCCTCGGTCTCAAGAAGGCCTTCCTGTCCATCGCCGACACCGAGCACCACACCCCCGGCGAAGCACTGCACGGTGTGCCGATCTGGGCGCTGACCGGCGGTCTCGCGCTCTACCTGATCGCGCTGAGCTCCCTGCGCAAGCGCAACCTCGGCAGCTGGAACCACCAGCGGCTGGTCCTCGGCGTGCTGCTGGTCGCGGCGACGCCGGTGCTGGAACACGTGCCCGCCGCGGCGCTGCTGCTGATCGTCGCCGCGATGGTGCTCGGGCTCATCACCTTCGAACGGCTGCACTTCGGCGAGTGGCGCCGGAACGTCCACGCCCAGCACTCATGACAGCTCCGGGCCGACGACCGACAGGAGCTCCAGCTTCTCCGCGTCCACGGTCCCGGGTGTCGCGGTGAAGACCAGCAGCACCTGGGCGTGGTCGTCGGTGAACAGCAGCTGGCAGTCGAGCGCGATCTCGCCGAGGCTCGGGTGCACGATCGTCTTGCGCCGCTCGGCCGGCACCGCGACTTCGTGCGCTTCCCACAGCTTCGCGAACTCCGCGCTCTTCGCCGTCAGCAGCCGCGCCAAGTCGGTGGCCCTGCGGTCGGTGGCGCTGGTGGCCCGCAGGCTCGCCACCAGGAACCGGGCGTGGCCCTGGCGGTCGGACGCCGGGTAGCTCCGCTGCTCCGCCGGGTCGGTGAACCACCGGTAGACGGCGCTGCGCGCGGGGCCGCTGTGGCCGGTTTCGTTGCCGAGCAGGGCCTCGGCCTGCCGGTTCTGCACGAGCGTCTCGCCCAGGTTCGACATCACCTGCGCGGGCGTGTCGTGCAGCCGGTCCAGCACGCGCATCAGCGGCGGGCTGACGTGGTCCGCGCGTGACACGCGGGTCGGCGCGGTGTGGCCGGCCAGCCGGAACAGGTGGTCGCGCTCGTCCAGGGTGAGCCGCAGTCCGCGGGCGATCGCGGCGAGCATCTGCTCCGACGGCCGCGGCCCGCGCTGCTGCTCGAGCCGCGTGTAGTAGTCGGCCGACATACCCGAGAGCGTCGCGACTTCTTCACGGCGCAGTCCGGACGTGCGGCGACGCTGCCCTGGCGGCAATCCGACGTCGTCCGGGCGCAGGGCCTCTCGGCGGCGGCGCAGGAAGTCGGCGAGCTCGGTGCGGTCCACCCCGTCGATTATCGGCGCCCGCCCGGCCGGTGCCAGGGACCGCCGATCCCCCGATCGGCGCGCTCTGCCGCGGCCTTCGGAGCGCGGCGACGCTGAGCGCATGACCACTTACCTCGTCACCGGGGCCGGCGGCGGCCTCGGCGCCATCACCGCCCGCGAACTCGCCGCCCGGGGTGACCGGGTCGTGCTCGCCGTCCGCGACCCCGCCCGCGTCACGCCCCCGCCGGGCGACACCGAAGTCCGGCGGCTCGACCTCGCCGACCTGGCCTCGGTGCGCGAGTTCGCGGCCGGCTGGTCGGGCGACCTCGACGTCCTGATCAACAACGCCGGGGTGATGGCCGTGCCGTACGCGAAGACCGCCGACGGCTTCGAGACGCACATGGCCGTCAACCACTTCGGTCCGTTCCTGCTGACGAACCTGCTGCTGCCGCACCTCACCGGCCGGATCGTGACCGTGGCGTCCGGGCTCTCGCGGCTGGGGAAGATCCAGCTCGACGACCTGAACTGGGCGCACCGCCGCTACTCGCCCGTGCGGGCGTACGGACAGTCGAAGCTGGCGAACCTGCTGTTCACGCAGGAGCTCCAGCGGCGGCTCACCGAGGCCGGCCGGGACGTGCGCGCCGTCGCGGCCCACCCCGGCGTCGCCCGGACGGGCCTGGACCGGCACTTCGGCCGGGTGTCCGCGGCACTGGTGAAGACGCTCTATCCGGTGATCGCGCAGAAGAAGGCCGAATACGGGGCCCTGCCGATCCTGTTCGCCGCGACCGAGGACGTCCCGGGCGGCGCCTACGTCGGTCCCGGCGACCGTTCGGGTGGGCGTCCCCGGCTCGAACGACAGCGCCCGGACCACGAACTCGCCCGCGAACTGTGGGAAGTTTCGGCCCGGCTCACGCGCCGGTGAACCCGCACTGGCGCGATCGCGGCCACCACGCTAACCTACTCGCGAGTAGGTAACGGGATGGAGGGCCACATGGCTGCGCCAAGGAAACGGGACGCGATGGGCTGGGGCCTGTCCGCGCTGACCCGGCTGGCCGGGAGCAAGGTCGTCGAGCGGGCCGGGCTGCGCAAGCCCCTCGAGGGCCTGGTCACCGCGGGGACCCGCAACGGCTTCCGTGCCGCCGGCGCGGCGACCCGGTCGTTCAAGTCGGTGCAGAAGCTGGGCAAGCCCGCCCGGCTCGCGCCGTCCGCCGACACCGGGCTGTTCGACCTCACGCCGACCGAGGACCAGCAGCTCATCGTCGAAACGGTGACGGAGTTCGCCGCCGAGCAGCTGCGCCCGGCGGCCGCGGACGCCGACGCCAAGCTCGAGGCGCCCGAGGGCCTGCTGAGCCGGGCCGCCGAGCTGGGCATCAGCCTGGTCGGCATCCCCGAGGAGCTCGGCGGCGTCGGCACGGAACGCTCGGTGGTGACCAACGCGCTCGTCGCGGAAGCGCTTGCGCACGGCGACCTCGGCCTGGCCGTGGCCGTGCTCGCGCCGTCCGCGGTGAGCACCGCGCTGGTCAGCTGGGGCGACGAGCAGCAGCAGGCCGACTACTTGCCCGCGTTCGTCGGCGAGCACGTGCCGGCCGCGGCGCTGGCACTGCAAGAACAGAAAGCGCTGTACGACCCGTTCAAGCCGGCGACGAAGGCGCGCCGCACCCCGAAGGGCTACCAGCTCGACGGCGTGAAGGCGCTGGTCCCGCGCGCGGCGCAGGCGGAGCTGTTCGTCGTGTCGGCCGACCTCGAAGGCCGCGGCCCGGCACTGTTCCTCGTCGAATCGTCGAGCGCCGGGGTGTCGATCGAGGCCGAGCCGGCGATGGGCCTGCGCAGCGCCGCGACCGGCAAGCTGCACCTGGAGCAGGTGGCGCTGCCCGCGGGCGCGCTGCTCGGCGGCGGGAAGGCGGACGTCTTCGCGGAGGTCGTGCGGCTTTCGCGGCTCGGCTGGGCGGCGCTGGCCGCCGGGACCGCGAAGGCCGTCCTGGACTACGTCGTCCCCTACGTCAACGAGCGGACCGCGTTCGGCGAGCCGATCAGCCACCGGCAGGCGGTCGCGTTCTCCGTGGCCGACATCGCGATCGAGCTGGAGGGCCTGCGGCTGGTCACGCTGCGCGCCGCGGCGCGGGCCGAGCAGGGCAAGCCCTACGCCCGTGAGGTCGCGCTGGCGCGGAAGCTGGCCGTGGACAAGGGCATGCAGATCGGCAGCGCGGGCGTGCAGCTGCTCGGCGGGCACGGCTTCGTCAAGGAGCACCCGGTCGAGCGCTGGTACCGGGACCTGCGCGCCATCGGCGTCATGGAAGGCGCCGTCCTTCTCTAGGCTTCGGAAAGGCAAGTCATGATCAACCTGGAAGTCCCCAAGAAGGCCGGCGCGCTGATCAACCAGGCGTACCAGGCCGCGGCCGAGGTGTTCCGGCCGATCTCGCGCAAGTACGACCGCGCGGAGCACACCTACCCGGCCGAGCTGGACATGTTCGCGGCCCTGCTCGACGGCCTCAACTCCTCCGGCGAAGGCGGCGCGGGTGCGGCGGGCGTGCGGCGGTCCGGTTCCGACAAGAACGAAAAGGGCAACCGCAACGGCGCCAACCTGAACGTGGTCCTCGGCACGATCGAGATGTGCTGGGGCGACGTCGGCCTGCTGCTGTCGATGCCGCGGCAGGGCCTGGGCAACGCGGCGATCAGCTCGGTGGCCACGGACGAGCAGCTGGAACGCTTTTCCGGCATGTGGGCGGCGATGGCGATCACCGAGCCGGGCTTCGGCTCGGACTCGGCGGCGGTCAGCACGACCGCCCGCCTCGACGGCGACCACTACGTCCTCAACGGCGAGAAGATCTTCGTGACGTCGGGCGAGCGCGCGGACGCGGTGGTCGTCTGGGCGACGCTGGACAAGTCGAAAGGCCGCGCGGCGATCAAGTCGTTCGTGGTCGAGAAGGGCACGCCGGGCTTCGAGGTGGTGCGCACCGAGCACAAGCTCGGCATCCGCGCGTCCGACACGGCGGTGCTGCGCTTCGAGAACTGCCGCGTGCCTCGCGAAAACCTGCTGGGCACGCCGGAGATCGACACGAAAAAGGGTTTCGCGGGCGTCATGCAGACGTTCGACAACACCCGGCCGCTGGTGGCGGCGATGGCGATCGGCGTGGCCCGCGCGGCTCTCGAAGAGACGCGTCGCATCCTCACGGAAGCCGGGATCACGATCGACTACGACCGCCCGGCGAACAGCCAGCACGCGGCCGCGGCGGAGTTCCTCCGCCTGGAAGCGGACTACGAATCGGCCTACCTGCTGACGCTGGAATCGGCGTGGATGGCCGACAACCGCCGGCCGAACTCACTGCAGGCGTCGATGGCGAAGGCCAAGGCGGGCCGGTCGGTGGTGGAGATCGCGCTCAAGTGCGTCGAGCTGACCGGGGCTTACAGCGAGGAGTCGCTGCTCGAAAAGTGGGCACGGGACGCGAAGATTCTGGACATCTTCGAGGGGACGCAGCAGATTCAGCAGCTCATCGTCGCGAGGCGGATCCTCGGGAAGTCCTCGGCCGAGCTGAAGTAGTTGTGACGCAACAGAAAGCCGCCCGGCCACTCGCCCTTCTCGGGGCTCAGCGACCGGGCGGCTTTCGCGTCGGCGGGTTGTTCCGGCAAAATTGCCGACTCACAAGAAACTTTCATCAGTAGCACTCGAACAATATCGGCCGATAGTGCACCACGGGATAAATACCGTCATCCGGCCACCGCAGATCCACCCGAATGATCGCTGTCCTCTTCCGCGGCTCTCTTTATGCTTTCCCCGAGCCGTCCTTTCGAAGAAGCAGGAGCCGTTCATGTCGATGAAGAACCGTTCCAGGACGATCCGGCGCGCATTCACCGCGGCGGCGGTACCCGTGCTCGCCACGGCAGCGCTGGCGACGATGGCGCCGCCGGCGTCCGCAGACAACAACGCCTGCCCGGTCGACCGCGTGTGCCTGTTCCGCAACAGCAACTTCTCCGGCGGACGCTACGTCGACGATGGAACGACCCTGCGGCTGTCCCTGGCGCGCTGGGACAACGGGGGCAGCGTGGACAACTCGGCGAGCTCGGTGATCAACAACACCAATCGGACGTTCCAGCTCCACGAGCGGTACTACGTCCCGTGCCTGGGGCCGATGCTGACCGTCCGCGCGCACACCGAGTACGCCGACTTCTCCAGCACCTACGCGGATTACCCGGACAACACGACGAAGGTCAACGACATCTTCAGCTGCCTGGTCGGCCTTCCGTGACAACGCGGTGCGCTCAAGGGAGCTGGTCGTCCAGGAACTCGTCCAGGTAACGCCACGTCGTGCCGCGGGCCTTGCGGCCGGTGAGGACGCCCAGGTGCCCGCCAGGAGCCGTCTTGAAGCGGACCTCCGGGGCCTTCTCCAGCAGCTCCACCACCCGCTCCACCGACGGCCTCGGGGCGATCGTGTCGTTCTCGCCCGCCACCACCAACGTCGGCACGCGCACCGCCGACAGCGAAATGATGCGGCCGTTCAGGTCCACCTTGCCCTCCGCCAGGTCGTTCGTGCGGAACAGCCGGTGGTACAGCTGGCCGAACGTGCGGCCCGGGTAGGCGTACATGTTGCTCATGAAGTGGTCGACCGCCTCGATCTGCGCCAGGTAGTCACGGTCGTCGAGGTGGGACAGGATCGCCAGCGGCTTGGTGATCTCCTTGCTGATGCCCGTCGCGCGGAACACGCGGCTGACCAAATAGGACGGTGCACCGCCGAAGACGCGGTAGATCGGGGTCAGCAGGTGGCCGTTCGTCAGGTCGACCAGCGGGCGGAACGGCGCCACGATCGGGATGGCCGTGAAGTCCACCGGTGAGCCGATCGCGGTGATCGACGCGATCGGGAGGTCCGGCCGGTCGGCGTTCACCAGCAGCGAGAAGATCCCGCCGAGCGACCACGACACGAGGTGCACCGGCTGCCCGCCGGCGTCCGCGCTCACCTTGCGGATCGCGCGCGGCAGCACCTCGTCGATCCAGTGCTCGATGCCGAGGCGCCGGTCGGAGAACGCGACCGTGCCGTAGTCGACGAGGTAGGTGTTGCGGCCGTCCTCCACCAGGTGCTCGATGAGGCTGCAGCCGCGGCGCAGGTCGAAGCAGATCGCCGGCGCGGCCAGCGGCGGCACCAGCAGGATGGGCGGCCCGGACACCGTCCCGCCGCGGTGCGTCATCCGGTACAGCGAGCGGTTGGGGCCCTGGTCGATCAGCACCCGCGGCATCGGGCGCAGGTCGGCGACGCCGCCGTGCAGCACCTTGCCGACCACGTTCGACGCCGCGGCGGCCAGCCGTGCGGGTGGTGAAGCCATTTCTCGTGCCTCCTGGACGCGGATTCTGCAGGCAATCTTGCCGGGCCGGGCAACCGGACTCAACAGCACCACACCCGCAAGCACCTGGCAAGCACGTCCAATTCGGACAGTCGCTAGGCCGTCCGAGTTACTCCGGGGCCGCCCCGGGAGCGCTCTCCGCGGCCCGCGCTTCGTACGCCGCGCGGGCCGGGGAATGGGCCGCTGAAGCCAAAAGCCGATCCGCCTTCAACGCCCGCGCGAGCGCCTCGCCCGCCCGCCGCGGCAGCAGCCGCGTGAGCTTGCCCATAGTGCCCAGCGACCGGGGCACGAAAACGTCGAAACGAGGCTTGCGCAGTGCGGATACGATGGCGTCGGCCACATCTTCCGGCCGCACGGACCTGAACATCTTCGCTTCGCCGAGGCCGCTCGCGAGCTCCGTCCGCACGATGCCCGGCATGACGCACGAGACGTGGACGCCGCTGCCGTGCAGCTCCAGGTGCACCGCCTCGGACAGCCCGACGACGGCGTGCTTGGTGGCGCAGTAGGTCGCCGCGCCGGGGAAACCGGCCTTGCCCGCGAACGAGGCGACGTTGACGATGTGCCCGCTGCGCCGCGGCCGCATCCGCCGCACCGCCTCGCGCGTGCCGTGGATGACGGCGTGCAGGTTGATCTCCAGCTGACGCCGGGTCGTCGCGTCGCTCTCCGCCTCGAGTTCGCCGAGCGGCATGATGCCGGCGTTGTTGATCAGCACGTCGATCCGGCCGTGGCGGCGCTCGACCTCGTCGAGGAAGACCGTGAACGCGCGGACGTCCGTGACGTCCAGCGGCAGCGCCTCGGCGCCGAGTTCACCGGCGGTCTTTTCGGCCTGGACCAGGTCGAGGTCGCCGATCACCACCTTCGCGCGCCGGCGGGACAGCGCCGACGCGGTCGCCGCGCCGATCCCCCGGCCACCCCCGGTGATGACGACGACCTTGCCCGCGAGCTCCTCGGCCATGGCGACTCCTTCGTCTGTTGGCACCGCGTCAACAGTTTCGCCCGTGCCGCCGCGTCCCGCTACCCCACGCGCTGCTCCAGCACCTGCCCGGCCCACTCGCCGACGTCGAAGCGGACCGTCGGTTTGAAGCCTTGACCCTCGTAGTAGCGCTGCAGCTCGCCGTCGCCGCCGGCCCAGCAGTCGACGCGCACGAGGTCGATGCCGCGCCGCCGCGCCTCGTCGAGGGCGTACTCGACGAGGCGCCCACCGACGCGCCGGCCGGCGAACCGCCGCGACGTGATCAGCAGCCGGATGTACAGCTCGCGCTCGTCGACCGCCGGCACGTGCTGGTCGTGGTCCTCCGAGACGATCAGCGCGCCGGCGGGCTCGCCGTCGACCACCGCGATGCGCAGCCCCGGGTCCGCGGCCATACCCTTGACCGCGTCGATGCGCTTCGGGACGCGGCTCCACGGCTCGGTTCCCCACTGCTTCGAGCTGCCGCGGGCGATGAGCCATTCGACGGCTTCGTCGAAGAAGCGCAGCAGCGTGTCAGCGTCCCCAGAATCACCCGACCGGATGACGGTGTTGTCCATTCCCCCTGTCTACCGCACAGTGAGCACGCGCGGGCCGTCTTCGGTGATGGCGATGGTGTGCTCGACGTGCGCGGCCCGGCTGCCGTCGACGGTCAGGAGCGACCAGTCGTCGTCGGCGTAGCGGTAGGCGTCGCCGCCCCGGGTGAGCATCGGCTCGATCGCCAGCGCGAGGCCCGGCTTGAGCCGCATTCCGCGCCCCGCGCGACCTTCGTTCGGCAGGTGCGGGTCTTCGTGCATCGCCCGGCCGATGCCGTGGCCGCCGTGGTCGTCGAGCATGCCGTGCCCCTGCGCGCGTCCGGCGGCACCGATCGCGGCCGAGATGTCACCGAGCTTCGCACCCGGCTGGGCCGCGGCGATCCCCGCGGCCAGCGCCCGCTCGGTCGCCTCGATCAGCGCGAGGTCGGCCGGGTCGGCGTTGCCGACGACGAAGCTGATCGCGGCGTCACCGTTCCAGCCGTCGAGGATGGCGCCGCAGTCGATGCTGAGCAGGTCGCCGTCCTGGAGGCGGTACGCCGTCGGGATCCCGTGCACGACGACGTCGTTGACGCTGGCGCAGAGGACGTTGGGGTAGGGCGTCGGCGCGGACCGGGGCTGGTAGTGCAGGAACGACGGCTTGGCGCCGGCCTCGCCGATCACCTGAGCGGCGACTTCGTCCAGCTCGCGCAGGGAGACGCCGATGGCGGCGGCCTCCTTGACGGCGTCCAACATCTGGGCCACCACTCGCCCGGCTTCGCGCATCATCGCCAGCTCGGACTCCGTTTTGATCTCGACCATGCCGATAACTATACCGGTATAGTTATCGCTGTCCAGTGGGAGCCACGTTCAGCCGGTGGCTCCGTCGGCGTCATCCGGAGTTCAACGAGCGCTGATTGACTTCGCTCGTTCACGACTTCTCTCGCGACGAGGACGAATTGACCCAGTCAATGCCTTCCGGCGGCGATCCGTTGGCCGCGTTCACGGTCGAACTCGAAGAAATCCGGGCAAAGGCTGCGGCGGCGCAAGAAAAGCTCCGGTCCGCGGTCGCCACCGTGCGGTCGCCGGACGGCGCGGTCTCGGTGACCGTCGGCCCGAGCGGGGTGCTGCAGGACCTCCGGTTCGGCCCCCGCGCGTACGAGCGTCCCCCGCAAGCGCTGGCCGGCCTGGTGCTCCAGCTGATCGGCCGGGCGCAGCAGAAAGTCTCGGCCGAGGTCGCCGACGCGTTCAGCGGCATGGTGGGCGAGAGCTCGGCGGCCCGAGAGCTGCTGGACGAGTTCCTGCCGGCCCCCGAACCGGACGAGGGACCGCCGCCGGACAAGCGCGACGTGTTCCTGCCGGAGCAGGAGGCCGAGGGCCGCCCGGCTCCGCCCTCCCACCGCCCGCCGCCGAACCCGCCGCCACCGCAGCACGGGCCGCCCCGCCGTCGTCCCCGGCCCGCGCCGGAAGACGACGACGGCGAGACCAACCCCTGGTAGTACGGAGGAGAACCGTGGTTTCCGGAGAAGGTTTCTCGGTCGACCCGGCCGAGCTGCAGAAGTTCAGCCAGTTCCTGTCGGGCACCACGCAACCGGCGGTGCAGGACGCCGCGAACCGGATGCAGGCCGCCAACGGGTTCGACAACGCCGCGTTCGGCATCCTGCTCGCCCAGGCCCTCGCCGTGCCCTCGCGGATCACCATGGCCGTGATCACCGGCGAGATCACCAAGCTCGCCGGCGACGTCGGCAAGTCCGCCGCCGACGTGAAGAAGGCCGCCGACACGTACGCGACACACGACTCCAACACCGCACAGGGTTTGCGCACTTTCGAGACGGAGCTGGGCAAGTGACCGTTCCCATCACGGCATCGAACTCCACCACCGGGGCCGGCGTCTTCGACAGCTGGAAGCAGGTGGGCGACTCCATCGGCAAGGTCCAGACCGAGCACGGCGGCGACCTCGCGGCCGTCAGCGTCGAACTGGGCATCAACCTCATCAGCGCCACGCTCGACACCGTCGCGTTCGTGATGGACCCGCTCTCGAAGCTGATCGCCGCGGGCCTGGGCTGGCTGATCGAGCACGTCTCGTTCCTGAAGTGGCCGCTGGACCAGGTCGCGGGCAACCCGTCCGAGGTCACGAAGGTCGCCAACGAGCTGCACAAGATCGGCGAGGCGCTGCGCAACACCGGCACCCAGCTCGACGACACGCTCAAGTCGACGATCACCCAGTGGCAGGGCAAGGGCTACGACAGCTTCAAGAAGTCGATCGACGACCGGAAGGGCTGGATCGACGCGAACGCGAAGGCGTCCGACGTCGCCGGCTACATGGTCGAGACCACCGGGGCGCTGATCGCCGCGGTCCGCGCGCTGCTGCGCGACATCATCACGACGATCCTCGGCGACATCATCTCCACGATGCTGATCGCCCTGGCGATGGCCGCGTTCACCTTCGGCGCGTCGATCGCCGTCGGCGTGAGCAAGATCGTCGTGCAGGTCTCGATCCAGGTGGCGGCGATGGCGGCCAAGCTCGCCAAGGTCGTCGCCTACGCCGGGCGCACGATGGCGCGGCTCACCCAGCTGTCGAAGCTGGTCAAGCCGAAGCCCGGCGCCTCGAACGCGGGTCACGAGCTGACGAACGTACCGCGCCCGAGCGGGAACACCGTCCCGAACTTCTCCCGGCCACTGCCGCCGCCACCGGGTACCGCGGTCACCCACAACGGCCCCGGCACCGGGGGCGCCACGCCGAGCACGCGGCCCCCGGGTGACGGCACCACACCCAACTTTTCGCGCCCGCTGCCGAAGCCGGTGGACCCGCCGCCCGCGCCCAAGCCGCCGTCGCCGCAGTCGCACCTCAGCGAGCACGACTTCCCGATGATCAAGAAGCACGAGGACTGGCTGAAGACCAAGTTCGGGGACAGCTACCAGAAGATGAAGTTCGTCGACGACTGGCTGAAGGCCAAGCACCCGGACTACTACCCGATGCTGAAGGCCCTCTCCGACGCCAAGAGCTCGAAGAACTTCGTCGGCTGGGGCGGCAAGGACATCGTGCAGGTCGACCGAGGTCTCACCGACATCCAGATGCAGGCGGAAGCCGCCTGGGCCGAGGAGGACCAGAAGCAGCAGCAACCCTAGTCAGATGACGCCGAGGTGCCGGGAGATCAGCATCTTCTGGACCTCGCTCGTCCCCTCGCCGATTTCCAGGATCTTGGCGTCGCGGTAGAAGCGGCTCACCGGGAACTCGTTCATGAACCCGTAGCCGCCGAAGATCTGCGTCGCGTCGCGGGCGTTGTCCATCGCCGCGTTCGACGCCACCAGCTTGGCGATCGACGCCTCCTTCTTGAACGGCTCGCCGCGCAGCATCTTCGACGCCGCCTGGTAGTACGCCAGGCGCGCGGTGTGCGTGCGGACCTCCATGTCGGCGATCTTGAACTGGATCGCCTGGTACTCGCCGATCCGCTTGCCGAACGCGACGCGGTCCTTCACGTACTTCAGGCACTCGTCGACGCAGCCCTGCGCGAGCCCCACCGACAACGCGGCGATCGCGACGCGGCCTTCGTCCAGAATGGACAAGAACTGCGCGTACCCGCGGCCGCGCACGCCGACCAGGTTCTCGACCGGAACCCGGACGTCCGAAAAGGACAGCTCGTGCGTGTCCGAGCAGTTCCAGCCGACTTTGGAGTACTTCGGCGCCACCACGAACCCCGGCGTGCCGGACGGGACGATGATCGCCGAGATCTCCTTGCGGCCGTTCTCCATCACGTCCGTCACGGCCGTCACCGTCACCAGCCGGGTGATGTCCGTGCCCGAGTTCGTGATGAACGCCTTGCTGCCGTTGATGACCCACTCGTCGCCGTCCTGGGAGGCACGCGTGCGCGTCGCCCCCGCGTCCGAGCCGCCGCCCGGCTCCGTCAGGCCGAACCCACCCAGCGCCGTGCCCTCGCACAGCGACGGCAGCCACTTCTCCTTCTGCTCCTGCGTCCCGAAGCGGAAGATCGGCATCGCGCCGAGGGAAACCCCGGCCTCCAGCGTGATCGCCACCGACGAGTCGACCCGGGCCAGCTCCTCCAGCGCCAGGCAGAGCGCGAAGTAGTCGCCGCCCATGCCGCCGAACTCTTCCGGGAACGGCAGGCCGAACAGGCCCATCTCGCCCATCTTCGCGACGATGGCGTACGGGAACTCTTCCTTCTCGTACAGTTCGCCGATCACGGGCGCGACCTCGGCGTGCGCGAAGTCCTCGACGGTCTTGCGGAGGGACTCGTACTCCTCGTCCAGGCGGAAGTCGATCACTGCTGCTCCTCGTGGGGCCGGATTACGGCAAGGGTTTCGTCCAGCGCGACCTGTTGGCCGGCCCGGACGGGGAGTTCGCCGACCACGCCGTCGATCGGCGCGGTGACCGTGTGCTCCATCTTCATCGCTTCGACCACCAGCAACGGCGTCCCGGCCTTCACCACGTCACCCGCGGCAACCTTCACCACGAGCACCGTGCCCGGCATCGGGCTGGTGACCGGGCCCGCGCCGGCGGCCTCGCCGCGCGAAGCAAGCACGAACTCCTGCTCCCCGAAGGGAAAGCTGAAGCCGTCGCGCGCCAGCCAGACCGTGCGGCCCTGGCCGCACGCCTGCCGGTAGCGGTGGAAGCCGCCGGTGTGCCGGATCTCGAGCACGTCGCCGTCGCGGCGGGCCGACACCTGGACCGGCTCGGCGCCGTCGACGAACACCGTCGCGGCAGCGGGGGTGCCCTGCACGCGGACCACGGCCCGAGCGCCGCCGGACTTCAGCCGGAACGTGACCCCGCCGGAGCCACCCATCCGCCAGCCGTCCGGCACGTCCCAGGGATCCACCACGGGCCCGGACGGCTGCAGTTCCAGGAACCGGTCCAGGGCGGCCGCCACGAAGAACTCGGCGGGCACGTCGGAACTGACCAACGCAGACAACCGTCGGTCGACCAGCTCGGTGTCGAGCCGGCCGGCGCGGACATCGGCGTCGGCCAGCAGCCCGCGCAGGAACGCGGTGTTCGTGCCGATGCCGAGCACCGCCGTATCGGCCAGCGCCCGGTCGAGCCGGTGCAGCGCGGCCGCGCGGTCCGGCCCCCAGGCGATGACCTTGGCCAGCATCGGGTCGTAGTTCGAGCCGACCACCGCCCCGGGCGTCATCCACGAGTCGACGCGGACGCCGTCGCCGGACGGCTCGTGCACGGCCAGCACCGTGCCGCCGGTAGGGATGAAGCCGCGCGCCGGGTCTTCGGCGTAGACCCGCGCTTCGACGGCGTGGCCGTTCAGGGAAACGTCCTGCTGCGCCACGGAAAGCCGTTCGCCCGCGGCCACCCGGACCTGCCACTCGACCAGGTCGAGGCCGGTGACCAGCTCGGTGACCGGGTGCTCGACCTGCAGCCGGGTGTTCATCTCCATGAAGAAGAACTCGTCCGGGTCGTGGGCCGACATGATGAACTCGACGGTGCCCGCGCCGACGTACCCCACCGAGCGCGCGGCCTCGACCGCCGCCGAACCCATCTTTTCGCGAGTCGCGGGATCGAGCAGCACCGACGGCGCTTCCTCGATGATCTTCTGGTGCCGTCGCTGCAGGCTGCACTCGCGCTCGCCGAGGTGGATGACGTTCCCGTGCGTGTCGGCCAGCACCTGGATCTCGATGTGCCGCGGGGTCGTCACGAACCGCTCCATCAGCAGCGTGTCGTCACCGAACGAGCCCTTGGCCTCGCGGCGCGCCGACTCGATCGCGGCGTCCAGCTCGCCGGGAGCGCGCACCAGCCGCATGCCCTTGCCACCCCCGCCGGCGGACGGCTTGAGCAGCAGCGGATAGCCGACCTTCACGGCAGCCGCGCCGAAGCCACCGTCGGGAATGTCCACATCGGACGCGCCGGGCACGACCGGGACCCCGGCCTTCGACACCGTCGCCTTGGCGCGGATCTTGTCGCCCATGGCGTCGATCGCCGCGGCCGGCGGCCCGATGAACACGAGCCCGGCGGCCTCGCAGGCCCGCGCGAACTCGGCGTTCTCCGCCAGGAAGCCGTACCCCGGGTGCACGGCCTGCGCCCCGGACGACACGGCGGCGTCCACCATGGCCGGGATCGAAAGATAACTGCGAGATGCCTCCGCCGGGCCGATGCGCACGGCGGTGTGCGCCTCCCGGACGTGCCGGGCCTCGGCGTCGGCGTCGCTGTACACGGCGACCGCACGGATGCCGAGGGCCCGCAGGGTGCGGATGACCCGGACCGCGATCTCGCCCCGGTTCGCGACCAAAACTGAGTCGAACATGCCCCTCACATCCGGAAGACGCCGTAGTTGACTTCGGCCAGCGGTGCGTTCGCCGCGGCCGAGAGGGCGAGGCCGAGCACCGTGCGGGTGTCCGCCGGGTCGATGACGCCGTCGTCCCACAGCCGCGCGGTGGAGTAGTACGGGCTGCCCTGCGCCTCGTACTGCTCCCGGATCGGGTCCTTGAACGCCGCTTCGTCCTCTGTGGACCATTCGCCGCCGCGCGCCTCGATCGAGTCGCGCCGGACCGTCGAGAGCACCGACGCCGCCTGCTCGCCGCCCATCACGGAGATCCGCGCGTTCGGCCACATCCAGAGGAACCGCGGCGAGTAGGCCCGGCCGCACATCGAGTAGTTGCCCGCGCCGAACGAGCCGCCGATCACGACGGTCAGCTTCGGCACCCGTGCGCACGCCACCGCGGTGACCATCTTCGCGCCGTGCTTGGCGATGCCGCCCGCCTCGTACGCGCGCCCGACCATGAAGCCGGTGATGTTCTGCAGGAACAGCAGCGGGATCGAGCGCTTGTCGCACAGCTCGATGAAGTGCGCGCCCTTCATCGCCGACTCGGCGAAGAGCACGCCGTTGTTCGCGATGATGCCGACCGGGTGGCCGTGGATCCGGGCGAACCCGGTGACCAGGGTGGCGCCGTACTCCTTCTTGAACTCGCCGAAGCGGCTGCCGTCGACGATCCGGGCGATCACCTCGCGGACGTCGTAGGGCACGCGCGGGTCGGTCGGCACGACGCCGTACAGCTCGGCCGGGTCGACGGCGGGCGCTTCGGTCGGGAGGACGTCCCACGGCCGCGGCGCGCGCGGCCCCAAAGTCGACACGATCGAGCGAACGATCCGCAGCGCGTGCGCGTCGTCGTCGGCCAGGTGGTCCGTGACGCCAGACTGGCGCGCGTGGACGTCACCGCCGCCGAGCTCCTCCGCCGTGACGACCTCGCCGGTCGCCGCCTTCACCAGCGGCGGGCCGCCGAGGAAGATCGTGCCCTGGTTGCGGACGATCACGGCCTCGTCGCTCATCGCCGGGACGTACGCGCCGCCGGCGGTGCACGAGCCGAGCACCGCGGCGACCTGCGGGATGCCTCGCGCGGACATGGTCGCCTGGTTGTAGAAGATCCGGCCGAAGTGTTCACGATCCGGGAAGACCTCGTCCTGCCTCGGCAGGAACGCGCCGCCGGAGTCCACCAGGTAGACGCACGGCAGGTTGTTGTGCAGCGCGACCTCCTGGGCGCGCAGGTGCTTCTTCACCGTCATCGGGTAGTACGTGCCGCCCTTGACGGTGGCGTCGTTGGCGACGACCACGCATTCCCGGCCCGAGACCCGCCCGACGCCGGTGATGATGCCCGCGGACGGCGCTTCGTCGTCGTAGAGGCCGTTCGCCGCCAGCGGCGAGAGCTCGAGGAACGGCGAACCCGGGTCGAGCAGCGTGTCGACGCGGTCGCGCGGCAGCAGCTTGCCGCGCTCGACGTGCCGGGTGCGCGCCTTCTCGGGGCCGCCGAGCCGGGCGCTCCCCAACCGTTTGCGGAGGTCTTCGGCCAGTTCCGCGTGCGACGTCGCGTTGCGGGCGTAGGCCTCGCTGTCCGGGGCAGCCGTAGTCCCCAGTGCCGGCGTGTCCATGGGCTCCCTCGAAGTTAGCGGTCGTTAACCTCCGGCTCGATGTTAGCGACCGCTAACCTGAGTGTCCAGTCACGGACCGCGGAAAGGCCACCCCGGCGGACCGGGGTGGCCTTCCCGAGCTCGAGCGGCAGTCAGCCGATCGCCGTCCGCAGCGGGGCGTAGTAGCCGCCGGACTGGCCGGCCGCGGTCGGGTGGTACGACTCGATCACCGGCCAGGTCAGGCTGTGCAGGTAGTCGTCGGCCGACGAGCAGATGTTGTGCCCGGCGAACGACGACCGGACGTCGACGAACGTCGCCCCGCCCGAGGCGGCGCGCTGCTGGGCGACCGACGCGAGCGCGTCGGCACCCGAGTTGATCGCCGAGCGCTTGGTGTCGCTCAGCCCCACCCAGCACGAGCCGGGCACGGTGTAGAAGCGCGGGTAGGACAGGACGACGAGGCGAGCCCCGGGCGCCTTGGCCTTGATCGCGTTGTAGGTGTTGGTCAGCAGGGACGGCAGCGTGGTGTTGATGTACGTCTTCGCCGTGTTGACCCGGCTGACGCAGTCGGAGTCACTGCCCAGGGTGCAGGACTGCATGACGTCGGCGAAGCCGGCGTCGTTCCCGCCGACGGTCACCGTGACGAGCGTCGTCCCCGCGGGGATCGAGTTCGCCTGGTTGATCACGTCCCCGGTGCGGGCGCCGGAGCAGGCGAGGAACGTGAACGAGGTTCCGCTGTGGGCGTTGACCCACAGCTGCGGATAGGCCTTGGAGCTGCGGTAACAGCTCCCGGAACTGCCGTAGCTGCCGGCTCCGACCCCCGAGGAGTAGGAGTCGCCGAGCGCGGCATAGACGGTCCCGGCGGCTTGAGCGAGGCCGGTGACGCCGAGAGAAGCAAGGACAACGGCCCCCAGGGCCGTGCTCAACCGTAGGAGGGAACGCCGGAACTTACGGATGGGAACAGCCATGGGTCACTCCTTTGTGACAGGGCCGACCCAAATAGGACAGCAGGTGGAAGCCTCACAAGGAACCCCTAGGTGACGGTAGGTACCCACTCGGCCCACATCGGAAGGAGGGAGCCGGAAAATGACAAGTTGCAGCCATTCGAGTGAATCCACCACTTCCGCCGAACCCGCAGGTCCGGTGCGGCGCAAGGACCCCGAAGCCACCGCAACCGGCCACAGACCCGGAGGGACGGGACGTTAGCGCTCGCTAACCTGGCCCACTAATATGGCCGGATGCCGGCCAACCCGACCCCTCTCGTGAACGGCGAGAAGGCGAACAGGCGCGAACAGATCCTGTCCGCGGCCGCCGAGCTGTTCGCCCACCACGGCTTCCACGGCGTCGGCATCGACGACATCGGCGCCGCGGTCGGCATCTCCGGCCCGGCGCTCTACCGGCACTTCCGCAGCAAGGACGCGATCCTCGGCGAAATGCTGAACTCGATCAGCCGCTACCTGCTCGACGGCGGCACGGCGCGGGCGAGCCGGCCGGGTGACCCCGACGCCACGCTGAGCGGGCTCGTGCGGTTCCACGTGGACTTCGCGCTCGAGCACCCCGCCCTGATCACCGTCCAGGAACGCAACCTCGCCAACCTCACCGACACCGACCGCAAACAGGTGCGCGCGCTCCAGCGCCAGTACGTCGAGGTGTGGGTGCGCGTGATCCGCGAAGCGGTCCCGGAGCTGGGCGAACGGCAGGCGCGGTCGGCGGCACACGCCGTGTTCGGATTGATCAACTCGACCCCGTACAACCGCCATCTCGGTGACGGTGAGCTGGCCGAACTGCTCTGCCGGCTCGCGCTGGGTGCCCTCCGCGCGGCCGGATGACCATCCCGGATCAAGGTATCCCCACAAGGGCCGTCGCTGGTGTTTGATGGGGCACGTGGACCCCGATTGGAGCGAGCAGGAGCGCCGGCTCGTCGAGAAGGCTCAGCGCGCGTTGACCGCGCTGAGCCTCGGTGACGACGCCGAAGCACTGGGCGAGGTCGCCCCGTCGGCCGCCGAGCCGCAGGGCCGCGCGGACGAGACGAAGGCCCTGATGCTGCTGCTCTTCGGCGAGTGCAGCGCGATGGTCTCCACCCTCGGTGACGGGGGCAGCGCCCCGGTGAAGGTTCAGGTGTTCGACGAGGACGGCGAAGAGGTCTCGATCGACCAGGCCGACCCGCCGGTCCGGACCGCGGTCCGGACGCTGCTCGCGGAGGTGCACGGCAACACCGAAGCCGCGCAGGAGCAGGTCGAGATCGCCCTGGCCAACGCGGCACCGGACGAGGTCGACAGCCTCGTCCTGCAGGCCCTGCGCTGGACGATCCGGCTGTCGGCGGAGTGCCTCGACCGCGACCTGCCGGTGGCGCCCTGGATTTCCGAAGCCGTCTCGGACTAGAGCCTCAAGCGCCCCAATGTGGCCTTCGGTGCGCTCAACGCACCCAAGGCCACATTGGGGCGCTGGCGGCCTAACCCAGCAGGTGCTTCACCAGGGCGGCGATCTGGCCGGTTTCGATGAGGAACGAATCGTGGCCGTACGGCGACGACACGACCGACGGCTCCGGCGCACCGGGGATCCCGGCCACGATCTCCGCCGACTGGTACAGCGGGTAGAGCCGGTCGCTGTCGACGCCGCCGATCACCGCCCGCGCCGTCACCCGGCCCAGCGCCGCCGCCACGCCGCCGCGGCCGCGGCCGACGTCGTGGGTGTTCATCGACTCGGTCAGCACCAGGTAGCTGTTCGCGTCGAAGCGGCGCGCCAGCTTCTCCGCGTGATGGTCCAAATAGGACTCGACGGCGAACCGGCCGCCGCGCAGGGGATCTTCCCCGTCCTGCGGAAAGCGGCCGAACCGCTGGGCCAGCTCGGGTTCACTGCGGTAGGTGACGTGCGCGATCCGGCGGGCGATGCCGAGCCCGGCATCGGGCCCCGAAGGCGCCGAGTAGTAGTCACCGCCGTGGAAGGACGGGTCGCTGCGGATCGCGTGCAGCTGCGGCGACGCCCACGCGATCTGCTCGGCCGACGCTCGCGCGGTCGACGCCAGCACCAGCAGTGAAGCCACGCGTGCGGGCAGCGAAACCGCCCACTCCAGCGCACGCATCCCGCCCATCGAGCCGCCGACGACGGCCGCCCAGCGGTCGATGCCGAGCGCGTCCGCCAGTACCGCCTCCGAAGCGACCTGGTCCCGCACCGTCACCACCGGGAACCGGCTGCCCCACGGCCGCCCGTCCGGCGCGAGCGACGACGGCCCGGTCGAGCCCTGGCAGCCGCCCAGCACGTTCGGGACCACGACGAAGAACTCGTTCGTGTCCACGGCCTTCCCGGGTCCGATCAGCCCGTCCCACCAGCCCGCGCCGGGGTGCCCCGGCTCGGCCGGTCCGGCCGCGTGGCTGTCGCCGGTCAGCGCGTGCTCGACCAGGATCGCGTTGGACGCGTCCGGGTCGAGCGTCCCCCACGTCTCGTACGCGAGGGTGAAGCCGGGCAGCACGCCACCGGCCTCCAGCGCGAGCGCGCCGGGGCCGGTGACGAACTTCCGGCGGCCCGGCGGATCACCGATCCGCCAGGCGCCGGTGCCGGAAGCAGCCGTCACAGGTCGGCCTTGGCCGCCCGGAAGCCGGCCTCCAGGTCCGCCTTGAGGTCCTCGATGCCTTCCAGCCCGACGGCGAGCCGGACCAGCCCGGGCGTGACGCCGCTGGAGAGCTGCTCCTCGGGCGTCAGCTGGCTGTGGGTGGTCGACGCCGGGTGCACGATCAGGCTGCGGACGTCGCCGATGTTCACCAGCTGGCTGTGCAGCTCGGTGCCGTCGACGAACTTCCGGCCCGCCGCGACGCCGCCGCGCAGGTCGAAGGACAGCACCGCGCCCGCGCCGCGTGGAAGGTACTTCTGCGCGTTGGCGTAGTGCGGGCTCGACGGGAGGCCGGCGTAGTAGACCTTCTCGACCTCGTCGCGCTGCTCGAGCCACGCGGCCAGCGCCTGCGCGTTCGCCACGTGCCGCTCGAGGCGCAGCGACAGCGTCTCGATGCCCTGCAGGATCAGGAAGCTGTTCAACGGCGCGATCGCCGCGCCGGTGTCGCGCAGGATCTGCACGCGCGCCTTCGCCGCGTACGCGCCAGGGCCGAGCGCCTCCCAGTACTTGAGGCCGTGGTAGCTCGGGTCCGGCTCGTTGAAGCCCGGGAACTTCGCCGGGTCCTTGCCGAAGTCGAACGTGCCGCCGTCGACCAGCACCCCGGCCACCGTGGTCCCGTGGCCGCCGAGGTACTTCGTCGCGGAGTGCACGACGATGTCGGCGCCGTGCTCGATCGGGCGCACCAGGTACGGCGTCGGCACGGTGTTGTCGACGACGAGGGGGACGCCGGCCTCGTGCGCGACGTCGGCGACCCCCCGGATGTCGAGGACGTTGCTGCCCGGGTTGGCCAGCGTCTCGGCGAAGAACAGCTTGGTGTTCGGCCGGACGGCGGCGCGCCACTGCTCCAGGTCGTCCTGGTCGTCGATGAAGGTGACCTCGACGCCGAGCTTCGGCAGCGTGTAGTGGAAGAGGTTGTAGGTGCCGCCGTAGAGCGACGGGCTCGAGACGAAGTGGTCGCCCGCGCCGGCGAGGTTCAGGATCGCCGCCGTGGTCGCGGCCGAGCCGGACGCGAACGCCAGCGCCGCGACGCCGCCCTCCAGCGCCGCGAGCCGCTGCTCCAGCACGTCCTGGGTCGGGTTCATGATCCGCGTGTAGATGTTGCCGGGTTCGGCGAGGCTGAACAGGTCGGCGCCGTGCTGGCTGTCACGGAAGACGTACGACGTCGTCTGGTAGATCGGCGTCGCCCGCGCCCCCGTGGCCGGGTCCGGCGCGGCGCCCGCGTGGATCTGCTTGGTCTCGAAGGACCACGCCGAAGTCTCGGCCATCAGTTTTTCTCCTTGCGGCTCAAGGGATTCGTGAAGGGGCTGCCAGGACGAACCTACTTGCGCCGAACGGCCTACCCAACCCGTCCCACCTCCTGGGAGCCGACTCCCCTTGGCTATTTAGTCTCTCTGTGTCTAAGATACTTAACCAAAGAGATTCACGGACGTGGAGGTAGTCGTGGCGGAGCGGGTGCAGGTACTGGTCGTCGGGGCGGGGCTGGGCGGACTGTCGGCGTCGATGTTCCTGGCGCAGGCGGGGGTGGACGTGCTGGCCGTCGAGCGGCACGCGGGGACGTCGGTCCACTCGCGCGCCGCCGGGCAGAACTGGCGGACGATGGAGTTGTTCCACTGGGCGGGAATCGACCGTGAGGTGCTGGCGGCGAGCCCGCGGGCGTCGCAGGGGCTGCGGATCACCGTCGCGACCAGCCTGGCCGGCCGGGTGCTGCACCGGCTCGTCCAGGACGGCAGCGAGTTCGACGTCTCGGCCGCGACGACGCTGCCCGCGGGCATGGCCGGCCAGGACGTCGTGGAGCCGATCCTGCTGGCGCACGCGGAGAAAGCGGGCGCGCGGGTGGCGTTCCGAACCGAACTGACCGACCTGGCGCCGGACGACGACGGCGTCACGGCGACGCTGCGCCACCGCGACACCGGCGAGGAGACGGTGGTGCGCGCGGACTACGTCGTCGCCGCCGACGGCGGACGCAGCGGGATCCGGCAGCGGCTCGGCATCGGGACCACCGGGATGGACGCGCTGAGCCACTGCCTCGGCGTGGTGTTCGACGCCGATCTCGGCGACCGCGTCCAGGCCGGCGGGTCCGACCTGTTCTACCTGCAGCACCCGGACTTCACCGCCGGGTTCGTCAACACCGACCGGCCGAACCGGTACGTCTTCGCGCCGGACTACTTCCCGGACCGCGGCGAAAGCCCGGCCGACTTCACCCACGACCGGCTCGTCGCGATGATCCGCGCCGCCACCGACCTGCCGGAGCTGGAACCGGAGATCGTCTGGACCGGTTCGTGGGAGATCGCCGCGCGGCTCGCCGACCGGTTCCGCGCCGGGCGGGTCTTCCTGATCGGCGACGCGGCGAAGGTGACGCCGCCGACCGGCGGGATGGGCGGCAACACGGCGGTCGGCGACGCCGCGGACCTCGCGTGGAAGCTCGCCGCGGTGCTGCGCGGGGAAGCGGGTCCGGCGCTGCTCGACACCTACGAAGCCGAGCGGAAGCCGATCGCGCGGATGGTCATCGACACGTCGCTGCACAACATGAAGCAGCGCATGCACCCCGATCTCGACGTCTCCGGGCTGACGAAGGCCGAGGACCAGCTCGCGATCCTCCTCGGCTTCCGCTACCGCTCGACGGCGGTCCGCTCGGAGGAGCCGGACGACGGCGAGCGCGTCGAGGACGTCCACTCCCCGACCGGGCGGCCCGGCTTCCGGGCGCCGATCATGGCGTCCACAGTGGACTTGCTGGGCCACTCCTGGGTGCTGCTGTGCGCCGGCGACCGCACGCGGTGGCAGCCTGCCGCGGCGGACATCGCGGCCGAACTGGGCGTGCGCCTCGACTGCCA
The DNA here is from genome assembly GCF_040638285.1 of Amycolatopsis sp. NPDC026612. Taxonomy (NCBI): domain Bacteria; kingdom Bacillati; phylum Actinomycetota; class Actinomycetes; order Pseudonocardiales; family Pseudonocardiaceae; genus Amycolatopsis; species Amycolatopsis sp. NPDC026612. The sequence continues at coordinate 311,192 of NZ_JBEZYB010000002.1, forward strand.
CGCCATCGACGGCGACGCGTTCGCCTCCCGGTACGGCCTGTCGGCGGGTGGCGCTGCGCTGGTGCGTCCGGACGGCATCGTCGCGTGGCGCTCCCCGGAGCCGGCCGAAGACCCGGCGGGCGAGCTGGGGCGGGTCCTGACCGCGGTCCTGTCCCGTCCGCGCCGATCGCGGGCCGGCGCACCCCGGTGAGCCGCCCGGGCGGAGAAGCGGTCCCTCGGCGAGAATGATCCCGTGGTTTCGGTGCGCAGCGTGGTCGACCGGGTGGGGCCGACGCTGCTCCACGCGCTCCAGGTGCCCGAAGACTCCCCCGCGGTCGCCGACGTCGTCATCGCCGAACCCGGCGGTGCCCTCACCCTGTCCGCCGGTGACCTCGTGCTCGGCGTCGCCACGACCGGCCCCGAAGACGCCGCCGAGCTGGTGAAGCAGAGCGCCGGGCAGGGCGCCGCCGCCGTGCTGCTCAAGCCGCCGCTGGCCGCGAAACCGGCGGTGAAACGGGCCGCGAAAGCCAGCGGGATCGCGCTGATCCAGGTGCACGCGGCGACGTCGTGGGCGCAGCTCGTCTGGCTGCTGCGGACCGTCCTCGACGCCTTCGCCGACGAGTCGGACGACCTCGACCCCGGTTCCGGCGACCTGTTCCGGCTCGCCGACGCCGTCGCGAGCGTCGTCGACGCGCCGGTGACCATCGAGGACACCAACTCGCGCGTGCTCGCCTACTCCGCCCGCCAGGACCTGACCGACCCCGCACGCGTCGCCACGATCATGGGCCGCCGCATCCCCGACGACGTCCTCGCCCGGTTCCGGTCGCGCGGGGTGTTCCGCGAGCTGTCCCGTGGACGGCAGACGATCTTCGTCCCGGCCCAGCGCGACGGCACGCTGCCGCGGCTGATCGTGCCGATCCGGATGGGCGGCGAGCTGCTCGGGTCGATGTGGGCGGTGGTCGCCGGGCCGGTGTCCGACGAGCGCGCGGCCGCGTTCGCCGACGCCGCCCCGGTCGTCGCGCTGCACCTGCTGCGGCGGCGCGCGCACACCGACGCGCAGCGCCGCGCGTCGGCCGAGTTGCTGCGCGCGGTGCTCGAAGGCCGGGCGAACGCGCGCAAGGCGATGGCCGAGCTGGACCTGTCCGACGAGCCGCACCGCGTGGTCGTCATCGAGGTCACCGGCGGCGACGGGCGCGACGCCGAGGGCCTGCGGCTGGCCATGCTCGAACGGATCTCCCAGGGCATCGGCAGCCGTCCGGTGGCGACCGAGCTCGCCGGGCTGCTCTACGCCGTGGTGCCGGACCGGCCGGGCCCGGGCGGCTGGGCCGAGCTGCGGCAGGCGCTGGCGGCGCAACCGGCGTCCCGGCGCGGTGGAGCCCCGCGAGCGGCGGCGGGCTCACCCGGCGAGATCGGCGACCTCTCGATGTCGCGTGCCCAGGCCGACGAAGCACTCGGCCTGCTGCGCGCCGAAATCCTCGACGAGCGCGTGATCGCCTTCGACGAAGCCTGGACGGCGTTGACGCTGCACCGCGGCGCGACGGCGGCGGCCGCGGCGAAGGTCGCCGACCTCGGTCCGCTGAGCACCCTGCGCGCGCACGACGAAACGGGCAAGGCCGGCTACGTCGAGACGCTCTACGAGTGGCTGCGGCACCCCGGCGACCCGCGGGCGGCGGCGCGGGAGCTGCGGATCCACCCGAACACCCTGCGGTACCGGATGCGGAAGCTCCTCGAACTGGTGCCGCTGGACCTCGACGACCCCGACGTCCGGCTGGCGCTGCTCACCCAGCTGGTCGCCGTGCGCTGGAGCTGATTGGGCCATTCGGCCCAGCCTCGGGCTTATGCGTTACTCCGCATGGATCGCGCCGATCGTTCGGAATGTCTTTTCCAGCCGAAAGATGGTGGATTCCGAAGATCGTATGCCGCATTTTCTCTTCACCACCCGCGGTAGCCGGGTCGTTGCAAGAGGAGTTCTCCATGAGCAGTTCGGAGCGGTTCGCCCACGCCGTCAAGCTGGGTGCGGTGTCCGCACTCTCCCTGGTCGCCCTCGTCGCCCCGGGCACCACTGCCGGGAGCGCCGTCGCGGCGCCGAGCGGCGACTGCTTCACCCCCGCCCACGCCGCGGACCGCAGCAAGGACGGCCACGCCGACTCGGTGTCCCCGGCGGAGGCGGCCCGCATCGAAGCGGACATGCAGAGCAAGCTCGCCGGCAAGCGCACCGCGCGTGCGGCGGAAGCGGCGGCCGTGTCGATCCCGGTCTACTTCCACGTGATCACCAGCGGCTCGACCGGCAACCTCCCCGCGTCGACGATCAGCAAGCAGATCTCGGTCCTGAACAGCGCCTACGCGTCGAGCGGCTTCAGCTTCTCGCTCGTGAGCACCGACTACACCAACAACTCCACCTGGTACAACGGCATCACCGACGGCACCTCGGCCGAGCGTAACATGAAGAACTCGCTGCGCAAGGGCAGCAAGAACGCGCTGAACATCTACACCGCCAGCCTCGGCGACGACCTGCTCGGCTGGGCGACGTTCCCGTCGAACTACAGCTCGCAGCCGAAGCTGGACGGCGTCGTCATCCTCGACGAGTCGCTGCCCGGCCGGTCGGCGGCGAACTACAACGAGGGCGACACGGCCACCCACGAGGTCGGCCACTGGATGGGGCTGTACCACACGTTCCAGGGCGGCTGCTCCGGTTCGGGCGACTACGTGTCGGACACCCCGGCCGAATCGACGGCGACGTCCGGTTGCCCGGCGAACAAGGACACCTGCACCTCGACGGGCAAGGACCCGGTCCACAACTTCATGGACTACAGCTACGACAGCTGCATGTACGAGTTCACCGCGGGCCAGGCCTCGCGGATGCAGAGCTCCTGGACGGCGTACCGCGCCTGACGTCCGCTCCCGCGGCGAAACCCGGCAAGGCCACCTCGGCTCGAGGTGGCCTTGCCGCGTTTCAGGCGACCAGCAGCGTCTTCCCCACCGTGGCGCGCGATTCGATCGCCGCGTGGGCGTCGGCCGCCTTCGCCAGCGGGAAGCGCTGCCCGATCACCGGCACCAGGCGGCCCGCCGCCGCCTCCGCCAGCGCCGACTCCGTGAACGCCCGCAGCTCCTCCGGCCCCCCGATCGACCGCACCAGCGAAACTCCACGGGCCGCGGCGTCCTCTTCGGACACTTCCGCCCACGACCCGCCGGCCAGCCCGTACACCGCCATCCGGCCGCCCGGGCGCACCAGCCCGAACGCCGCCGTGCCGATCGCCCCGCCCACGCCGTCGAAGACGACGTCCACCTCGCCCACCGCCGACGGCCAATCCGGCTGCAGGTAGTCGACCACCAGGTCGGCCCCCGGCACGTGGGCCACCTTCGCCGGGCCGCCCACCGCACCGGCCACCGACGCGCCCGCCGCCTTCGCCAGCTGCACCAGCAGGCCGCCGACCCCGCCCGCCGCCGCCTCCACCAGGACCCGGTCGCCCGGACGCACCCCGGTGGCCCGCACCAGGCCGGTGGCCGTCCGGCCGTCCGCGAGCACCGCCACCGCCGCGTCGAGCGGGAGCTCGGACGGCACCGCGAACACCGCCGCCGCGTCGACCGCGACGCGCTCGGCGTAGCCGCCGGACCCGCCGGTCGACGTGACCACCCGCTGTCCCGCCAGGCCCGGGTCCACCCCCGCACCGACCGCGCTGATCACGCCGCCGACGCCGTTGCCCGGGATCACCGGCAGCGAAGCCCGGAACGGCCCGCGAGCGCCCGCCCGGATCTGCGTCTCCACGAACGTGACGTTCGCGAACACCACCTCCACCAGCACCTGCCCCGGTCCGGCGACCGGGTCGGGCGCTTCTCCCGGGACCAGGACTTCCGGCCCGCCGAACTCTCTCAACCACACCGCACGCATCCTCCGACGGTGCAACTTCAAGTGAAGTCGAAGTCAAGGACCCTGTCCGCTCGGCACTACGAATATGCTCGGAAACTGTTCGCTTAGCACGATGACACCGCCGTCCGGGTGGTTCACCGTGAGTGGCAACACCGCCCCGATCCCGGACGCGGACCGACCCAGGAGGCCGACCGTGCGTATCGCCGTTCCCCGTGAGATCAAGAAGCACGAATACCGGGTCGCGCTGACCCCGGCCGGGGTGCACGAGCTGGTCGGCCGCGGGCACGACGTCTTCGTCGAGACCGGCGCCGGCGTCGGCTCGTCCATCACCGACGACGAGTACGTCGCCGCCGGGGCGAAGGTCCTCGCCACCGCCGAGGAGACCTGGGCCGAGGGCGAGCTCGTCCTCAAGGTCAAGGAGCCGATCGCCGAGGAGTACCCCCGGCTGCGCGCCGACCAGGTGCTGTTCACCTACCTGCACATCGCCGCCGACCGCCCGCTAACCGACGCGCTGCTGGCCGCCGGCACCACCGCGATCGCCTACGAGACCGTGCAGACGGCCTCCGGCGCCCTCCCCCTGCTCGCCCCGATGTCCGAGGTCGCCGGCCGGCTGGCCCCGCAGGTCGGCGCGTTCTCCCTGATGAAGCCGAGCGGCGGGCGCGGTGTCCTGCCCGGCGGCATCCCCGGCGTGCACCCGGCGCGGGTCGTCGTCATCGGCGGCGGTGTCGCGGGCCTCAACGCCGCCCGCGTCGCGCTGGGCCTCGGCTCGGACGTCGAGATCCTGGACACCAACGTCGACCGCCTGCGCCAGATCGACCACGACTTCGGCGGCCGCATCCGCACGGTGACGTCGAACCGGCTGTCGGTCGAGGAGTCCGTGCTGCAGGCCGACCTGGTCATCGGCGCGGTGCTCGTCCCGGGCGCGAAGGCGCCGAAGCTGGTCTCGAACGAGCTCGTCTCCCGGATGAAGCCGGGCAGCGTGCTCGTCGACATCGCGATCGACCAGGGCGGCTGCTTCGCCGACTCGCGCCCCACCACGCACGACGACCCGACCTACACCGTGCACGAGTCGCTCTTCTACTGCGTCGCGAACATGCCGGGCGCGGTGCCCCGGACGTCGACCTACGGCCTCACGAACGTCACGCTGCCCTACGCGGTCCAGCTCGCCGAGCACGGCTGGAAGGCCGCGCTGCAGGCCGACGCCGCACTGGCGAAGGGCCTCAACACGCACGCGGGCGCCCTGACGAACGGCCCGGTCGCGGTGGCCCACGACCTGCCGCACACGCCGCTGGACACCGTCCTCGCCTGACCTCATTTCCCCCGAGCGGGTTCCTGTCGCACCGCGGCAGGAGCCCGCTCCCCCTTTTCGAGGAAACGCCGCCCGAAGGCGATCGAGGGCAGCTCGACCCACCGCCGCAGCGCGCACGCGAAGAGCAGCGCGACGGCGGCCGTCGCGACGGCCTTGCCGAGCCCCGTCGGGAACACCAGGCCCGTCACGCCCGCGGCGCCGGTCTGGGCGAGGTAGAGCGCGTACGACCGGTCACCGAGGTACGTCAGCGGGCGGCTCGAGAGCAGCCGCCGGACCGGGCCCGCCGACACCACCGCGACGAGCAGCAGCGCCGAGCCCGCCGCGTAGACCGGGACGACGAACTGCCAGTGCCCGCCGAGCTGCTGCCCGAGCGGTTTGACCGACAGCTGCAGCACGCCGAACCCGAGCGCCACCAGGACCGCCGCGGCCGGGCTGGTCAGCGGCCGGAACACGGCGAACCCGCGCGGGTGGTGCAGCGCCAGCGCGAGCAGGCAGCCGACGACCAGCGAGCAGTAGTGCACGCTGAGACTCGCCCACTGCTGCGAAGGCGCGAGCGGCAACGCTCCGAACAGGACACCGGCCACCACGCTCCCGGCGATCACCAGGCGCAGCGCGGTCTTCCCGGTCTTCGCGAACGACGTCAGCACGAGCAGCGCGGGCCAGACGAGGTAGAACTTCTCCTCCACCCCCAGCGACCAGGAGGTCGGGTACGGCGTGTTGTAGTCGACGAGTTCGTTGCCGAAGACCAGGTAGAACGGCATCGCGTCGGCGAGCCTGCTGCTCTGGTACGTCCCCGCGAGCGTGACGGCCAGCGAAGTCAGGCCGAGCAGCAGGAAGTACACCGGCATGATCCGGAAGGCGCGCCGGACGGAGAAGCCGCGCAGCGAAACCCGGCCGGTGCGGTCCTCTTCGCGCAGCGCCAGCGTCGTGATGAGGAAGCCGGAGAGCACGAAGAACAGCTGGACGGCGATCCAGCCCTGCAGCGGGTCGGCGGCCGGCCCGCCGTAGTGGAAGAACACGACGGCCAGCGCGGCGAGCGCGCGCAGGCCGGTCAGGCCGGGGAACCACGAGGAGGCGCGGTATTCGGCGTGGTCGAGCGGCCGCCAGGAGATCTGCATGCCCGCAGCGTCGATCTTGCCCGCTGAACCGAGCCTGAAGCGGGCTTAAGACGGCTTCAGCTCGGGGATCCGGACGACGAACCGGCTCCCGCCCTCGACCACGGCCGTGCCGCCGTGGGCACGGGCGATGTCGGCGACGATCGCCAGGCCCAGCCCCGAACCGCCCTCGTCGCGGTCGCGGGCATCGTCCAGCCGGACGAACCGGTCGAAGACCCGCTCCCGGTCCGCGTCGGGGATGCCCGGCCCGTCGTCTTCGACCGTCAGCACCGCCTGTCCGTCCATTGCGGACACCGTGACGGCGACGCGGGAGGCGGCGTGCCGCTGCGCGTTGTCGACGAGGTTGCGGACGAGCCGTTCGAGCCGCGACCGGTGACCCCGCACCGCGGGCGTCCCGGTGACCTCGACGTCGATCCCGCTCCGGCCGGCCACGACGGCGGCGACCACTTCGGACAGTGCGACGGGGGCCGGCCGGCCGGCGCCGGCGTGGTCGAGCTTGCCGAGCAGCACGAGGTCGGCGACGAGGTCCTGCAGCCGGGTGACGTCGAGCAGCGCGTTCTCACAGGACCGGCGCCAGTCGAGCCGGTCGGGGTGGGCCAGGAGCACTTCGAGCTGGGTCCGCAGCGACGCGAGCGGGGTGCGCAGCTCGTGCGACGCGTCCGAGGTGAACCGGCTTTGCCGCGTGACGGCCTCGTCGAGCCGCGCGAGCATGGTGTTCATGGTTCCGGCGAGGCGCGCGATCTCGTCGCCGGTGCGCGGGGCCGGGACCCGGCGGCTCAGGTCGTGGGCACCGATCTCGGCGACCTCGCCGCGAATGGCCTCGACCGGGCGCAGTGACCGGCGGACGGCGAGCCACGCGATCACGCCGATGAGCAGCGCGACCAGCGGGACACCGAACGTGAGCACGGTGCGGACGGAGTCGGCCGCCGCCTGCCCTTCGGGGTCGATCTGCGCGCCCGCGAAGACGTCGTACTTGCTGTCGCCGCTGGTGTCGTGGACGACGTGCACGGTGAGGTCGTCGTCGAGTCCGCGCAGCTCGGGCGCGCAGCCGACGGACGCGAAGGCGGCCCGGTCGATCTCGTACGGCCGCAGGGTGACCTCGGTGTCGTAGGCGGCCAGGGTCGTTCCGCGCAGCACCGGGCAGGACACGAGCCGGTGGCCCGATTTGTCGGTGACCTCGTAGATCGAATCGCGCACGAGCAGCGTCAGGTCGGCGGGCCGGGCGCCGGTGTTCAGCAGCTGGACGATGGCGTCGGCGTGGGCGTCGGCGAGCTGGGCGGCGGCGTTCTCGAGGCGGCTCTGAGCTTGGAGGACGAACCAGACCGACACCGCCCCGAGCGCCACGGCGGACGCCGCGAAGGCCGTGACCGCGACGCGGAAGCGGGTGGAGCGCCAGAAGCTAGGCACCCGCCGTCACCACGTGGTAACCGGCTCCGCGGACCGTCCGGATGGTCTCGGCACCGAACGGGACGTCGATCTTGCGCCGAAGCGCGCTGACGTGCACCTCGACCAGGTTGGCGGTCGCACCGGCGGCGAAGTCCCAGAGGTTGTCGAGCAGTTCGGCTTTGGTGACGACCTGCCCCGGCCGTTGCATGAGGTAGGCGAGCAGGGCGAATTCCTTGCCGGTGAGCGTGATGTCGGCCGTGCCGCGCCGGCAGGTGCGGCCGGCCTGGTCGAGCTCGAGGTCCCCCAGTTTGATGACCCCCGCCCGGGTGGCTCCACCACGCCGGATGAGCGCGCGCAGCCGCGAAAGCAGGACACCGTAGGAAAAGGGCTTGGGCAGGAAGTCGTCGGCCCCGGTGTCGAGCGCCTCGATCTCGTCGTCCTCGCCATCCTTGGCGGTGAGCATCAGGATGGGCGTGCTGTTCCCCTGCTCCCGCAGCCGCCGGCAGACGCGGTAGCCGTTGAGGCCCGGCAACATGATGTCGAGAACGATGGCGGAGTAGGGGTGTTCCCCGGCGAGCCAGACGGCATCCCGCCCGTTGTGGGCCACATCAACGGCATAGCCTTCGGCAACAAGGCCGGCCCGCAGCGCCTCGGCCAGCCGCCGTTCATCTTCAACGAGCAAGATCCGCATCGCGCAACGATCCCACAACCCCAAGTCAACGCCGCACCGAACCGACCACGCCAACACCGGAAGCGGAACCCACCTCACCCAGCGCTAGAAGCACAAACCGACCACGCCAACGCTGGAAGCGGAACCCACCTCACCCAGCGCTAGAAGCACAAACCGACCACGTCACCGCTGGAAGCTGCGCAGGAGGCACCGTGGGGGGTCCGGGGGCTCGGCCCCCGGGTAATACGAGGTGAGAAGAAGCGAAGCGAATTCGAGGGCGACCCGCTCAACCAGCCTGGGGGTCACTGGGAGCGGGCCGCCGCCTCTTAGCTTAGAGGGCTGGGGCGGAGTTCGCTGCACCGGGTCGGCAAGTCACACGAATTCTTTACCGGGTTGATCTGACCGGCGCTCATGAATCCTCTGGTCAGGGCGCCGGGAGCGGTACCGGCGGTAGCGGAAAGTGACGAAGGTCGCTCTCGGGCGTTCCTTGCGCGCGAGCCTCGCCGGTAGGGCAGGATGACGCCGCATCAGCGGGGAACGTTAGGGGACGGTATGCACGACGGCAGTGGCCGGATTGTGGTGCAGAACCTGAGCAAGCAGTTCGGCGCGGTGAACGCCGTGCAGAACCTCAGTTTCACGGTCGAACCGGGGTCGGTGACGGGCTTTCTCGGCCCGAACGGCGCCGGTAAGACGACGACGTTGCGCATGGTGCTCGGGTTGGTGACACCCACGTCGGGGACGGCGATGATCAACGGGCGGCCGCACTCGCAGCTGGGGAATCCGGCGCGGGTGGTGGGCTCGGTCCTGGAGAACGAGGGGTTCCACCCGGGCCGGACGGCGCGCAACCACCTCCGGGTGTACGCGGCGGCGATCGGCGTGCCGGACCAGCGCGCGGACGAGGTGCTGGGCCTGGTGGGCCTGGGCAGTGCCGCGGACCGGAAGGCGGGCGGGTTCTCGCTCGGCATGCGGCAGCGGCTGGCGCTGGCGACGGCGTTGCTGGGCGACCCGCAGGTGCTGGTGCTCGACGAGCCGACGAACGGCCTGGATCCCGAAGGGATCCTTTGGCTGCGCAACTTCCTGCGCGCCTACGCGCGGGAGCAGCGGCGGACGGTGTTGGTGTCGAGCCACCTGCTGAACGAGGTCGAGCAGCTGATCGATCAGGTCGTGATCATCAGCCAGGGCGTCACGCGGTACTACGGTCCGCTGGATCAGCTGCGCAAGGGTCAGCAGTCGCGGGTGCTGGTGCAGCCCGCGGATCCGGCGGCGCTGGTGAAGGCGTTGCAGGAGAACGGGATCCAGCAGGTGTCGCCGACGCCGGACGGCCGGGTCGCGGTCGCCGGGTCGAGCGTCCAGCAGATCGGTGACCTGGCCGCGAAGGCCGGGATCGCGGTCTACGGGATGCAGGAGGAGCACGCCGATCTGGAGCGGATGTTCTTCCAGCTGACGCAGGGTCAGTACACCGGGGGCGCGCCGGGCTACCCGCCGCCGCAGCCGCCGTACCAGCAGGGCCCACCGCCCGGTTACCCGCCGCAGCAGCAGTACTACCCGCAGGGCCCGCCGTCGGGCCCGCAGCAGCAACAGCAGCAGCAGTACTGGGGAGGACCGCAGCAGTGATGGGCAACCTGATCAAGGCGGAGTTCCGCAAGACGCTCTCGCTGAACACGTGGTGGGTGCTGCTGATCCCGCTGGCCCTGGTGGCGTTCTGGCTGACCTTCGCGTGGGGCAGCCTCACGAACGACTTCGCGGACTTCCTGGGGTCGAAGGACGCCCGGCAGGTCAGTGACATGATCGGCCTCGACCCGGACAAGATCCCGGTGGGCCTGCTGGCGCTGGCGCACGGCGTCAACATCGCGCAGCTCGTGCCGGCGTTGTTCGGTGTCTTCGCGCTGGCCGGCGAGTACCGCAGCAAGACGATCACGACAACCTTCCTGACCGCGCCGAACCGGATTTCGGCGCTGACGGCGAAGATGCTGACGTACGCCGCGTGGGGCGCCATCTACGGCGTGGTCAGCTTCGGCGTCTCGGCGCTCGCGGTCATGGCGTCGGTCGACGCGGGCCGCTGGCCGTCGGCGGGCCAGTGGCTGGCCGCGCTCGGCGGGACGGTGCTGGCCGCGGTCCTGGTGACGTTGTTCGGCATCGGGTTCGGCGCGGTGCTGCGCAGCGTTCCGCTGGCCGTCGTGCTGCTGATGGTGTGGTTCCTGATCCTGGAGAACGTTCTGGTGATCGCGTTCTGGGGCTGGGGCGACGTCCGCATCCTCGGCGGGATCCTGCCGAACGGCACCGCGAACGGGATCGTCGGCGGCATCGCGGCGGACGCCTTCGGGTTCAACTCGCTCGACCTGCCGAGCAGCGTGGATTCCGGTTCGCAGCTGGTGCTGCAGCTGACGGCGGGCGCACCCGGCGTGCTCTCGTGGTGGGCTTCGGCGCTGATCTTCCTCGCGTGGACGATGGTCTTCTTCGGTCTCGGCTGGGCGGGCAACCAGAAGCGCGACATCACGTAGTCCCGGCAGTCCGCGAAGGCCACCTCGAGCAGCTCGAGGTGGCCTTCTTGGTGTTCGAGGAAATATTTTGTCGGTGGTGGCGCTTACTGTCACAACGTGACCGTCGCTCCGCCCCGCTCCCGTCAAGAGCTCCCACCCACCGAGACTCCCGGCTGGATCCGCCGGCTGTCCGCCGCGGCGTGGGAGCACCGCGTGCTCGTCGTGCTGTCGCTGCTGGCCGCCGCGTTCGGCGTCGGCGTGCAGGCCGTGACCCCCCTGCTGGTGCGCACGGCGGTGGACGACGCGGTGGCCGGGCAGACGGGCGGGCTGCCGGGGATCGCCGTTTTCCTGGTGGCGCTGCAGCTGGTCGCGTTCGGCACCGCGTTCGCGCGCCGCTACCTCGGCGGGAAGCTCGCCCTCGACGTCCAGCACGATCTGCGGCAGCGCGTCTTCAACGCCGTTTCGCGGCTGGACGGCGGCAAGCAGGACGCCCTGCGCACCGGCCAGGTGGCCTCGCGGGCGATCTCCGACCTGCAGCTGGTGACCGGCATCCTGATGCAGGTCCCGCTGTCGTTCGGCTCGGTGGTCTTCGCGCTGCTGTCGTTCGTCGCGATGCTGTGGCTGTCCCCGGTGCTGACGCTGATCGCGCTGGTCGTCACGCCCGCGGTCGGCATCATCGTGGCGCGCAGCCGCAAGCGCCTGTTCCCGGCGACGTGGTCGGCGCAGCAGCGCGCCGCGGACGTCGCGCAGCAGGTGGAGGAGACCGTCACCGGCGTCCGGGTGGTCAAGGGCTTCGGCCAGGAGACGCGGGAAGTCTCGAAGCTGGAAGGAACCGCGCGCAAGTTGTTCGGGGAGCGGCTTCGCGCGGCGAAGCTGTCGGCGGTCCCGACGGCGACCACCGCCGCCCTGCCCGCCGCCGGCCAGGTCGCCGTGCTCGGCATCGGTGGTGTCCTCGCGCTGAACGGGTCCATCACCCTCGGCACGTTCCTCGCCTTTGCGACCTACCTCGCGACGCTGATCGGGCCGGCCCGGATGCTGTCCGGCCTGGTCGTGCAGGCCCAGCTGACCCGCGCCGGCGCCGAGCGCGTGTACGAGCTGATCGACGCGCAGCCGGAGGTCGCCGATGCCCCGGACGCACGGCCGCTGCCTGCCGGGCCGCTCGGCATCGAGCTGGACGGCGTCCGGTTCGGCTACACCCGCAGCGAACCGGTGCTGGACGGCCTTTCGGTCACCGCGAACCCCGGCGAAACCCTCGCGCTGGTCGGCACCGCGGGCTCCGGGAAGTCCACGATCTCGCTGCTGCTGCCCCGGTTCTACGACGTGCACGCGGGTGCGGTGCGGGTCGGCGGCCTCGACATCCGGGACGTCCCGCTGCGGCAGCTGCGGCAGGCGATCGGCGTGGTGTTCGAAGAGGCGTTCCTGTTCTCCTCGTCGATCCGGGACAACATCGCCTACGGCCGGCCGGACGCGAGCGAGGAAGAGATCGTCGCGGCGGCCAGAGCCGCGGAGGCCGACGGCTTCATCCGCGCGCTGCCGGAGGGCTACGACACGCTGGTCGGCGAGCGCGGGCTGACGCTATCGGGCGGGCAGCGGCAGCGGCTCGGGCTGGCCAGGGCCCTGATCACCGACCCGCGGATCCTGCTCCTCGACGACGCGACCTCGGCCATCGACACCGTCACCGAGGCGGCGATCCACGACACCCTGCGGTCGGTCACCGCGGGCCGGACCACCCTGCTGATCGCGCACCGGCGGTCCACCCTGGCCCTGGCCGACCGGATCGCGGTGCTGGACGAAGGCCGGGTCGTCGACGTCGGCACCGAGGCCGAGCTGATGGCGCGCTGCCCGCTGTTCCGCGAGCTGGTGGCGGGCCCGGGCGACGACGTCGAAGAGAAACACCGCTGCGAGGGTCTCGACCGCGGCCCGGGCGGGGTCACCCCGGCGCTGTGGCCGCGGGACGAGAGCCGCGACGAAGTCGACGCGCTGGCCGAAGCCGCGCGGATGCGCAGCGGCAACCCGAACAGCAGCGGGTTCGTCGGCGGAGGCGTCGGCGGCGGCGGCGGTCTGGACGTGCCGCCGACGCCGGAGCTGATCGAGGGCGTGCGCAAGCTCCCGCCCGCGGTGGACGAGCCGCTGCTGCCCGGCGTGGACGTCACCGCGCCCGACCCGAAGTTCCGGCTGGCCGGGCTGCTGCGCCCGGTCCGCCGGCCGCTGACCCTGGTGATCGGGCTGGTGGCGGCGGACGCGCTGGCGTCGATCGCGCTGCCGGGGCTGTACCAGTTCGGCGTCGACCACGGTGTCCGCGCGGGCGTCGAGTGGATGATCTGGCTCGCCGCCGGGATCGGCGCCCTGGTGATCGCGGCCGACTGGCTGGTGGTGTTCGCGCAGACGCGGCTGACTTCGCGGGTCGGCGAAACAGTCCTGTACGCGCTGCGCGTCCGCAGCTACGCGCACCTGCAGCGGCTCGGGCTCGACTACTACGAGCGGGAACTGTCCGGGAAGATCATGACCCGGATGACGACGGACGTCGACGCGCTGTCGACGTTCCTGCAGACCGGGCTCGCCACCGCGGTGGTCAGCGCGCTGACGCTGGCCGGGATCACCGCCGCGCTGCTGGTCACCGACGCCGGGCTGGCGCTGTACGCGCTGGCGATGATGCCGGTGCTGGCGGTGGCCACGGTGATCTTCCGGCGGTCGGCGTCGAAGGCGTACAACGAGGCCCGCGAGCGGGTCAGCGTCGTGAACGCGGACATGCAGGAGAACGTCAGCGGGTTGCGGGTCGCGCAGGCGTACACGCGCGAAGACCGCTCCGCGGAGGCGTTCGCTTCGCGCAGCGACGACTACCGGCGCTCGCGGCTGCGGGCCCAGCGGTACGTGGCGACGTACTTCCCGCTGGTGGCGCTGATGTCGGACCTGGCGACGACGACGGTGCTGGTGGCGGGCGCGAACCGCGTCTCGGCGGGCACGCTGTCGGCCGGCGTGCTGCTCGCGTTCCTGCTGTACCTGCAGCAGTTCTTCTCGCCGATCCAGCAGCTGTCGGCGGTGTTCGACGGCTACCAGCAGGCGAGCGTCGGCCTGAACCGGATCGGCGACCTGCTGCGGACGCCGACTTCGGTGCCGGCGGCCGAGCACCCGGTGGCGATGCCGCCGCGGCTGCGCGGCGAAGTGTCGTTCAAGGAGGTCGACTTCGCCTACGCCGGCACCGAGAACAAGGCGCTGGAGCAGTTCTCGCTGGACGTCGCGGCGGGCGAGACGATCGCGCTCGTCGGCGCGACCGGCGCCGGGAAGTCGACAGCGGTGAAGCTGGTGGCGCGCTTCTACGACGTCACCGGCGGGGAGGTCCGGATCGACGGCACCGACGTCCGCGAGTACGACCTGGCCGGGATGCGGCGCCGGATGGGGGTGGTGCCGCAGGAGGCGCACCTGTTCTCGGGCACGGTCGCCGACAACGTCCGGTACGGGCGCCCGGCGGCTTCCGACGCGGAGGTCGAGGCGGCGGTCCGCGCGGTCGGCGCGCTCGACGGCGTCGCCGCCCTGCCGTCGGGCTTCCTGCAGCCGGTGGGCGAACGCGGCCGCTCGCTGTCGGCGGGCCAGCGGCAGCTGGTGGCGCTGGCCCGGGCGGAGCTGGTCGACCCGGACGTGCTGCTGCTCGACGAGGCGACGGCGGCCCTGGACCCGTCCACGGAGGCAGCGGTCCTCCGCGCGACGGAGCACGTGGCCCACCGCCGCACGACGTTCGTGGTCGCCCACCGCCTCGCCACGGCGGCCCGCGCGGACCGCATCGTGGTCCTGGACCACGGCCGGATCGCGGAAACCGGAACCCACGAAGAGCTCCTGGCGGCCGACGGCCACTACGCCCGCCTCTGGTCCCTCGGCTGAACCCGCAACTCGCGTGATCGGGCCCGTAACTCGCGAGTTCCGGCCCCAGTCACGCGGGTTCCGGCCCCAGTCACGCGGGTTCCGGCCCCAGTCACGCGGGTTCCGGCCCCAGTCACGCGAGATGCCTCCTTGCGCACGAAAGCCCGTGGCCGGGCGGCCGCGGCGCTGGGAGCATGACGGGCATGTTCGAAGAGAAGCGGGTCCCCGACCGGCAGATCCGCGCGGCGCAGACCGGGACCACCGTCCGGGTCTACCAGGCCTACCCGCCCGCCATCGCCGACGCCGCGCTCGAGCGGCAGACGTTCGTCGAGCCCTTCAAGCGGGACCGGATGACGTGGATCAAGCCGTCGTTCCGGTGGATGGCCTACCGCTGCGGCTACGGGAGCAAGCCGGGCCAGGAGCGGGTCCTGGCCATCGACATCACGCGCGGCGGCTTCGAGTGGGCCCTCGCCAACGCCGCGCTCAGCAAACCCCGCCGTGACCAGGACGAAGCGGCCTGGAAGCAGCAGCTCAAGACCAGCCCGGTCCGCATCCAGTGGGACCCCGAGCGAGATCTCGACCACACCGCGCTGAACTTCCGCGCCATCCAGATCGGGCTGAGCGGCGAGGCCGTCGACCACTACGTCGACGAGTGGATCACCGCGATCACCGACGTCACGCCGGTGATGCGGGACATCGCCGGGCTGCTGGCGACGGACCAGCTGCACAAGGCCGTCAAACTGGTCCCCCACGAGCCGCCGTACGACCTTCCCGCGGACCTCGCCGAGGCCATCGACGCGACGGGCTGAGGCGCCGGAAACGCTGTACCGGGTCCAGGGCTTAAGGTTCCCTTAGCACATCTTGATCGAGTCAGTGACCGATCCCCTAGTGCGCCACGCCTCACACAGCCTGGTTCCATCACATCGCGGTCACCGAGGGGGTTAGCCTGGTAGGCGCATCAGCGGATTCAAGATCGAGATCGAGACGGATAGAGGCGAGTCCCAGCCGTGTCCAGCAGCAGCCCTGCGTCACAGTTCGGCCCCAACGAGTGGCTGGTCGAAGAGATGTACGACCAGTTCCTCGCCGACCCTTCTTCAGTCGATGCCGCATGGCACGACTTCTTCGCGGACTTCAAGCCGACGCAGAGCGCCCAGGCCAAGGCGGACACCGCCCGGCAGCAGGCCGAAGCCAAGCCCGCCACCAACGGTCAGGCGAGCCGGCCCTCGGCCAAGGCAGTCCAGAACGCGGAGTCGGCTGCCAAGCAGTCGTCGACGGCGCCGGCGACCCAGCCGGCCCCCGCCAAGGCGGCCCCGAAGCAGGCAGCTCCTAAGCAGGTGGCGCCGAAGCCGGCCGCGAAGGCCGAGCCGAAGGCCGACGCCAAGCCGCAGGCCAAGGAAGAGCCGGAGTCGAAGCAGCTCCGCGGGGCCGCGGCGGCCATCGCCAAGAACATGGACGCCTCGCTGAGCGTCCCCACCGCGACCAGCGTGCGCGCGGTCCCGGCGAAGCTGATGGCGGACAACCGCATCGTCATCAACAACCACCTCAAGCGCACGCGCGGCGGCAAGATCTCCTTCACGCACCTCATCGGCTACGCCATGGTGCGGGCGCTGAAGGACTTCCCGAACATGAACCGGCACTACCAGCAGATCGACGGGAAGCCGTTCGCGATCACGCCGGAGCACGTCAATTTCGGGCTCGCGATCGACATGAAGGGCAAGGACGGGTCGCGCAACCTCGTCGTGGCCTCGGTCAAGTCCGTCGAGGACATGTCGTTCCTGCAGTTCTGGCAGGCCTACGAGGAGATCGTCAAGAAGGCCCGCAACAACAAGCTCACGGCCGACGACTTCTCCGGCACCACGATCTCGCTGACCAACCCGGGCGGCATCGGCACCAACCACTCGGTGCCGCGCCTGCAGGCCGGGCAGGGCGCCATCATCGGCGTCGGCGCCATGCAGTACCCGGCCGCCTTCGAGGGCACCAGCGAGAAGACCCTGGTCGACCTCGGCATCAGCAAGATCATGACGCTGACCTCGACCTACGACCACCGCATCATCCAGGGCGCGGAGTCGGGCGAGTTCCTCAAGCGCATCCACCAGCTGCTGCTCGGCGAGGACGGCTTCTACGACGACGTCTTCACCAGCCTGCGCCTGCCGTACGAGCCGATCCGCTGGGTCGCCGACATCCCGGACGGCCCGGTCGACAAGACCGCCCGCGTGATCGAGCTGATCGACGCGTTCCGGATGCGCGGCCACCTGATGGCCGACACCGACCCGCTGAACTACCGCCAGCGCAGCCACGCGGACCTGGACGTCCTGTCCCACGGACTCACCCTCTGGGACCTCGACCGCGAGTTCCCGGTCGGTGGCTTCGCCGGCCAGGAGCGGATGAAGCTGCGCGACATCCTGGGCGTGCTGCGCAACTCGTACTGCCGCACGGTCGGCATCGAGTACACCCACATCCTCGACCCCGAGGAGCGCCGCTGGATCCAGGAGCGCGTCGAGATCCCGCACGAGAAGCCGGACCCCGCGGTCCAGAAGTACGTGCTCTCGAAGCTGAACGCCGCCGAGGCGTTCGAGACGTTCCTGCAGACCAAGTACGTCGGCCAGAAGCGGTTCAGCCTCGAAGGCGGCGAGACGGCGATCCCGCTGCTCGACACACTGCTGGACAAGGCCGCCGAGCACGAGCTCGACGAGGTCGTCATCGGCATGCCGCACCGCGGCAGGCTGAACGTGCTGGCCAACATCGTCGGCAAGCCGATCAGCCAGATCTTCCAGGAGTTCGAGGGCAACCTCGACCCGGGCCAGGCGCACGGCTCCGGTGACGTGAAGTACCACCTCGGCGCCGAGGGCAAGTACTTCCGCATGTTCGGCGACGGCGAGACGAAGGTGTCGCTGACCGCGAACCCGTCGCACCTGGAGACCGTGGACCCGGTGCTCGAGGGCATCGTCCGCGCGAAGCAGGACATCCTCGACAAGGGCGGCGAGGGCTACACCGTGCTGCCCGTTCTGATGCACGGCGACGCGGCCTTCGCGGGCCAGGGCGTCGTCGCCGAGACGCTGAACCTGTCGCTGCTGCGCGGGTACCGCACCGGCGGCACCGTGCACGTCATCGTCAACAACCAGGTCGGCTTCACCACCGCGCCGGAGCACTCGCGCTCCAGCCAGTACGCCACCGACGTCGCGAAGATGATCGGCTCGCCGATCTTCCACGTCAACGGCGACGACCCGGAGGCCGCGCACTGGGTGGCCAAGCTGGCCGTCGAGTACCGGCAGGCGTTCCACAAGGACGTCGTCATCGACCTGATCTGCTACCGCCGCCGCGGCCACAACGAGGGCGACGACCCTTCGATGACGCAGCCGGCGATGTACGACATCATCGACACCAAGCGTTCGGTGCGGAAGACCTACACCGAGTCGCTGATCGGCCGCGGGGACATCTCCGTCGAAGAGGCCGAGGCCGCGTTGCGCGACTTCTCGAGCCAGCTGGAGCACGTCTTCAACGAGGTCCGGGAGCTGGAGAAGCACCCGGCGAAGGCCAGCCCCTCCGTCGAGGAGGAGCAGCAGGTCCCCGCCAAGGTGAAGACGTCGGTCGACCGCCAGGTCATCGAGCACATCGGCGACGCGTTCGTCGAGGTCCCCGAGGGCTTCACGCCGCACCCGCGCGTCAAGCCGGTGATGGAGCGCCGCCACAAGATGTCCCGCGAAGGCGACATCGACTGGGCCTTCGGCGAGCTGCTGGCGTTCGGGTCGCTGGCGATGGAGGGCCGTCTGGTCCGGCTGTCCGGCCAGGACTCGCGCCGCGGCACGTTCACCCAGCGGCACTCGGTGTTCATCGACCGCAAGACCGGCCAGGAGTACTCGCCGCTGCAGAACCTGGCCGACGGCCAGGGCCGCGTGATGATCTACGACTCCGCGCTGTCGGAGTACGCGGCCGTCGGCTTCGAGTACGGCTACTCGGTGGCCAACCCCGAGTCACTGGTGATGTGGGAAGCGCAGTTCGGTGACTTCGTCAACGGCGCGCAGACCGTCATCGACGAGTACATCTCCTCGGGCGAGGCCAAGTGGGGCCAGCGCTCGGACGTCGTGCTGCTGCTGCCGCACGGCCACGAGGGCCAGGGCCCGGACCACACCTCCGGCCGCATCGAGCGGTTCCTCTCGCTGTGCGCGGAGGGCTCGATGACGGTGGCGGTGCCGTCCACCCCGGCGAACTACTTCCACCTGCTGCGCCGCCACGCCCTCGACGGCATCCAGCGGCCGCTGGTCGTCTTCACGCCGAAGTCGATGCTGCGCAACAAGGCCGCGACGTCGGGTGTCGAGGACTTCATCGGCGAAAGCCGCTTCATGTCCGTCATCGACGACGTCACCCCGGACCCGGCGAAGATCCGCAAGGTGCTGCTGACCTCCGGGAAGCTGTACTGGGAGCTCGTGGCGGAGCGGACGAAGCGCGAGGTCGACGACGTCGCGATCGTGCGGATCGAGCAGTACTACCCGCTGCCGAAGAAGAAGCTGCTGGCGGCGCTGGAGCGGTACACGAACGCGACGCAGGTCGCGTGGGTCCAGGAGGAGCCGGAGAACCAGGGTGGGTGGCCGTTCTTCGGCCTGAACCTGCCCCGGAAGTTCCCGGAGGTGCTCTCGGGCCTGCAGGTCGTCTCGCGGCGCCCGATGGCGGCCCCGTCGGCCGGCTCGTCGAAGGTGCACGAGGTCGAGCAGAAGGCGCTGATCTCGAAGGCGTTCGACTGATCGCTTGACCGACGAAGGCCCTCGCACTTCCGGTGCGGGGGCCTTCGTCGTCGCAGGCCCGGAACTGTCGGTGCCCTCCGGTAGCGTGGAAACCGGGGGGCGCAGCCCAAACCCGATTGCCCTCCCCCGCCGGTTCACGGCAAGGTGGCGATCATGCTGATCCGCCGCGAGACACCTGGCGACCAGGCCGCGATCCACGCCGTCCACAGCGAAGCGTTCCGGCGCGAAGCGGGCGTCACCCCGGTCGAGGCTCCGCTCGTGGACGAACTCCGTGCCGAAGGCGACCTGATCACCGCCCTCTCCCTGGTCGCCGTCCGCGAGGGTGCCGTCGTCGGGCACGTGTGCTGCAGCCGCGCCCGCCTCGGCGACGACACCGCGGCCGCGGTCGGGCTCGGCCCGCTCGGCGTGCTGCCCGCGCACCAGGCCGGCGGCGTCGGCTCGGCGTTGGTGCACGCCGTCCTCGGTGCGGCGGACGCCCTCGGCTACGGCCTGGTCGTCCTGGTCGGCAGGCCCGCCTACTACTCCCGGTTCGCGTTCGCCGAAGCGGCGACCCTGTCGATCACTTCACCGGACCCGAAGTGGGGCAAGCACTTCCAGGCCCGGACGCTGGCCGCCTACGCACCCACCCAGGTGGGCGCGTTCGAGTACGCGCCCGCGTTCTCGCGGATCTGAACAGGAGGCTGCGCATGTACGCACCCACGACGTCGGTCGGTGTCCGGATCAACCGGGAGCAGCCGCCGGCCAAGCTGCGCGACCTCGCGCGCCAGGCCGAAGACGCGGGTCTCGACGAGGTGTGGCTGGTCGAGGACTGCTTCTGGGCGGCCGGCGTCGCCACGGTCGCGACGGCGCTGGCGGTGACGTCGACGATCAAGGTGGGCATCGGGGTGCTGCCGGCGGTGGCGCGCAACCCGGCGATCGCGGCGATGGAGGTCGCGGCGCTGGCCGAGCTGCACCCGGACCGGCTGATCGCCGGGTTCGGGCACGGCGTCGCGTCGTGGATGCGGCAGATCGGGGCGTACCCGGCGTCCCCGCTGGCGGCGCTGGAGGAGACGCTGGTGGCGGTCCGGCGGCTGCTGGCGGGCGAGCGGGTCTCGATGGACGGCCGGCACGTCCACCTGGACGACGTCGAGCTGGTGTTCCCGCCGTCGTCGCCGCCCCCACTGGTGGCGGGCGTCCGGCGCCCGAAGTCCCTCGCGGTGGCGGGCGCGGCGGCGGACGGCACGATCCTCGCCGAGCCGGCCCCGCCGGAGTACGTCCGGACGGCGCTGGCGGGCATCGCCCCGGGCCGCGCGGCGGAAGGCGCGCCGGCCCACCACGCGGTGGTGACGTACAACTGGCTGGCCCTCGGCGACCGCGAGCGGGCGCGCCGGACGGTCGCGGAGTCCCTGACCCCCGGATCGCGGGTGCAGGTGGAGGGCCTGCCGTTCGCCGGGGAGCTGCTGGCCCTGCTGGATTCGACGTCGACGGTGGACGAGCTGGCAGCGAGCCTGCGGCCGGAGTGGATCGACCGGCTGGCCATCTGCGGTGACCTGGACCAGTGCGCGGCGGCGGTCCGGGCTCTCCACGAGGCGGGAAGCGGCTCGGTGGTGCTGCTGCCGCTGCCGGAGGAGCCGCCGGAGCAGGCCATCGAGGACGCGGCCCGCGTCGCGGCGGCCGTGCGCGGCTGAGGCCCCGGCCCGGAAGAGGAGTTCCTGTTCGAGGCCCCCCCGGGGGGCGGAAAAGGAGTTCGTGCGGGGCGGCCGGCGTGTCAGGATCGAACCATGCCGGTCGACCAGCACCTCCTCCTGGCCTTCCTCGCCACCACCGCGATCGCGATGGTCATGCCCGGGCCGGACTTGCTCTTCATCCTCGGCTGCGGCATGCGCGGCGGCCCGAAGGCCGGCCTGCTCGCCACCGCCGGGGTCGCCACGAGCGAGGCGATCCACGTCGCGGTGGCGGCGGCCGGGCTGGCCGCGCTCTTCGCCGCCGTGCCCGTCGCCTTCACCGTCGTGAGGATCGCCGGCGCCGCTTACCTCGTGTACCTCGGGGCGCAGGCCATCCGGAACCGCAAGCCACTGGTCGAACGAAAGAGCGACCGCGCCTACCTGAGCGGCCTGCTGACCAACCTGCTCAACCCGAAGATGGTCACCTTCACCATCGCGTTCCTCCCGCAGTTCATCGACCCGGCGAAAGACCACGTCTGGCTGCAGTTCGCCGTCCTCGGGGCGATCATGATCGTGTTCGAGTTCCTCGTCGACGGCACCGTCGGCGTGCTCGCCGGCCGCGTCGGCGGGTGGGTCCGGCGGAAGAAGAACCAGCGCCGGATCGAGGTCGCCACCGGGGGCATCTTCATCGGCCTCGGCGTCAAGCTGGCCGTCGACCACTAAGCCCGGGCGAGGAAGTCTTCCGCGATGTCCAGCGGGTTGCGCTTCTCCTCGGTGAACTCGACGTTGAGCCGCGTGAGCTGCTCGGTCGTCAGCGCCGCCGACACCCGGTTCAGCGCCGCGGCTTCCGGAGGCGACAGCGTTCCCCGCGCCACCAGCGGCACGATGTTCTGCGCCGGGAACATGTTCTTGTCGTCGACCAGGGGCACGAACCCGTTGGCGGCGATCGTCGACGACGTGCTGAACAGGTCCGCCACCTGCACGTCACCGGATTTCAGCGCCGCCACCGTCACCGGCCCGCCCGTGTCGGTCGTCCGGATTTCCTTGAACTCGCAGCCGTACAACGACTTGATCTTGTCCTTCCAGCGGCTGCTCCACTGGCCCGGCCCGCCGAACACCAGCTCGCGGCAGCGCTGCCCCAGGTCCGAGAACGTCTTCACGCCTGTGGCCGCCAGCTGCGGGCCGACGACGAGCAGGTCCTTGTCCTCCGCCGGCGCCTGGTCCAGCACCTCGAACCCCGGCGGGACCTTCTGCCGAAGCTGCGCGTAGACGTCCTGGGACGTCGTCGCGGTGGTGTTCTTGTCGAAGTAGCGCAACAGGTTCCCGCTGTAGTCCGGCACGACCGACAGCGACTTGTCCTGCAGCGCCTTCACGACGACCTCGCGGCTGCCGACCGGCGGCCGCACGGTCACGTTCGTCGCACCCGCGGCCCGCAGCGCCCCGGCGTAGATCTGGGCCAGGAGCAGGCTTTCGCCGACGTCGGACGCCCCGATGATGATGTCGCCCGAAGCGCCACCTTCGCCGCCGCCGGCCAGCGGGTTGCCGCAGCCGGCGGCCAGCACCAGAACCACAAGAACGACCAGCCGCTTCACGCCGCCCCCTTCTTCCCGGCCGCGGCGAGCCGGACGCCCCGGGGCACCAGGGCCCGGTTCAGCGCCGCGAAGAGCAGGTCCAGGACGACGGCCAGCAACGTCGTCAGCAGTGCGCCCGCGATGACCTCGGAATAGTCCAAAATGGCCAGTCCGTCGAGCAGGAACCGGCCGAGGCCACCGAGGCCGACGTACGCGGCCACCGCGGCGGTCGCCACGAGCTGCAGCACGGCGTTGCGGATGCCGCCGAGCACGAGCGGCAGCGAGATCGGCACCTCGACCTGCCACAACCGCTGCCAGCCGGTCATCCCGATCCCCTCGGCGGCGTCGACCACGCCGTGGTCGGTCGCCTGCAGCCCGGCGTACGTGCCGGCCAGGATCGGCGGCACGGCCAGCACGACGAGCCCGATGATCGTCGAGGTGACGCTTTCGGTGAAGAGCAGGAACAGGAACGTGACGAGCCCCAGCGTCGGCAGCGCGCGGATGGCGTTGCCTGCACTCACCAGCGCGACGCCACCGCGGCCGGTGTGGCCGACGAACAGACCCAGCGGCACGGCGATCACCAGGGCGATCACCAGCGAAAACGCCGTGTAGCCGAGGTGTTCCAGCAGCCGCTGCGGGATGCCGTCGGGCCCGGACCAGTGGGCCGGGTCGCCGAACCAGTGGACGAGATCGGTGATCACGCGGCACTCACCCGTTCCCACGGCGTCAGCAGGTTTCGCGAACCCACCAGGACCAGGTCGACGACGAGCGCGAGCAGCAGCGTCAGCACGATGCCGACCACGATCGGCGAGAAGTACTCGCGCTGGAACCCGTCGGTGAACAGCACGCCGAGGCCGCCGGTGCCGATCAGCGCGCCCACGCTGACCAGGCTGATGTTGCTGACCGCCGCGACCCGCACGCCGGCCGCCAGCACCGGCACGGACAACGGCAGCTCGACGGCGAAGAACCGGCGCACCGGCTTGTACCCGACGGCGGTCGCGGCGGCGACCACCGGCCCCGGCACCGCGTCGAGTGCGTCGAGCACCGGGCGGACCAGCAGCGCCGTGGTGTAGACGGTCAGCGCGACGACGACGTTGACGCTGTCGAGGATCTTCGACCCGATCAGGCCGGGGATGACGACGAACAGCGCGAGCGACGGGATCGTGTAGAGCAGGTTGGCCAGCACCGTCAGCACCCGTCGCGCGGGCCGCCAGCGGTGGCCGAGCCAGCCCGCCGCGATCGCCAGGACGATCCCGATGACCAGCGGGAGCAGCGCGAGGTAGACGTGGTCGCCCAGGTCACCCAGGATCTGGCCGCGGTTGTTCGCGCTGCTCAGGTAGCGCCCGAGCTCGTCGAAGAAGCTCATGACGCCTGCGGGGTCGCCTCGATCACGTCCAAAACCTGCCGTGCGACCACGGCGCCGAGCACCCGGTGGTCTTCGTCCACGACCACGCCGAGGCTGGCCGGAGACGACAGCGCCGCGTCCAGCGCGCCGCGGATCGGCGTTCCCCGCACCCAGAGCGAACCACCGGCCACGAGGCCGTCCTCGGTGAGCGGACCGTCCACAGTGGAGTTCGGCGGCAGCCAGCCGCGGGGTTGCTTCTCGGTGTTGACCGCGAGCCGCCAGCTGTCGCTCGCGGGCACGGCGGAGCCGATCTCGACCAGCTCCAGGTCCTTGACCTCGACGCCTTCGGCGGAGAGGAACGACAGGCCGCGGTAGCCGCGGTCCCGGCCGACGAACGACGCGACGAAGTCGTCCACCGGGTGCCGCAGGACGTCGGCGGGCGTGCCGTACTGGGCGAGCTTGCCGCCGACGCGCATCACCGCGACCTTGTCCCCGAGCCGGACCGCCTCGTCGATGTCGTGCGTGACGAACACGATGGTCTTGCCCAGCTGCGACTGCAACCGCAGCAGCTCGTTCTGCAGGTCTTCGCGCACGATCGGGTCGACCGCGGAGAACGGCTCGTCCATCAGCAGCACCGGCGAGTCCGCGGCGAGCGCGCGGGCGACGCCGACGCGCTGCTGCTGGCCGCCCGAAAGCTGCGCCGGGTACCGCTTGCCGAGCTCGACCGGCAGGCCGATGATCTCCAGCAGCTCGGCGGCCCGCGTGCGCGCCTTCGCCTTGTCCCAGCCCGACAGCAGGGGCACGGTGGCGATGTTGTCCAGCACCGTCCGATGTGGAAAGAGACCGGCGTGCTGGATGACGTAGCCGATGCCGCGGCGCAGCAGCGCCGGGTCGCCCTCGGCGACGTCCTTGCCGTCGAGCAGCACCTGCCCGGCGGTCGGCTCGACCATCCGGTTGATCATCCGCAGCGACGTCGTCTTGCCGCAGCCGGACGGGCCGACGAACACGGTGATCGTGCCGTCTTCGACCGTGAGGTTCAGCTTGTCGACGGCGACCGTCCCGTCGGGATACTGCTTGGTCACATCGCGGAATTCGATGGTCACTGCCACTCCCATGTCCCGGTCCGTCCGACCGTAGCCGAGTCGGCGGTGGTTGGCACGCCGTTCCGGCACGTGGTGACTAGGCTCGTGGCCCGTGAAGGCACTCGACGACGTCCTCGCCGCGCACGGCGTCGGCGTCCGCCCGCTGTACCGCGTCCTCGACCTGCTGCGCACCGGCGACCACGACCTCGGCGAGCTGGTGCGGCTGAGCACGGCCCCCCGGCGCAGCGTGGAAGCCGTGCTCGCCGCCCTCGGCGACGACCTCGACCGCAGCGGCGACCGCCTGCGGATCGCCCCCGGCGTCGCGGCGTCGTACCTGCAGTACCGCGCGCCCCGCTACGCCGACCCGCTCGACGAAGCCGTGGCCACGCACGAACTGCTGCCGAAGGTCGCCGAGTGGGTGGCCGAGGTGCCGTCCCCGCTGGCCGCGCTCGACCACGTGCAGGCGACGCCGGAGACCGTGCTGCGCCGCGCGCTCTGGCTGGACGCGCAGTACGACCTGGCCTCGACGCGGCTGCTGTTCCTCGGGGACCACGACCTGACGTCGCTGGCGGTGCGGGCGGTCTGCCCGTCGGCGTCGCTGACGGTCGTCGACCTGGACGAGCGCGTGCTCGCCTACCTCGACGATCGCGGCGGCCGCGAGATCCGGACCGTGCACGCGGACCTGCGCGTCGGCCTGCCACCGGCGTTGACCGGCGACGCCGGCTTGGTGTTCAGCGACCCGCCGTACACGCCCGAAGGCATGGGGTTGTTCGCCGCCCGCGGGGTGCAGGCGCTGCGGGAGCCGAGCGAGGGACGGCTGCTGCTGGCGTACGGCTACAGCCCGCGCCACCCGGCGCTCGGCGCGCAGGTGCAGCGGTCGCTGGCCACGCTCGGGCTCACCTTCGAGGCGATCCTGCCCGGCTTCAACCGGTACTTCGGGGCGCAGGCGATCGGCAGCGCGGCGGACCTGTACGTCTGCCAGCCGACGGCCAAGGCCAAGAAGATGCGAAGCGGCAAGGCGATCTACACGCACGGGCCGCAGTCGGTGGAGTCCGCGGGGACGAAGCCGGCCCTGCTGGAGAAGCTGAAGGAGATCGCCACCGCGGGCGGGCTGTCGCTGGAGTCGCGACCGGTGGACTGGTCGATTTCCGGACCGGAGGGTGACGCGATCGCGATGGACCTCTCGGCCGACCCCGGCCCGTGGCTGCTGCGGACGCTGCTGGGCACGAACGCCCGGCGGCTGGCGCTGCTGCTGCCGAACGCCCACCCGGACCTGGCGGACCAGGCGTCCCAGGAGGCGCTCGCGGCACTGGTCCGGGGGAAGTACGCGGTGCGGTACCTGCGCAGCACACCGGACAACCGCCACGCGGTGGTGGTCGCGGACGCGGTGGAGCACCAGGACGAGGTCCTGACCCGCGCGCACGCACGCCTCGCGAACGTCTCCCTCGACGTCCCATCGGACCTGGTGGACCTGCGCCTGGTCGACGTCCCCCGCCACCGCCTCCCCGCCCTTCTCCCCTAACCCGCCACTTTCACGTGAAAGCTACGGTTTGCAGCGCAAAGCGGCACTTTCACGTGAAAGTGCCGCTTTGGCGCTGGTGAGGGGGTCAGGCTGTGACGCCGTCCGCCTCCGCGGCCTTCGCCACCGCGGCCGCGACCTCGGGAGCCACGCGCGGGTCGAGCGGGCTGGGGACGATCCGGTCCGGGCCCAGGTCGTCCATCGCCACCGAAACGATCGCCTCGGCGGCCGCCAGCTTCATGCCCTCCGTGATCGACCGCGCGCCGGAATCCAGCGCGCCGCGGAAGACGCCGGGGAACGCCAGCACGTTGTTGATCTGGTTCGGGAAGTCACTGCGCCCGGTGGCCACGATCGACGCGTAGCGCGCCGCCACGTCCGGGTGCACTTCCGGGTCCGGATTGGACAGTGCGAAGACGATGCCGCCGCCCGCCATCCGGGCCAGCAGCGACTCGTCGATCGTCGCGCCGGACAGGCCGAGGAACACGTCCGCGCCTTCCAGCGCCTCCGCCAGCCCGCCCCGCAGGCCGGCCTTGTTCGTCGTCGCGGCCAGCCGCTCCTTGACCGGGTTCAGGCCGGCCCGGCCCTCGTGGATGATGCCGCGCGAGTCGAGCACCGTGACGTCGCCGATGCCGGCCTCCCGGAGGATCTTCGCGCAGGCCACGCCCGCCGCGCCGGCGCCGGAGACGACCACGCGCTGGTCGGCGATAGCCCGGTCGAGCACCAGGTTGGCGCCGCGCAGCGCGGCCAGCGTCACGATCGCCGTGCCGTGCTGGTCGTCGTGCATGACCGGGCAGTCCAGCGCCTCCTTGAGCTTGTCCTCCAGCTCGAAGCACCGGGGCGCGGAGACGTCCTCGAGGTTGACGGCCCCGAACGACGGCCGCAGCCGCACCAGCGTCTCGACGATCTCGTCCACGTCGGTCGTGTCCAGCACCAGCGGGATCGAGTCGAGGCCGCCGAAGGTCTTGAAGAGCACCGACTTGCCCTCCATGACCGGCAGCGACGCGCGGGCGCCGATGTCGCCGAGGCCGAGCACCGCCGTCCCGTCGCTGACCACGACGACCAGCCGGTCCGCCCACGTGTAGCGCTTGGCCTTGGCCGCGTCCTCGGCGATCGCGCGGCTCACCTTCGCCACACCGGGTGTGTACGCGATCGAAAGGTCACGCGGGCTGGAAATCGGGCGGGTGGCCGCCACCGAGAGCTTGCCGCCCTCGTGCCCGGTGAAGATCTCTTCGTCGGTGACCGGCGCGACGGCACCGGTGGGGTCGTTCATGGGGTTTCCTGTCGTCGCTTCCGTCATTCTCCCAGTGGGAATGACGGAACTCGCGGTTCGAACGTGGGTCACTGGAATTCTCCTGGGCCTGCGAGCGCGGGGACCATATCTGCGGGGCGAAGGCGCACCCGGACATGGGAACTTCCTCCGGCACGGCAGCCCAGCGCGGTAGCGCCGGCCTGTCGGCGAGGCGTCACGTCGGCCATCGGTGCCGTGGGTCTGGCGATGGCCGCGGACGCGGCGGTTCGTTCATTGTGACAGGTCCCCCGCCGCCGGTGACCCCTCGGTGCGGTTGATGTCACACCGGACGCGATTTCCCGGCAATTCCCAAGACGTCCGTCCGGTTTTGTTGGCGCCCGATAAGGTGACGCCATGCAATTCCGCCGGCTGCGCGTCCCGGACGCCTTCGAGTTCTCCCCCCGGGCGTTCCCCGACGACCGGGGCCTGTTCGTCGCCCCCTTCCAGGAAGACGTCTTCCGCGCGGCGGTCGGCCACCCGCTGCGGCTCGGCCAGTCGAACCACAGCGTGTCCCGGCGCGGCACGATCCGCGGCATCCACTTCGCCGACACCCCTCCCGGCCAGGCGAAGTACATCTACTGCCCGCGCGGCTCGCTGCTCGACGTCGTCGTCGACATCCGCGTGGGGTCGCCGACCTTCGGCCAGTGGGACACGGTCGTGCTCGACTCGCGCGAGTTCCGCGCCATGTACCTCGCCGAAGGCCTCGGCCACGGCTTCATCGCCCTCGAAGACGACACCGTGATGTCGTACTTCTGCTCGGAGCCGTACAACCCGGCGGGCGAGCACGGCATCACGCCGCTCGACCCCGCGCTGGACCTGCCGTGGCCCGCGGACATCGAGCCGGTGCTGTCCGGCAAGGACCGCGACGCGCCGACCCTGGCCGAAGCCCTCGACCAGGGCATCCTCCCGGTGTACGCGGACTGCGTCGCCTACTACGACAAGCTGCGCTCGGCGAACTGACCACCCCCGCCAGGCCGGCCGTCCGGCCGCTTGCGTTTTAGTATGCGTGCATATAGTCTGCTCGCATGACAGTTTACGAGTACGAGCACAGCGAAACGTCCACCGCTCCCGCCGCGGCGATCTGGCCGCTCTGGGCCGACACCGGCCGCTGGCCGGAGTGGGACGCGGGCGTCCGGTCCGTGGTCCTCGACGCGTCCTTCGCCGTCGGCACCAGCGGCACGATGACGATGGACGGCATGCCGCCGATCCCGTTCACCCTCACCGAGGTCACCGAGGGCCGGAGCTTCACCGACGAGACCCGGCTGCCGGACGCGTACCTGCGGTTCGAGCACGTCCTCGCCGACGTCGACGGCGGGACGCGGATCACCTACCGCGTCACCGTCGACGGCCCCGACGGGTTCGGCCCGCAGGTCACTTCGGACACTCCCGACGCGATGCGAGCCCTGGCGAGGCTGGCCGAGGCAAACTCGCGGGTATGACCACACCGGAGTCCCGCCTGCCCGGCCCCGGACGCAGCCCCGGCTTCCTGCTGTGGCGCGTGACGCTGGCCTGGCAGCGGGCGATGCGGGCCGCGCTGGCGCCGCACGACCTCACGCACGTCCAGTTCGTGCTGCTGACGACGACGTGGGGGGGGGGCCCCCCCGGGGGGGGCCCGCCCCCCCCGCCCCCGCCCCCCCCCGGGCGGCGCGCCCCCCCTATTGAGCACCAACGCGGGGGGCCGGCGAGGGG